>DASXVK010000430.1:0-6188 GCA_036504295.1 Polyangia bacterium
TCGCGCGCGAGGACGAGCTGCAGCGGCTGTGCCCGGACAGCGAGCTCGGCGCCGAGCCGCCGCTCGGCAACCTGTACGGCATGCCCGTGGTGATGAGCCGCGAGCTCGCCGCCGACCAGGAGATCACGTTCAACGCCGGCACGCCCCAGGACGCGGTGTGCATCGCCGAGAAGGATTTCGAGCGGCTGACGAGCCCGATCGTCGCCGAGATCACGCAGGACCGTACCAAGCGCTGAGCCGCTTTGCGGCGCGCGCGGCGCCATGTATCATCGCGCCCAGGTGGGCGCGCCCCCGCATGACGCCGGTCCCGACTGGGTCGAGGCCGTCGTGAGAGTGGCCGCCGCGCTGGGCGCGAACCCGGTGCGGGTCCGCTGGCGCCTGCTCAGGCTGCAGCAGCGGTGGCAGCGGACGCGGCGGGGCGCCGAGGTCAAGGCCCTGCACATCCGCTACGCGCACCAGACCTGCCCGCGCTGCGGCGCGATCGCGGCGCGCGAGGAACGGCGCTGCCCGAAGTGCGGCGCCCCGCTCGGCTCGCGCCTGGCGCAGCTGGTCACCCGCATCGGCCTCGCGCTGCCGGACGTGGTCTCGGTCAGCACGCTCCTGGGCGTCGCGATGATCGCGATCTACGGCCGGATGATGCTCGCCCAGGGCGGCGGGCTCCTCGGCTTCCCGGTGCCGACGCTGCTGCGCTTCGGCGCGCACTACCCGCCGCTGGTGTGGGCCGGCGAGTGGTGGCGGCTCGGCACCGCGGTGTTCCTGCACATCGGGCTGTGGCACCTCGCCTTCAACGTGTTCGCGCTGTCGCAGATCGGGCCGGCCATCGAGCACCTCTACGGCCGCGCCCAGATGGTGCTCTTCTTCATGCTGACCGGGGTGGTCGCCAACCTCGGGAGCGAGGCGTTCGGCCTCGCGGCGGTCTCGGCCGGCGCGTCGGGCGGGCTGATGGGGCTCGTCGGCCTCGCGGCCGGATGGGGGCAGCGCGACGGCACCACCGTGGGCCGCGACGTGCGCAACCGGATGCTCCACTGGGGCGCGTACACGATGGTGTTCGGGTTCTTCGTGCACGCGGACAACGCGGCGCACGCGGTGGGCTTCGTGGGCGGGGCCCTCCTCGGGTACCTGGTGCGGCCGGCCGGCGCCGCGGCGGGTGCGCACCGGCCCGCGTGGATGGCCGCCGGGCTCGCCGGCGCGCTCGCCGCCCTCGCCGCGGCGGTCATGGCGTTCGTGCCGCTGCCGGCGCGGCCCGCGGGGGCGCCGCCGCGCGGGCAGGCCGTCATGCGCGACGGCGTCCAGGCGCTGCGCGAGCGCTGCCGCGCGCGGCCGCCGCAGAGCGCGCCAGCCTCGCAGCGCGCGGCGGCCGCGGCGGCCCCGGCCTCCGCCGCCGCTCCGGCGTCGGCGCCGGCCAGCCGCCCGGCCCGCCCGTCGCTCGAGGAGCTGCTCGGCCCCGCCCCGGACGAAGACGACGACGAGTGCGCGCAGCTCGACTGGGTGCAGCGCTGGTGCGCGCTCGCGTCGTCCCACGGCGAGGTGACGGGCGACCCGCGCCTGCGCGCGATGTGCGCCGCGCTGCGGGAGTAGCTCGCAGGCGCCGCACCCTGCCGCACCCCTGTTGACACGCGCGCCGTTCCGCTCGACGATGGGCCGCCCAACCCGAGGAGGTGCCCCGTGCGGCAGGTTCGAGCGCTCCTGGCTTTCGGTATCGTCTCCGTCCTGCTGGTCGGCGCGGCCGGCTGCGGCGGCGGCAATCGCCGCCTCCGGGTCGGGGTCGATCCTGTCTTCCTGATGCAGTCGCTGCAGAGCCCCGACCGCGACGAGCGGCGAAAGGCCGCCGAGCTCCTCGGCTTCTCGCGCGATCCGCGGGGCACCGCGCCGCTCATCGAGGCGCTGCAGAAGGAACACTGGACCAACGTCATGGCGGCCCAGCTCAATGCGCTGGCGACCATCGGCGCGCCCGAGGCGTACCCCGTCATCCAGCAGTACATGATGCACGCGAACCAGAAGGTCGCCCGCATCGGGGCCCGGGCGCTGCGCCTCTACGAGCAGTTCAAGCCCTACTACGGCCAGGCGCTCCCGATGAAGAAGGGCCGCCCCGTGCTGCCCGGCGCCGTGGCGCCCGCCGCCGCGCCCGCGGCCGAGCCCGAGCCGGCGCCCGAGGCCGCCCCGGAGGCCGGCGAGCAGGTCGGGCCGTAGCCCCTACTCCTGCGTCACGTCCGCGCCGAGCGCGCCGAGCGCGGCGGTGAAGCCCGGGAACGACGTGACGATGCTGTCCGCCTCCTCCACCACGGTCTCGCCCTCGGCCACGAGCGCGAGGACGCAGAGCGACATCGCCACCCGGTGATCGCCGTGGGCCGTGCACCGCGCGCCGCGCAGGGGCGCGGGCCCGTGCACGCGCAGCCCGTCGGGCAGCTCCTCGAGCTCGGCGCCGAGCCGGCGCAGCTCCGCCGCCATCGTCGCGATGCGGTCGCTCTCCTTGACGCGCAGCTCGCCGGCGTCGCGGATCTCGGTCGTGCCCGCGGCGCGCGTCGCCAGCGCCGCCAGGATCGGCAGCTCGTCGATGGACCGCACCGTGAGCGCACCCGCGATGTGCGTGGCCGCGAGGTCGTCCGCCGCCACCGTGAGGTCCGCCGTAGGCTCCCCGCCCTCGTCGCGCTCGGCGCCGCGGCCGATCACGAGGCCCATCGCCGTGAGCGCGTCGAGCACGCCGGTGCGGGTCGGGTTCACGCTGACCCCGCGCACCGTGACGCGGCTCCCCGGCACGAGCGCGCCCGCGGCGAGCAGGAACGCCGCCGACGAGAGGTCCCCGGGCACCGCGAACGGCCGGCCGGGGAACGGGCGGACCGCGTCGCCGTCGAGCGCCACCGCCGGCCGGGCGCCCGGGATCACGGAGAGGGGCAGCCCCAGCGCGGCCATGAGCCGCTCGGTGTGGTCCCGCGACAGCTCCGGCTCGGTCACGCGCGTGACGCCGCGCGCGCCGAGCGCGGCCAGCAGGATCGCGCTCTTCACCTGCGCGCTCGCGACGGCGAGATCGTGGGTCGTACCGACGAGCCGGGCCCCCCTGGCGAGGCCGTGCACGCGCAGGGGCGGCACGATGTCGCCGGGCCGCGCGCCGGGCGCCCCGTCGATGCGCGCGCCCATGCGCGCGAGCGGCTCCGCCACCCGGCGCATCGGGCGCGCCCGCAGCGACGCGTCGCCGTCGAGCGCGGTCGGGAACGGCTGCCCGCAGAGGAGGCCACAGAGGAGCCGGATCGTCGTCCCCGAGTTGCCGCAGTCGAGCGGCCCCACCGCGCGCGTCAGGCCGCCGAGCCCCGCGCCGTGCACGATGACGGTCGTGCCGCGCTCCTCGACGCCGACGCCGAGCGCCCGCAGCGCGGCCGCGGTGCGCCGGTTGTCGTCGCCGCCGGAGAAGCCGGTCACCACGGAGTCGCCCGTGCCGAGCGCGCCGAAGATGAGGGCCCGGTGGCTCACCGACTTGTCGCCCGGGACGGTGGCGGCGCCCGCGAGGGCCCGGCCGGGCTGCGGCCGTACGCGCAGGCGCATGCTACCTCACCCCCAGCGCCCGGTGTGCGGGTGCGCGGCTCACGCGACCCGGGAACCCATCCCCCGCGGAATCACCGGAGACGCGTGATCTCGCAGGGGATGCGTGCGCATCACCCCTCGGATCACGTGATTCAAGTGATCCGAGGGGACATGCTCGCAGGGCCCGACGCCAACCCGCTCGGCGACTCGTCGCCCTCATGCCCGGCACCTCAGCGCGGTGGCGCGCCTACGGCTGCTCCAGGATGCGCTCCCGCGCCGCGCGGGCCTCGGCGAGCAGGCGCAGGAGCTCCGCGCCGTTGCCCGTCGACACCAGGCGCCGCAGCTCGTCGAGGCGCGCGGCGAAGGCCTCGATCATGCCGAGCACGTGCTCGCGGTTGTCGAGGAAGATACTGCGCCACATCTCCGGGCTCGACGACGCGATGCGGGTCGTGTCGCGGAGCCCGGCGCCGGACATCCCGACGAGGTCGCGGCCGACCTCGCCGCCGAGCCCCGCCAGCGTCCGGATGAGCGAGTAGGCCACGACGTGCGGCAGGTGGCTCACCGCGGCCATGACCTCGTCGTGGTGGACGGGGTCCATCTGCGTGAGCCGCGCGCCGGCGGCCCGCCACAGCTCCGCCGCGGCCTCGATCGCCGCCGGGGCGGTCTCGGCCACCGGCGTCAGGATCGCGTAGCGGCCGTGGAACAGGTTCACGTCCGTGACCTCGGGCCCGGTGCGCTCGAGCCCGGCGATCGGGTGGCAGCCGACGAACCGCCCGGGGTCCGCGAGCGCCGCGACCGCCGCGGCCGTGATCGACTGCTTGGTCGAGCCGACGTCGACGATGAGCGCGTCCGGCCGCACCGCCGACGCGATGGCCCGGATCACCGCCGGCCCGCTGAGCACCGGCACCGCGATGACGATGAGGTCCGCGCCCGCCGCCGCCGCCGCCGGCGTCGGCGCCGTCGCGCCCACGATGCCGAGCAGGCGCGCGCGCCGGAGGTGCTCGCCGTCGGCGTCGGTCCCGACCCATGTCCCGACGCGGCCCGCGTGGGTCAGCGCGAGCGCGAGCGACCCGCCGATGTAGCCGGTGCCGATGAGGGCGGCGCGGCCGTAGCGCTCGCCCTCGTCCCGCGGCGCGGCCGCGGGCGCGCCCGTCACTGGAGGACCTCCCCCAGCGCGCGGACGAAGCGCTCGTTCTCCTCGGGCCGGCCGACCGAGACCCGGAAGTGCCGCGGGCCGCCGATGGGGCGGACGATGACGCCCTGCCGCAGCAGCGCCTCGTACACCGGCGCGCTCGGTCGCCCGACGTCGACGAAGATGAAGTTCGCCTGGGACGGGTAGGCGCGGACGCCGAGCTTCGCGAGCGCCGTCATCAGGTACGCCCGCCCGCTCAGCGTGACCTCCCGCGTGCGGGTGACGTGGTCGTGGTCGTCGAGCGCGGCCAGGGCCCCCGCCTGCGCGATGGTGGTCACGTTGAAGGGCGGACGCACGCGGTTCATGTACCCGATCATCTCGGGCGACGCCACGGCGTAGCCGATCCGCAGCCCGGCGAGGCCGAAGATCTTCGAGAACGTGCGGAACGAGATGAGCCGCTCGCGGGCGTTGCGATAGCGCATCGAGTCGGGGTAGTCGCCGGCCTGCACGTACTCGAAGTACGCCTCGTCGACGGCGAGGATGACGCTCGGCGGCAGGTCGAAGAGGAGCCGCTCGAAGTCCGCCCGGGGCAGGTACGAGCCGGTCGGGTTGTTCGGGTTCGCGAGGAACAGCACCTTCGTCCGCGGGGTCACCTGGGCGAGCAGCGCGGCCACGTCGTAGCGGTACTCCCCGTCGAGCGGGACGGCCACGCCGCGGACCCCGTGCTCCTGGGCGGCGAGCTGGTAACAGACGAACGAGGGCTGGCCGTAGAGGACCTCGTCCTCGGGGGTGCAGAAGGTCCGGACCAGCAGCTCGAGGAGCTCGTAGCCGCCGGAGCCGCAGATGACCTCCTCGCTCGTCACGCCGTGCTTGCGGGCGAGCGCCTCGCGCAGGTAGAAGGAGGTGCCCTCGGGGTAGAGGTGCGCGTCCTTGAGCGCGGCGTGCATGGCGGCGACGGCCTTGGGCGACGGGCCGAGCGGGTTCTCGTTCGAGGCGAGCTTGATGGCCCCGCTGATGCCCAGCTCGCGCTCGAGCACCTCGGCCGGCTTGCCCGGGACGTAGGGCTTGATGCTCTCGATGTTGGGCGCGCACAGGGGGACGAGGCCGCCGGGGCCCGTGCCCCGCTCGAGGGTGAGCGCCGCGTCGAGGATGGCGCGGTAGACGGACCGCACCAGCGCGGGGGGCAGGATGACCGCCCGCTGGGACACGCGCTCGAGCACCTCGCGCTCGCGCTCCGGATCGTGCAACGGCGCCTGCGACCGCTGCTTGGCCTCGCCGACCTGCGTCACGAGGCCGGCGCGCTCCTCGAGCAGGCGCACGATCTCGTCGTCGAGGTGGTCGATGTCGCCACGGAGTCGCTGCAGCTCAGGGTCGCTCATTGGCACGCCGCATCGTAGCCACATGATTATTGTGAAGGCAACCTGGTTTCGCCCGTCCGCGGGGCGGTTTGCCGTCGCGGCGGGCACGGCTGCGGAGCCGTAGCCGCGCGCCGCGACGTGGCTATAATCACCCACGTGCGCCATCTGTTGAGGGGGGGGGG
>DASXVK010000431.1:0-7489 GCA_036504295.1 Polyangia bacterium
CGGCAGAGGGCCCTCTGGAACACCGCCCCGAACATCTGCCGCAACTTGACGATCCTCCTCCTCCATCGTCTACTGGGCCACCTCGTCCCAGTTCAAGACCGCGAGGGGGACTGTCGCCAGCCGGAGGACGCCGCCGATGTCCATCCCGACCTACGATCAGCTCATTGACCCGCTGCTTCGTGCACTCGCGGAACACCCTGAGGGGATGCGGACCACGGAAGCGTACGAGGCGGTCGCGACCAAGGTGCGGCTGACCGAAGGTGAACGTGCGCAGATGCTCCCGAGCAAGATTCAGCCGGTCTACCACAACCGAATCGGCTGGGCGCACAACCGCCTCAAGCATGCCGAGCTGTCGTCGAGCTTGCGTCGGGGGTTGTGGCAGCTCACCGAAAATGGACGTGCCTACGCCGCCGCGCACCCCGGACCGCTCACGCCTGCGGAGATCGAGGCGCTGGCTCGGGTCGAACCGGGCGAGCGGATGAGCGTCTCAAGAACCCGACCCACCGTCGGAGGGTAGGCCGGGGGCGAGGAGGGTGTTATGATCGAACATGATGCGCCCGCGGGACACCACCGAGCAGGCTGATGCCGTCCAGATCGAGATCTACCGGCGCATGGCGCCAGCTGGGCGCCTCCGCATCGGGCTGGAGCTGACGGAGCTCAGTCAGAAGCTGCTCACGACGGGCATCCACCGGCGCCATCCGGAGTACACTGCTGACGAGCTTCGCCTCGCGGCGATCCGTGCCTGGCTGGGGCCAGAGCTGTTTCGCCGCGCCTACCCGACGAGTCCCGAGCTCGAGCCGTGACGCAGGAGGAGGTCGTCGCGTACGTGATCGACGCGCTCGACCGGGCCAGCCTCACCTATATGGTGGCGGGTTCGTTCGCGAGCAACCTGCACGGCGTTCCGCGTATGACACAGGACGCCGACATCGTCATCGACGCCGACGAGACGGGCGTCCTGCGGCTCGTGCGGCTGCTCGAGCCGGGCTTCTACGTGAGCGAAGAGGCGGCGCGCGAAGCCGTGCGACTACGGCGCCTGTTCAACGCGATCCACCTCGCCACTGGCTTCAAGGTCGATCTCGTGGTGAAGAAGGGGAGGGCGTTCAGCGACGAGGAGCTTCGTCGTCGCGCGCCGGGCCTGCTCGCGGGGCGCCAGGTCGCCTTCGCCACCGCCGAAGACACCATTCTCACCAAGCTCGAGTGGGCTCAGATGGGTGAATCCGAGCGCCAGTACGCGGACGCGGCCGGCGTCGTGCGCGTCCAGGGGGATCGCCTCGCGTGGGCGTACCTCGAACGGTGGGCCGACGCCCTCGGTGTGCGTGACTTGCTCGAGCGGGCGCGGCACGGCGAGCCTTTCCGCGGGCCGTGACCCCGCCGCGCCCGCGCCTTCTTTGCCTCCTTGACTTCCCCGCGCATTCCCGTGACGCTCGCCCTGCCATGCGCGACCTGCTCGACCGCGACCTCCGGCACCTCTTCGTCCTGGCGCACTTCGACGACGACCTGGGCTACGGCGGGCTGCTGAGCCGGCTCAGCGGGTCGGTGGACGTCGTCTACCTCACCAACGGCGACGGCATCGCGCCCGAGGTGGGCGCGGATCCGGCGGAGTACGCCGCGATGCGCACGGCGGAGTCCCGCGTCGCCCTCGGAGCGGCCGGCATCGGCGGCGAGCGGCTGCGTCACCTCGGCTACTCCGAGATCGAGATCTACGACCGCCTCGTCGACGTCACCGCCTGCCCGGGCGAGTTCGGCGCCATCGCGGCCTACTTCCGCCGCATGGCCGGGGTCGTCGCCGCCGAGGTCGACCGCGTGCGGCCCGACGTGCTGTGGACCTGCGCCTACCAGCAGGGCCACCCCGAGCACGACCTCGCCCACGTGATGGCGGCGACGGCGCTCCGCGCGCGGCGCCCGGGCGCGACGCTCTGCGGGTTGCCGCAGTACGAGCTGACGATCCTCGTGCCCCTGCGCTTCCCGCCGTGGCGCCGCGAGGGCGTCCAGGCCGTCGAGCTCACCCCCGCCGAGGTCGACGTGAAGCGCCGCATGCGCGACGCCTACCCGTCCCAGGCGAAGCTCTTCCGCTCCTTCGAGCGCGTCATCAACGGGATCGGGCTCGTGGGCCGCCTCGCCGGCCGCGGCTTCGACTTCGACGGCTACGTGAGCCGCGAGACCTACGCGGTCGTGCCGCCGCGGTTCGACTACCTCACGCCCGCCTACGCCCTCGACCCGCTCAACTACATGTTCGAGCGGCACCGCGGCATCAAGGTCAGCTTCCAGCACCACCTGCGCCCGGTGGTCGCCGCGTTGCTCGCCGGCGGCATCCGGCCGGTGATCGCGGCGGACCACGGGGGCGCCGACGGCCTCGAGGCGCTATGACGCGCAGCGACACGCATTGACACCCCCACCTCCGTCTGCTAGCAGAAGCCTTCGGGGATCGCTCCTTCATGGCTGTACGCCGCGACGACGTTCTCGCGTATCTGCACGATTTCCTTGACGTGGGCACCGGGACCGACTACGGCCCGAACGGCCTGCAGGTCGAGGGTCGGCCGGAGGTCGCGCGGATCGCGCTCGGGGTCACCGCGAGCCTCGAGCTGTTCCGGGCCGCCGCGGCGATGGACGCGGACCTCATCGTCTGCCACCACGGCCTCTTCTTCAGCGCGGTCGACCGCATCACGGGGCTGCTGGCCCCGCGGCTCGGGTTCCTGCTCGAGCGCGGGCTGAGCCTCGCCGCCTACCACCTGCCTCTCGACCGCCACCCCGAGGTCGGCAACAACGCGGTGCTCTGCCGCCATCTCGGGATCACCGCGACCCGCCCCTTCGGCGTGGTGCGCGGCGCGCCCATCGGGCTCATCGGTGAGCTCGATCCGCCGGCCGCCTGCGCCGACGTCGCGGCCCGGCTCGCCCGCGTCTGCGGTCAGCCGCCGCGCGAGGCCCGCTTCGGCCGCGAGCCCGTCCGGCGGGTCGCCGTCGTGACCGGGGGCGGCGCCGACCTCCTCGAGGAGGCCGCCCGCGCCGGCGCCGACCTCTTCGTCACCGGCGAGGCGCCCGAGCGCGCCCACGAGCAGTGCCGCGAGCTGGGCGTCTCGGCGCTCTTCGGCGGCCACTACGCCACGGAGCGCTTCGGCGTGCAGGCCCTGGCCGAGCTGCTGCCGCAGCGCTTCGCCGTCGAGGCGCGCTTCCTCGACGTCCCGAACCCGTTCTAGCGGCCATGCGGACCCTCGCGCCACGGCCCGCCGTCGCCTCCCGCAAGCGCCCCGCGCCGGCGCGCGCGGCGGCCGTCCTCGCGCCCGCGCCGGTGCGGCTGCCGAGCGGTGTGCGCGACTACCTGCCGCGGGCCGCGCGCCGCCGCCGCGGCCTGGCCGAGGCGCTGGTCGGCGTGTTCGAGCGCTGGGGCTACCGGCGCATCATCACGCCCGCCTTCGAGTACGAGGAGGTCCTCGCCCGCGGCCTCGGCGCCGGCGCCCGGACCGGCGCCATCCGCTTCGTCGAGCCGCTCTCGGGCGAGGTCGCGATGCTGCGGCCGGACCTCACGCCGCAGGTGGCGCGGCTCGTCGCGACGCGCCTGCGCGACGCCGACGGCCCGCTGCGGCTCTGCTACGAGGGCAGCGTGCTGCGCTCCGCGCCGGGGCCCCACGGGCAGCGCGAGCTCATCCAGGCGGGCGTCGAGCTGTTCGGTGTGCCGGCGCCCGCGGGCGACCTCGAGATCGTGGCGCTCGCCGCCGCCGCCCTCGCCGCGCTCGACGTGGGCGCGTTCACGCTCGACCTCGGGCTGCCGGGCCTCGCCCGCGGCGCCCTCGGTCAGCTCGGGCTGCCGCCGGGCCCCCACGACGCGCTGCTCGTCGCCGTCGCCCGCAAGGACCAGGCCATGGTCCGCGAGCTCTGCGCCGGCGCCCGCGGCGCCCCGGCCGCGGCCCGGGCGCTGTGTGCGGCGCTGCCCGGCCTCTACGGCGGGCCCGAGGTCTTGGGCCGGGCGCGCCGTCTCTGCCGCGCGCCGGCCGCCCGCGCCGCGCTCACGACGCTCGAGGCCGCCGTCGCCGGCCTCGCGGCGCTCGGCTTGGCAGAATCCGTCAGCATCGACCTCGGCGAGGTGCGCGGCTTCGACTACTACACCGGTCTGCGGTTCGCCGCCTACGTGGACGGCCTCGGCGACGCCATCCTCGCCGGCGGTCGCTACGACGGCCTGTGCGGCCGCTACGGCCGCCCGCTGCCGGCGACCGGGTTCGCCATCGACGTCGAGGCCGCGGCCGCGACGCAGCGGGCGCGCGGTACGCCGCCGCCGCCGCTCACGGCCGCCATCCTCGTGGTCGGTCAGCCGCGGCCGGCCGCCGCGGCCGCGGCCGCCCTGCGCCGCGCGGGCCGCACCGCCGCCACGCACCCGCCGGCGTCGCCGGCGGTGCTCCGCCAGTACGCGGAGCGCTGGGAGTTCACCACCATCATCGAGCTCGCGCGCCTCGGCGCCCGTGAGCGTGCCGCGCTCGGGCGCGGCGAGGTCCCGGAGGTCAGGAGTGGGTAACGTCGTCATCATCGGCGCCCAGTGGGGCGACGAAGGCAAGGGGAAGGTCGTCGATCTCTACACCGAGTTCGCCGACGTGGTCGTGCGCTTCGGCGGCGGCGCCAACGCGGGCCACACCCTGGTCGTCGACGGCCAGAAGCTCGTGACGCACCTCGTGCCGAGCGGCGTGCTGCGGGCCGGCAAGCGGTGCGTGCTCGGCTCGGGCATGGTGATCGATCCCGCCGTCCTGCTCGACGAGATCACGGCGCTCAAGGCCCGCGACCTGCTCGCGAACGACGCCGACCTCATGATCTCGGACCGCGCCCACGTCATCTTCCCGTTTCACCGCGAGATCGACGCCTTGCGCGAGCGCGGGCAGTCCGCGATCGGCACCACGAAGCGCGGGATCGGCCCGGCGTACGAGGCCAAGACCGCGCGCCGCGGCATCCGCACCGGCGACCTGGGGCGGCCGGCGCGGCTGCGCGAGCTCATCGCCCGCAACCTCGACGAGCTGAACCCGTATCTCGAGCGGCTCGGCGGCCAGGCCGCCGCGCTCGAGCCGCTGTACGAGCAGGCGCTCGGCTGGGGCCAGGCCCTCGCGCGCTACCTCGGCGACACGTCCGTGTACCTCTACCGCCAGCACCGCCAGGGCCGCGACATCCTCTTCGAGGGCGCCCAGGGCACGCTGCTCGACGTGGACCACGGGACCTATCCGTACGTCACCTCCGCCTCGACGGTCGCCGCCGGCGCGTGCACCGGCACCGGGCTCGGGCCCAAGGTCATCGACACGGTGATCGGGATCTGCAAGGCCTACAGCACCCGCGTGGGCTCCGGCCCCTTCCCGACGGAGCTGAAGGGCCCGCTCGAGGAGCGGCTACGCAAGGCGGGCGACGAGTTCGGCGCCACCACCGGCCGGCCCCGCCGCGTCGGCTGGCTCGACGTGGCCGCCCTGCGTTACGCCGTGCGGGTCAACGGCATCGACGGCCTCGCCCTGACGAAGCTCGACGTGCTCCGCGGCGTGCACCCGATCCGGCTGTGCGTCGGCTACCGCGTGAACGGCGTGGTCACCGACGAGATCCCGCTCGATCCGGACGACATCCAGGCGGCCGTGCCGATCTACGAGGACGCCGAGGGATTCGACGCCGACATCCAGCACACCCGCGAGCTCGACGATCTGCCCGCGAGCGCGCGCCGGTTCATCCGGCGCATCGAGGCGCTGGTCGAGACCTCCGTCGACCTCATCTCGGTCGGCCCCGGCCGGGCCGAGACGATGATGCTCAGGAACCCGTTTCGCCGTTGACCGCCCAGCCAAGGCCCGCGCCCGCGGCCGTGTCTCACGAGCAGCACGAGACGCGATCACGCGCTCGTCGGGCACGGTGAAACCGGAGGCTGCATGCGACCTTGCAATTCCAGGAGCGCACGCCTACAATGACGGCCTCGAAGCCGAGGACGGACGTGCAACGACTCCGAGCTGGGCTCCCCGACGGTATCCCCCGCCAGGGCCGTGACTGGCCCCTGTGCGGTGCGTGCCCACCCCGCTGCGCCGAAATGCGCGAGCGCACGGACCGGAGTTTGCCGGTGGTCGGCCCTGGGCCGGCCACGTCGTACAAGGAAGAGGCCCGATGAAGATCATCTGCGACAATTGCGCCACCAAGTACTCCATCGCGGATGAGAAGGTCCGTGGCAAGGTCTTCAAGATCCGCTGCAAGAAGTGCAGCCACATCATCGTCGTCCGTGGGCAGGATCAGGAGGCCGCGGCCCCGCCGCCCGCCGAAGGCGAGGACGCCGGCAAGGGGTTCGACCAGAAGGAGACGCGGGTCTTCGACTACTCCGGCTTCGACACCGCCGGGGCGGCGTCCGACCCGGCCGCGGCGGCGGCCTCCGCGGCGGCCGCGGCGCCCGCGCCCGCGCCGACCGGCGGCGAGACCCCGGTGTGGCACGTCGTCATCGACCGCGAGCAGGTCGGCCCGATGACCCCGAGCGAGGTGCGCGAGCGCTTCGCGCGCGGCGAGATCGACGCCGAGACCTACGCGTGGCGCGAGGGCTTCGAGGACTGGATCCGCCTCGCCAGCATCGAGGACTTCGCCGAGCTCTTCGCCGGCACCGCCGCGTTCGCCAGCCCCTTCACGGGCGGAGAGGCGGCCGACGCGGTCGGCGGCCTCGCGGCCTCGGCCCCACCAGACGACGGCGGCGGCGATCTCTTCGGCGAGCGCCCGCAGCCCATGCCCGAGTCGCAGAGCGAGCCGTTCGCGGCGGCCGACGCGGGCCCCGTCTTCGCGTCGACCCCGGCGCGCTCGGCCGACCTCTTCGGCGCGGCCGACGGCGGCATGGGCCTCGGCGGCGGCGCCGAGCCGGGCGGCGACAACGGCGAGAGCGCGGGCGGCATGTTCGCCAGCGCCGCGGCCCCCGCCGCCGCGCCCAGCGCCCGCATCGGCGAGGTCCGGCCGATGACCGGGCAGCGCAACGAGAACTCGGTCCTCTTCTCGCTCTCGAACCTGTCGGCGATCGCGACCGGCGGGCCGGCCTCTGCGCCCTCGGCGCCCAAGCCCGGCTTCGCCACCCCGCAGTCCGAGGGCTCGGGCCTCATCGACATCCGCTCCATGGCGGCGCAGACCCTGCAGCCGGCGCGTCCCGCCGACGGCGGCGGCGGCGGCTCCATGGGCATCGACGACATCCCGTCGTTCTCGCCGAGCTTCTCGCCGACGGCAGCGCCGGTGCTGCTGCCGACCGCGTCCGAGGGCATGCCCAAGTGGGTGTGGCCGGTGATCGGCGTCGGCGGTGCGCTCGTCATCGCGATCGTCGTGATGGTGGTGATGCTGGCGAAGAAGCCGGGGCCGGTCCAGTTGGCGCCGACCGGCGTGGTCGCCACGGGGCCCAGCGCGAGTGGCCCGACCGGCGGGATCCCCACCACCGGCGGCGGCGATCTGGCAGTGCCGCCCACCGGCCCGAAGATCGCCCTCAACGACACGAAGACCCCGGCGGAGGCAGGCAAGCCGACCGGCGCCG
>DASXVK010000432.1:0-4974 GCA_036504295.1 Polyangia bacterium
GCTCAGCTCCTCGAGCTGGAGGGCGACCGGCTCCTCCGACTTGTCCTCGACGGCGATGGAGAGCAACGCCTTGGCGTAGCGGCGCGCGATGCTGCCGTTGATCATGCGGCACCTCGCGGCTTCGCGGACGGCCGGCCCGCCTCGCCCGTCAGGCCCTGCAGGTAACGCTCGACGAGCGCGCGCTGATCGCTGTCGGTCATGCGCTCGGCGAGGATGCGCTCGGCGGCGGCGATGGCGGCCGTCACGGCCTCCTGCTCGATCTCGCGGCGGAAGCGCGTGAGGTCCTGCGCGACGGTGAGCTCGGCGTCGCGCCGCAGCCGCGCCGCCTGCTCCTCGGCGGCCGCGACGATGCGGAGCTTCTCGGCCTCGGCGTCGGCGCGGATCGTCTGGAGGAGCTGCGCGATGTCGTGGTCGATGTCCTTGAGCTTCGCCTCGTACTCGGCGAGCTTGGCGGCGGCCTCGGCGCGCAGGCGGCGGGCCTCGTCGATCTCGGTCTTGACCGCCTGGTGGCGGCCGGCGACGAACTCGCGCAGCGGCGGGTAGGCGAAGCGGCCGAGGATGAGGCCGAGGACGAGGAAGTTGAAGAGCGACGCGAGGAACGGTTGGCCCTCGCCGGGCCTGGGCCGGATGTTCCACCAGTTGACGTGGACCTCGTGCCCCTCGGCGCTCGCCTCGGGCACGTGCTGCACGACGAGGCTCCCGTGGCCGGCCGGGGTCCCGTGGCCGGCCCCGTGCTGGGCGGCGGCGGGCACGGCGAGGAGCAGCACGGCGAGGCCGAGCGCGAGCGCGGCGGCGCGCATCTACACCTCCCTCCCGAGGAGCTTGCCGGCCATGGCGGTCGCGATCTCGCTCACGCGCGGCTTCATCTCGCCGCGGAGCGTGCCCGCCTGGGCCGCGAGCGCGGCGCGGGCGGCGTCGAGCGATCGCTGCGACTCGGCGCGCGCGGCGGCGAGGACCTCGGCTTCGCGGGCCGTGCCCTCGGCGTGGACGCGGGCGCGCTCGTCGGCGCCGCGCTGGCGCGCCTGCGCGAGCCGCGCGTCGTAGTCGGCGAGGCGGGCGACCGCCTCGGAGGACATCGCCCGGGCCTCCTCGCGCGCGCCTTCCATGCTCGCCGCGCGCGCGTCCCGCAGCTTCAGATACGGCCGGAACACCACGCGGGTCAGGAAGAACAGCAGCAGGAGGAACAGCCCGAGCTGTATCCAGAGGGTGTTGTCGATGTCGATGAGCGGGACTTCCTGCTCCGAAGCCGCCGCGAGGAGCAACATACCGTACATCCCCGCCAATTCTCCCGTTGGGTGTCACGCCCGCGACGTCGCCCGACTGGTCCTGCCCGGGGTGCCTAAAAAAAAGATACAGGGGCTTGGGGCGGGTCGATACCACGCGCCTCATATGATGTCAAGGCGCTTGGACGCGCCGCAGCACCGCCGCGCCGGGCGGCGCTGTCACCGTCAGACGCCGAGGGGCCCCGGCCCCCGCGGCGGGGTCCCTCCGCTGCCGCCGGCGGCCGACTCCATCTGGCAATTGCCCTCGAAGATCACGCCCTTGTCGATGAAGAGCGACGGCGTGATGATGTTGCCGCGCACGCGGCCGGGGGCGTGGATCTCGACGGCGCGCTTGGCGCGCACGTTGCCGTTGACGTGGCCCTCGATGATGATGGTGCCCACCTCGATCTCGGCGCTGACCTCGGCGCCCTCGCCGACGACGAGCACGTCGTCGGTGAAGATCTCGCCCGAGAGCTTGCCGTCGATGCGGACGGTCCCCTCGAAGGTGAGCTTGCCCTCGAACTCGCTGCCCTTGCCGAGCAGGGTGTTGATCTCTCCCGCAGCCTCAGGCTGCTGCTGCACGAGCGCCATGACGATCTCCAGCGGGCCGGCGGCCCGGAGTATGGGGTCGGTAGTGCGCGCTGAAGCTAGCGCGAGGGGGGGCGGGGGTCAAGCGGTGTGAGGCGCCGACCGCGGCGCTCACCGATCGTCGCCGGGCTCGCGCCGCGCCCTCCGGCCTACAGCTTTTGCCGCGCGTCGCCCGACACGTGCACCGCCGGAGTGGTCGCGCCCGGAGGCGGGCCGAAGACGCAGTCGGTGCAGCGGAAGGCGATCTCGAGGTCGGTGGTCTCGAGCTGGTACGCGTCGATGGTGAGGGTGCCCGAGGAGCCCGGGTACTCGCTGCCCGCGAGCGTCGTGTAGTCGATGCTGCCGCCCGTATCGGTGCGCCGGTAAAAGTAGGCGCGCATGAGCATCGAGGTGTCCGGCAGCGCGAAGTCCGTGGGGCACGCGATGGAGTAGGCCGGCGGGATCTGCACCTCGAGGCCGTACCCGTTGTCGGCGCTGCGGAAGTTGAAGTACCAGTAGTGCTCGGCGGCGACGGGGTCGTCGTTGTACGCCGCATCGAAGATGCCGGTGCTGAAATCGATCGTCTGCCCGTCGTAGGTCACGGTGAGCCGGCGGCCGGGGGCGGTGTCGAAGACCGCGCACGCCGGCGCGTAGTCGGTGGGGCCGTCGGTCTGGGCGGCGCCGTCGCGCGGGGCGCCGCCGTCGTCCCGCAGCGCGCTGTCGGCGAGGGGGGCGTCGGCGTGCTCCGCCGATCCGTCCTGCTGGGCGGCCGGGCCGTCGGTTCCGGCCGCGGTGCTGTCACCGCAGGCCGCGAGGGTCAACGCGCTGATGGCGCACGAGAGGGCGAGGCAGGACCGGGAACTGGACATGGGGGCTCCGAGGTGGCGAGGCCCAGTGTCGAGGCGCGGCGGGGCGGCTGTCAACCCCGGAGCGCGCCTTGCGGCCACCCCAGGTCCGCTTCATGATGCGATCATGGCGCGTGTTCGCACCCCCGAGGGCCGGCCCGCGACGATGGCGGAAGGCCCCATCACGGTCGTGCCCGACTGGGTGTGCGAGATCCACTCGCCCAGCACGCGCACGCTCGACCTGCGGATCAAGCGCCCGTTCTACGCGCGCCTCGGCGTCGCCTTCCTCTGGTACATCGACCGCGACGCGCACACGTTGACCGCGAGCAAGCTCCACGAGGGGCAGTGGCTGGAGCTGGGCGTCTGGGGCGAGGACGACCGCGTCCGGGCGGCGCCGTTCGAGGGCCTCGAGCTGCCGCTCGCGGAGCTGTGGGCGGAGGGCCCGACGCCGACCGAGCCGTAGACGAGGGTGTCGTCGCGGGCCGCCCCGCGGGGCCGGCGGTGACGGGCACGATCTCGACGCGCCGCGCCTGCATGGCTATCCTTGTTTGCATGGCCATGCGTCGCGAGCCAGCGCAGTCCGGCGAGCCGTGCGCGGAGGACCATCGGGTCTTCCTCCACCACGTGGCGTGGGACGACTACGAGCGGATGCTCGCCATCCGGGGTGAAGGCGCGGGCTTGCGCGTCACCTACCTGCAGGGGGAGATCGAGCTCATGAGCCCATCGCGCCAGCACGAGCGGCTGGCCACTCTCATCGGCCGCTTGCTCGAGGCCTACGCCGAGGAGCAGGGTCTGGACCTCGACGGGTACGGCAACTGGACGGTCACGAGCCAGGAAGCCAGGCGCGGGGCCGAGCCCGACCGGTGCTATGTGCTCGGGCGGCGGGATCCGGAGCGACCGGACCTCGTCATCGAAGTCGCCTGGACCCACGGGGGCATCGGCAAGCTGGCCGTATGGAGCGGGCTGGCGGTGCCGGAGGTCTGGCTCTGGCGCGAGGGGCGCCTCGAGGTGCACGTGCTCGAGGGCAGCTCGTACGTCCAGTCGGAGCGCAGCCGGCTCCTGCCCGAGCTCGACGTCGGCCTGCTCGCGAGCTTCCTCGATCGCCCGAGCCAGACCCAGGCGGTCCGGGAGTACCGTGAGACGCTGAGGAGTCAGGGCGCTTAGGTCGACGGCAGGTCGCCGAATTCGAGGACTGGGCAACGCCGCGGGCAGGCAACGCTCAGAGGGCACGACCTGAGCAATATCGGCGCTGCCGCTCAACCCCGGGTGCCGCGAGCCAGCCGTTACCCGCTAGAATCGAATGATAGTGGGTAACGCCGTGACGGCCGCGCCGCCCCTACCGCCCCCGCCCGGCCTTGCCGCCGCGCTTCGGCGTCGCCTCGCCCTCGCGCTCGAGCTTGAGCTTCACCTCGATCGTCTTCTGGCCCGCCCACTCGACGGTGCGCTCGACGGTGCGGTAGCCGGGGAGCTGGACGCGCAGGCGCACCGGCGACTGCACCGGCAGGCCCTCGATGCGGCGGGGCGTCGCGCCCTGGGGGCGGTCGTCGAGCGCGACCTGGGCGCCGGCGGGCTCGGTCTCGATGCTGACGACGCCGACGATGGGCGTGAGCACGGCGATGAGCTGCAGCGACTGCTGGCTGCGCTCGAAGACCACCCTGCCCTCCCACGGCTCGTAGCCGGGCTGCACGACGCGCACGCGGTGCGGGACGCGCCGGTCGACGTCGCGGACGGTCACGGGCGTCGGCTTGGCGGCGGGCTGGTCGTCGAACTGCACCGGGGCGCCCGACGGGACCGAGGCCACCTCGACCGCGCCAGAGGCCGGCTGGCGCCACAGCACGAGGAGCAGCACCGCCGCGACGAGGATCAGGACGGCGGCGCCGCCGATGACGCCGACGAGCAGCCGGCCGGCGGCGCGCGGCGAGCGGGCGAGCGGCGGCGGCGCGGGGGGGGGCGCGAGCGCGGGCGCGGGGTCGAACGCGCCGGGGAACCCCGGGCCGGCGCTCTCGAACCCCTGCGACTCCGGGCGGCGCAGCTCCTGGCCCGCGTCGGCGGAGTCGTCGAGGTTGATGACGAACGGGCGGCTCACCACGGGCGGGGCGGCGGCCGCGGCCTCGACGCGCGCGAGCGGGACCACTGGCAGCGGCGCCATGCCCGAGGCCGAGTCGTGCGCCGCGAGCAGCGCCGGCGGGGCCACGACGCCGGCCGGCGCGAGGGGCGGCGCCGGCGCGAGCGCGCCGAGCGCGCTGGCGCTGGGGCCGGCCGCCGGCACCGGGCGCGGCGGCGGCAGGTCGACGGAGACA
>DASXVK010000433.1:0-5580 GCA_036504295.1 Polyangia bacterium
CGGCCCAGAGCACCTCGCCCGCCGCGCACAGGGCGTCGAGATCGCCGGCGCGGTACTCGGCGACGCGAGCGGGCAGAACCTCGGTCTCGAGGACCGAGGCCGGCAGCGCCGCGCCCTGGAGCTGCTCCACGGCGGCCGCGAGCGCCTCCGGCCCGGCGAGGGGCCGCGCCAGCCCCTGCCACTCGCGCGCGAACCGCGCGTAGCTCTCGACGGGCACGGGCTCGGCCGCGCGCCGCAGCCGCGCGAGCGACCGCTGCTTCACCCGGCGCAGGACCTCGGCGTCGCAGAACTCCTGCCCGCGGCGGCCGGGGCGGAGCTCGCCCTCCACGATGCGCTCCTGGGCCTGCAGCCGCCCGAGCGCGAGGAGCACCGGCGCGACCTCCACCCCGAGCCGCGCCGCCGCCTCGGCCGCCGCGAACGGCCCGTGAGTGCGCGCGTAGCGCGAGACGAGGTCGCCGAGCGGGTCGGCCACCGCCTCGCGGAACGCGGCCGGCACGCCCGCCGGCAGCTCGACGCCGGCGCCGTCGTGGTACCGCGCGGCGTCCTCGACGGCGATGAGGCGCGCCTCGCCGCCGACGCGCACGGGCAGCGCTCGCCGCGCGTCGAGGAGCGCGGTCAGCGCCGGCCCGGCCTCCGGGCAGCGCGTCTTGATCTCGGCGGTCGTGAGGTCGCCGAGGCGCACGAGCAGGTCGTGCAGATCGTCGGCGTCGCGGCAGAACGGCGGCGGGTCCAGCGCCTGCAGCCGGCGCTCCTCGGCGGCGATGGCGTCGGCGTCGAGCAGGTCGCGCAGCTCCGCCTCGCCGAGCAGCTCGCGCAGCTGCCGCAGGTCCACCGCGAGGGCGCGGGCACGGCGCTCCGCGAGCGGCGCGTCGGCGTCGTAGATGAAGCTGCCGACATAGGAGAAGAGCAGCGAGGCGGCGAAGGGCGACGGCACCCGCGTGGTCACGGTGAGGACGCGGATCGCGCGGCTCGCGACGCCGTCGAGGACCTCGCGCAGCGCCGGCATGTCGAAGACGTCCCGCAGGCACTCGCGGTAGGTCTCGAGCACCATCGGGAACGAGCCGTAGCGCGCCGCGATCTGCAGCAGGTCCGCGGCCCGCTTGCGCTGCTGCCACAGCGGCGCGCGCCGGCCCGGCAGGCGCCGCGGCAGGAGCAGCGCTCGCGCGGCGATCTCGCGGAAGTGGGCGGCGAAGAGCGCGGTCTCCGGCAGGTGGCCGAGGATGAGCGCCTCGGCGTCGGCGTACGACGGCACGAGCTGCTCGACCGGCGGCGGCGCATCGGCCTCGGGGAAGCGGAAGACGATGCCGTCGTCGCCGTGGAGGGTCTCGACCTCGAGCCCGGCGTCGCGGCGCAGCCGCGCCTCGACCGCCGCGCACCACGGCGCGTGCACGCGGGCGCCGAAGGGCATGAGGACGCAGACGCGCCAGTCGCCCATCTCGTCCTGGTAGCGCTCGACGACGATGACGTGGTCGCTCGGCACCTCACCGGTCGCCTGGCGCTGCTCGCGCAGGTAGGCCACCAGGCTCGCGGCCGCGTCGGGCGCGAGCGCGTGGTCCGCGACGAGCCGCGCCTGCGCCGCCGCATCATCGAGCCGCACCAGGTCGCGGGCGAGCTTGCCGATCGCGCGGCCGAGCTCGAGCGGCCGCCCGGGCCGGTCGCCGTGCCAGAAGGGCATCTTGCCGGGCTGCCCCGGGGCCGGGGAGACGAGGACGCGGTCGCGGGTGATCTCCTCGATGCGCCAGGCCGAGGCGCCGAGGAGGAAGACCTCGCCCACCCGCGACTCAAAGACCATCTCCTCGTCGAGCTCCCCGACGCGCACGGTGCGGCCCTCGGCGCTCGCGAGGAACACGCCGTAGAGGCCGCGGTCGGGGATAGTCCCGCCGCTCGTCACCGCGATCCGCCCGGCCCCGGCGCGCGCGCGCACGGTGCCGGTGTCGCGGTCCCACACGAGCCGCGCCTTGAGGCCGGCGAAGGCGTCCGAGGGGTAGCGGCCCGCGAGCATGTCGAGCACGCCATCGAAGGACCCGCGCGCGAGCTCGGCGAAGGGCGCGGCGCGGCGGCAGAGCGCGTACAGCTCGTCGACGTGCCGCTCGCCCATCGCGCAGATCGCCACGAGCTGCTGGGCCAGCACGTCGAGCGGGCTGCGCGGGTAGGCGGTCTCCTCGACCTGGTGCTCGCGCATGAGGCGCGCGGCCGCGGCGCTCGCGAGCAGGTCGCCGCGGAACTTCGGGAAGATGATGCCGCGGCTGGTGGCGTCGAGCCGGTGGCCGGCGCGGCCGATGCGCTGCAGCCCGCTCGCCACCGACGGCGGCGCCTCGATCTGGATGCACAGGTCGACGGCGCCCATGTCGATGCCGAGCTCGAGCGAGCTGGTCGCGACGATGGCGGGCAGCGCGCCGGCCTTGAGCCGCTCCTCCACCTCGAGCCGCTTCTCGCGGGCGAGGGAGCCGTGGTGCGCCTGCGCCACGGTGTCGCCGGCGAGGTCGTTGAGCGCCGCCGCCAGCCGCTCGGTGAGGCGGCGGTTGTTGACGAAGATGATGGTCGAGCGGTGCGCCCGCACGAGCTCGAGCAGGCGCGGGTGCAGCGCCGGCCAGATCGACGGGCCGGGCGCGGCGGCGGCCGCCGGCGCCAGGCCGCGGGCGGCGGCGCCGCGCAGGAAGAGCTCGTGCGCCGGCACCTCCACCGTGACGTCGAGCTTGCGCGCCTGCCGCGCATCCACGACGGCGACCTCGCGCGGCCGCGGCGCCGCCCGGCCGGGGCGCGCGGCGAACCCGCCGAGCAGCCGGGCCGCCTCCTCGGGCGGGCGCTGCGTCGCGGAGAGCCCGATGCGCTGCAGCGGCGGCGCGCCGGGGGGCCGCACCTCCTCGAGCCGCTCGAGCGAGAGCGCGAGGTGGGCGCCGCGCTTGGTCGGCACCAGGGCGTGCACCTCGTCGACGATGACGGTCGCCACCGTCGCGAGCATCGCCTGCGCGCTGGAGGTGAGCAGGAGGTAGAGCGACTCGGGCGTCGTGATGAGGATGTCGGGCGGCCGGCGGCGCATGCGCGCCCGCTCGCCCGCCGGCGTGTCGCCGGTGCGCAGCGCCACGGCGGGCACGTGGTGCGGGACCCCGGCCGCGGCGGCGGCCGCGGCGATGCCCGCGAGCGGCACGCGCAGGTTGCGCTCGATGTCGACGGCGAGCGCCTTGAGCGGCGAGACGTAGAGCACGCGCGTCGCCGGCCGCGCCGGCGGCGGCGTGAACATCAGCCGCTCGATGGCGGCGAGGAACGCCGCCAGCGTCTTGCCCGACCCGGTCGGCGCCAGCAGCAGCGTCGAGCGGCCGGCGCGGATGAGCGGCCAGCCGGCCCGCTGCGCCGGCGTGGGCGCCCCGAGCGCGCGCGCGAACCAGTCGCGCACGACGGGGTGGAACGGGGCGGCGTGGGGTTCCCCGGGCACGGGCTCCTCCGGCCTTCGATGCAGCGCCTCGCAGCGGCGCAGGCTCACGAGTCTACGCGCCTTGCCGGGGCCGGCGGTAGCGTCAATACGCCATCCCGCGCCGTCCGGCCCACCGGACGGGAAGTCCGGACGCGGCCGGCCGGCCGGACAGGCGCGTCGCGCCAACGTGCCGTGATCACGCGGCCCGGCGTTGGCCCACCGCATGCTTCATCCTGCGGCGCGCCGGCCCGGAACCCCATTGGCACGGCGCAGACGGGAGCGGCATAATGGATCCGATGGACCCGGCGAGCCACGAGCAGACCGAGCTGCTCCGCAACATCTGGAACGAGATGAAGGCCCTCGGCCAGAACCTGGGCGGCCGCATCGACCAGACCAACGCCCGGCTCGACCAGACCAACGCCGGGCTCGAGGACGTGCGGACCGAGCTCGGCGGGCGCATCGACGCTCTCGGCGGGCGCCTCGACGGGCTCGAGCGCACCGTGGCCGAGGGGCAGCTCAGGGTCAGCCAGGAGCTCGGCGAGCTCGCCGGCGCGGTCCGCGGCGTCACGGACCTCCTGCGGGAGCGCGCGGCCAAGGCAGCGCGGCTCAAGCGCTGCGAGGGCGCGATCAGCAGCCTGAAGCTCCGCGTCAAGCGGCTCGAGCGCACCACGGGGTAGGCGGCCGCGCCGTCAGGGTCCCAGCCAGTTGGTGCGGCGGTTGTTGAATCCGTGGGTGGGGTAGGACGTGCGGGCCAGTCCGGGGCTGGCGGTCTGAACCGCGATGACCTCGATGCCGTTCGGCAGCTCTCGCGCCGTGATCAGCATGCCGTTGTCGGCCAGCACTACGCCACCGGCGGTGCACGGCACGCCCAAGTCGAGACTCCAAGTCTCGGCCAGCGAGGGCGCGTACGCGATGAGGCTCATGCTCTGGGTATCGAGTGACTGCCCGCCATTGCACTCCGCCGCGTACATCGCGCCGTCGGCGCCAAGGGCCAGCCCGACGCCGCGCCAGGGCGCCGGGCCGAGGAGGCGCTCCCCCGCGGATGAATAGACATACGTGTTGTGCCCGCCCTGGTCGCTGCCGAGGACAAGATTGTCGGAGAAGCCTATGAAGTAGTATGGACTCCACCCACCATCCGGGGGCCACTCCCGCAACAGACGGCCGCAGGGGTCGAGCTGATACAGTCGCCATTGATAGCGCTCGCCCACCAACTCGGCATATCCCGCCTCAATGATGCCCGAGTAACTGGCCGCCCCTGGCGCGACGAGCGTGCCATCAACGGACAGTCTGGCGGCGGGCTCCCCTGTCGGGGCGGCGTACGGCGCTCCGCCGACGAAAACCGTGTCACCTATTCCGGGGCCCACTGTCACCGGCGCCGCGCTGTTCTGCGGATCGCCCCCCACCCCCCGTCGCCAGACGATGTAGCCGTCGCTCGCGCGCAGGGCAAAGAGGGTCCCCGCGCTGGTGGCCACGTACAGGATCCCCGCGGGGCTCAGGGCGGCGCTCGAGGGGATCGTGTCAGGCGCGTAGCCCTGCACGAGGGGCGTTTTCCAGCGCACCGTCCCCGCGGGCGTGACGGAGTAGGCGCTCGTAGTGACGAACAGGAAGTTGCCCTCCGCGTCCGCCAAGGGGCCGTTGCCCCGCAACGAGGTGCCGTCGAGCATCTCACCCGTCACGTTACCCGCGAGATCCAGGATCCACAGCTTGTTGCCGCCGACGAGGGCGATGTGGTCGCCCCCGAGCGCGATCTCCGTCCTGTACCCGACCCAGGGCAGCGTCCGCCGCCAGAGAACCTGCTTGGCGCTGGTCGCGAGCGACGGCTGCGGCGTGGCGCCCGGGTCCGCCGGCCAGTCGCCGATGCAGCGAGCCTCGAACACGGGCGCGTCACGCGCGTCGGGGGTCCACCGATCGGCGGCTGCGGCGTCGCCGGCACCGCCGTCGGGCACGGCCCGCGCCGCGCCACAGCTACAGCCGCCGAGCGCCAGCGCCGTGGCGAGAAAGGCGGCACACCGGAGCTTGCGCATGTGCAGTCCTTGCCTCACCAGCAGGAACCCCGTCCCAGGGCGCAGGCTGTAACGGCTCGCGCTTCCTGACGCGGACCTGCTCACGATCTTTGTCGCGCGGCGCCGGTTCGGGGTAGAAGGGGCCTCCGGCGCCCAACGCTTTAC
>DASXVK010000434.1:0-23741 GCA_036504295.1 Polyangia bacterium
GGGCGCCGACGGCGGGACCGAGGGCGCGCCGCCCGCCGGGGCGGCCGCCGACGGCGGCGTGACCGCCCCGTCGGGCAGCGCCGCCGACGGCGGCGACGGCGCGCCCCCGCCGGGCGCGTCGGCGCCGGCCGGGGCGACGCCGGTCAGCGGCGGGTGCACGGCCGCGGGCGCGGGCGGAACGGCGTCCGCGATCGCGGGGCTGGTCGCGCTCGTGGGCGTGGTGCTCGGTCGCCGGCGACGGCGGCGGTGAGGCGGGCAGGCGGAGCTTGCCCCCCTCAGCCCGCGTGGTAGTCTCGCGCGCACGTGCGCCCCTTCGGCGCCTCGAGCCCCGATGCCCCCTCGGCCGCAACGCCAGCGTATCCGCAACATCCTGCTCGCCGGTACCCCCTACGACGCATTCCTGATGGAGGAGGCGGGGTTCCGCCGGCACGACCAGCCGTGGCCCGCCGAGGCGCCGGCCTTCGAGCTCGTCCGCACCGTCGACGAGGCGGTCGCGGCGGCCACCCGCGGCGACGTGGATCTCCTCATCCTCGGCAGCCAGCTCCGCGACGCCACCGGCGTCGAGGCGCGCGACCGCGTGCGCACCGCCGTGCCGACGCTGCCGACGGTGATCGTGACGAGCGACAACCAGGCCCGCGGCATCGTGCGCGACCCGGCCAAGGCGCCCGATCCGAGCGGGCTCTTCGTGTGGTACGGCGCCCCGTCGGTGCTGCGGACCCTGGTGCGCCTGCAGGAGGACGAGCGCAACTTCCGCAACGCGCTCGCGACCACCGAGGGGCTGGCCGTCCTCATCGTCGAGGACGAGCCCAACTTCTACAGCCACTACCTGCCCGCGGTGTACGAGCGCATCTACTCCTGCACCGTCGATCTGCTGCCCCGGCCGGCGCGGCCCCGCTCGGAGTGGACCGACGTCGCCACGCGGCCGTTCGTGATCCTGCGGCACAACTTCGAGGACGCGTTCGCGATCATCGCCCGCTACTCGCGGCAGCTGCTCGCGCTCATCACCGACATCGAGTACCCGATGGGCGGCGTGCTGCGCGCCGACGCCGGGCTGCGGCTCCTGTATCGCGCCCGCGCGCTGCAGGCGCACATGCCGGTGGTGGTGCAGTCGCACCAGCCCGAGACCCGCGGCGCCGTCGAGGAGGCCGGGGCGAGCTTCCTGCACAAGGGCTCGAATCACCTGCTGTCGGAGCTCGGCAAGTTCCTGGCCGACTACTGCGGCTTCGGCCCCTTCGTGTTCCGCTGGCCCGCGGGCGTCGAGTTCGGCCGCGCCAACAACCTCGCCGAGCTGCGGGACCTCATCGCGCGCGTCCCCGAGGTCGTCTTCGAGCACCACGGCCTGCACAACGACTTCTCGAGCTGGCTCGCGGTGCACGGCTACGGCGACCTCGCCAAGGCGGTCCGCGAGCTGACCATCACCGAGACCGACGTCCGCGCGCGCTTCCTGCAGCTCCTCGGCGAGACGCTCATCAGAGACGCGCGCTGATGCCCACCCGGGGCCGCCGCTTCCGCTACCTCGCCGGCTGACGCTCAGGCGAGCGCGCGGCCGAGCGCGGCGAGCACGCGCCGGTTCTGCGCCTCGGTGCCGACGGTGATCCGGACGAGGTCGGGGCCGGCGCCGCTGAAGCTGGTGCAGTCGCGGACGATGACGCCCTCGCGTCGCAGGCTCGCGCACACCGCCGCGGCGGTGCGCGGCGCCACGCGGACGGCGACGAAGTTCGCCGCGCTCGGGTAGACGCGCAGCCCGAGGCGCGGCAGCTCCGCGGCGTAGAGCGCCCGGCCGGCCTCGACCATCGCCTGCGTGCGCGCCAGGAACTCGTCATCGCCGAGCGCGGCGACGGCGGCGGCCACGGCGGGGCGGCTCACGACGAAGGGCGTCTGGGCCTTGAGGTAGTGCGGCAGCAGCCAGCCCGGGATGGCGGCGTAGCCGAGGCGCAGGCCGGCGAGGCCGTAGGCCTTCGAGAAGGTGCGCCCCACGATGACGTTCGTGCGGCGTCCCGCCTCGGCGAGGAACGTGGTCCCGGCGAAGTCGGCGTAGGCCTCGTCGAGCATGACGAGGCAGCGCACGTTGTCGACCAGCCGCCGGACGGCCGCGGGGTCGACCGTGTCGCCGCTCGGGTTGTTCGGCGTGCAGAGGTAGACGATCTTCGTCGACGGCTGCACGGCGGCGAGGACGGCCTCGACGTCGACGGTGAGATCGGCCGGCCGCCGCGGCGCGAAGACGGGCGTCGCGCCGGCGAGGCGGATGGTGATCTCGTAGTAGCTGAAGGCCGGCGGGCAGACCACGGCGGTGTCGCCCGGACCGAGGACGAGGCGGGCGAGCGTGTCGA
Organism: Polyangia bacterium; assembly: GCA_036504295.1. Classification (GTDB taxonomy): domain Bacteria; phylum Myxococcota_A; class Polyangia; order JACRCY01; family JACRCY01; genus DASXVK01. The sequence goes on from DASXVK010000434.1 coordinate 2,331, forward strand.
AGACGTTGTCCATGCCGTTGCCCGCGACGATCCGGGCGTGGCCGAGGTCGAGGCGCGCCCGCCAGTACGCTTCGAGCGCGTCGCGCAGCTCGATCGCGGTCGCGTCGGGGTAGAGGTGCGCGTCGCGGGCCGCCGCGGTCATCGCGGCGAGCGCACGGGGCGACGGCCCGAGCGGGTTCTCGTTGCTGCCGAGCTTGACGATGGTCGCCGGATCCAGGCCGTGCTCCGCGGCGGTCTCCTCGATCGACCGCCCCGGGACGTACGGCGTGAGGCTTGCCAGCACCGGCCGGAGCAGCGCCTCCTCCTCGACCATCGTGAGCTCTCCCGCGCCTGGGGTGTGGCGCGAGGGGATCATGCAATCCGGCCGGCGCGGCCGCAAGCGGGCGCCCCTCTTGCCACTCATGCCGCTGTCCGGCATGGATCGCGGACATGATGCCCACCGTGATCGCCCGGCAGCTCTCGCACCCCGCGGGCCCGCTCGGCCGCGTCATCGCCCTGCTCATGAACCGGCGGAACGCCGACGAGAACGCGTTCGCCGTGCACCTCCTCGACCTCGGGCCGCGCGACCGCGTCCTCGACATCGGCTTCGGCGGCGGGGTCACGCTGCCGAGGGCCGCGAGGGTCACCACGATGGCGAGCGGGGCCGGCGCGGCCCGCCAGAGGACGGCGCGCAGCGGGCCCTCGCTGCGGCGGTGGTACGAGAAGATCCAGCGCACCCTCGAGAGACAACGGCGGTGCCGGCGCGGTTTCCGCGGCACCCGCGCACCCGAGCAGCGCCGTTCCCTAGACCCTCGCCCCGGCCCCAGCCGTATTCCTTCCAGCAGCCACGAGCGGAGGATCCATGCGAGTCGCCGCCATCATTGCCCTCACCCTCATCGTGGGCGCCAGCACCGCGCGGGCCGAGACCACCTACGACCAGCCCTACCTCGGCGACGTCACCTGGAGCCGCCCCGGGCCCTCTCTCGCCGCCCTCGTCGGCCAGACGGACGTCATCTTCATCGGCCGCACCGAGATGCCGGTGCTGGACGCGGCCGGCCGCCGCTACCGGGGCCGGGTCCAGCCGCTGGAGGTGATCAAGGGCGCGGTGCCGCCCCGCTTCCCCGCGATGCTCTCGTGGGCGCCGTCGGCGACCGAGCTGCGGCCCGGCTCGCGCCACGTCTTCTTCCTGCGCCGTCAGGGCGAGCACCTCTTGGTGATCCAGGAGATGTACCTCGCCGACTCGCCGGGCGAGACGATCCGGGCCTACGCCGCCCTCGCCGGCGGCCGGGACGCGACCCTGCTCGTGCTGCGCCGGCTGAGCGGGGCCGCGGTGAGCTCGTCCGCGCTCTCGTCGGCGCTGCTGGCGGAGGTCCGCCACCCGGCGGGGCAGCGCCGGCAGACCGCCACGCTGCTCGCCGCCGACCTGCGGGGCCCCGAGTCGGTCCCGGCGCTCGCGGAGGTGATCCGCGTCCGGGGCGAGTACCTGCCGGAGGCGGTCGCGGCGCTCGTGGCGATCGAGCCGCAGCGGGGCGTGAAGGCCGCCCTCGACCTGCTGGCCGCGCGCCAGCTCTCGCGCCTCGCGGCCGCCCAGGTCTACGACGCGCTCGCGCGCTCCGATCGCCCGGAGATCCGGCCGCAGGTGGCCGCGTTCGGCGACCGCCGCCCCGAGGCCCGGGTGAGCTGTGCGTTCGTCCTGGCCCGGCTCGCGGGCCCGGCGGCGCTCCCGACGATCCGGGCGTGGCGCGACGCGCCCGGGGCGCAGACCACGATGGAGCGGGTCGGCCGCGGCGGTGTGGTCCAGCCCGTCGCGCGGCGCGAGCTGCTCGACCGGGCCCTGCGGCTGGCGCAGGCCGGCACGCCGGCACCGTCGCCGCCCGTCCCGCTGCGGCCGGCGGCGCCGGCGCAGCTCATGCGCCTCGCGCCGGCGCCGGTCGCGCTGCCCCCGAGCCTCCGGGAGACGAGCGGTCACGAGGCGAAGGGCCCGGCGACGACGTGGGTCGCGGCCACGGCCGCCGCGCTCGGCGTGGACCCCGCGGCGGTCGCCCGCAGCCTGGGAGCCGGCAGCGCCGCCCGCGGGGCGTTGCCCGTGAGCCTCGTCTCGCCGGACCACGGCTGGATCTCCTGCCGCAGCGACACGGCCCGCCTCCACCAGCTCGTCGCGGCGCGGGGCGGCACCCCGCCCGGCGACTGGCTCGCCGGGCTCGCCGCAGCCGCCTCGCCCGACGCCCAGGTCATCGACACCTCCTCGGCCACGTGGATCGTCGGTCTCGTCGGCCGGCGCGGGGGGCCGGTTGCCACGCTGAAGCTCGCGACGCTCATCCCGGTCCACGTCAAGGGGCTGTGGGACGTCATCACCACCTCCCTCAAGGTGACCGGCGACAGGCTGCTGGTCATGGTGGAGTACAGCCACAGCGGCAGCGGCCCGGCGTGCGAGCAGCGCTTCACCTTCGTCGTGCGCGCCGAGGCCGGCCCGCGCCTCGTGCTCGAGAGCCGCGACTACCAGGAAGGCCGGTGCGACCTGCCGCCGCGGCCGGCGCCGGTCGCGGCCGTGACGCCGGACGACGTGCGGTTCGTCGTCGGGGGCATGTTCTCCCCGGACCACGTCGGCCCGGCGCGGTTCGAGGCGGTCCGCGCCCGCGTGGCGGCGCGCGGGGCCGAGGCGCTCGACGCGCTGGCCGCGCTCCTCGCCGCCGCCGCGCCCGAGCTGCTGTCGACCTCGTGGCCGTCCGCGCTGCTCGAGCTGACGCACGCGAGCGCGCCTCAGCGCTCGGTGGAGGCGGCCCAGGCCACGGTCGCGGCCTACGCCGCCGCGGAGCGGCGTCTGGGACCGGCCGCGACCGCCGAGGAGCGCGCGCACGGGGAGCGCCTCGCGCAGCGCCGCCGCGCCGTGGAGGCCCTCCTCGGGCAGTGGAGCCGCGAGTGAGCGCCCGCGCGAGACCCGGCCCGCGCCTCGTGGGGCTGCTCGCTCTCGCGCTCGCGAGCGCGTGCACGGCGCGAGACCCGGGCGCCGGCGCCGGCGGCGCTCGCCGCGACGGCGGGCCGCCGGCGAGCCAGCCGGCGAGCGCCGCGACCCCCGGCCGCGCCTGCCGCGTGACCGCCACCGCCATGTGGTTCCTGCCGCGGCCGGACGGCCGGGTCGACGTCGTGCTGCGCGGCCGCGGCTTCATGCCACGCGCCGTCCCTCTGGGCGGTCGCCTCGGCCGCCAGCCGCTCCATCACCTCACGCCGACGTCCGGGCGCGACACGGCGGCGGCCGCCATCATCGACCGGCTGCCCCGGTCGGGCGACCGCCTCTCGCTGGGGTACCTCGACGAGGCGCCGTGTGACACGGGGCTCTCCTACGAGGGCCCCGTCCCGCCCAGGTGACGCCCGCGCCGAGCGCCTACGGGCAGAAGACGTCCATCAGGTACGGGGACGACGCCGCGGTGACCTCGCGGGGGTGGCGTCCGCTCAGGTCCACGAAGCGCACGCGCTCCGGCGCGGCCGCGTCGTGGAGCATCAGCCAGGTCCGCGGTCCGGTCGTGAGGACGCGCGCGGGCAGGGTGCCGGGGAAGGTCGCGTGCGCGCCCGCGCCGGCGAGCGTCACGCGCGCCAGCTCCGGCTGGCACAGCGGCTTCTCCGCGGCCTCGGCGTTCAGGCGGAACCCGCCCACCGCGCCGCACGCCGCGCGGATCGCGGCGCGCGCGGCCGGGCAGTCCCGCAGCGTGATCGCGCCCAGGCGCAGGTCGCGATGGTCGCCGGGGAGCGCCACGACCGGGTCGTGATAGTCGGGCACGAACGCGCACCCTTCGATCTCCCACACCTGCCCGAGCGGCGTGAGGGTCTGGCCGGTCCCGTCGATGACCGCGGCGTCGGCCCTCGAGGTCAGCCGGCCGCGGCACTGCCGCGCGCCGCTCACCACGGTCACGGGCCGCGGCGCGAGCGCGGTCCGGCCAGACAGCCCCAGGCTCACCGCGCCCGCGTCGAGCGGCACGAGCTCGCGGCGCGCGCCGGGCGCCGCCCCGGGCACGCCGCTGAGCGCGAACAGCCGCCCGGACGCGACGAACCCCAGCAGGGGGCGCGGCTCCTCTGGTTGCACCGCCGCCGCCCGGGGGCGGCCGGCCGTCGCGCACTCCAGCAGGCACGGCACCATGAACAACGCCACGAGCCAGGTCCTCATGCGCCCCGGGACATGCAACCGCCGCGCCGGAGCCGCCGCTGCCGGCGCGACGGGCGAAGTCCGCGTGGTGACGGGCGGGCGCGCGGGCGCGCGGCCGCGCACGCTCGACGTTCGATAGAACGCGGTCGGCGAATCGTCCCGGCCCCCGCGCCGTTTGAAGATTCCGCGGCGCGCGCCTAGAATTCCCTTCACGCCCGGGCTGGCCGGGCTTCGGAACCGGGGAGGTGGGCATGCGACGCATGGTCGGGATCCTCGCGCTGCTCGCGGTCGGGTCGTTCGCGCCGAGCGGCGCGGCCGCGCAGAGCCTCAAGGAGCCGTCCTCGGGGATCTCGTTCGAGGTCCGGCGCGAGGTCCTGGGCAAGCCGAGCACCTGCGTCGGCGTGGGCCTGCGCAAGGTGCTGGTGGTCGCGAAGGTCTACGCGGCCGGGCTCTATGTCGCCGACGACACCGGCCGGGCCTCGTTCCGCGCGCTCCTCGACGCGAACGGCGGTAACGTCGACGCCGTCCGCGGCACGGCCAAGCTCTACTCCTGGCTGATCAACGGGGACTTCGGCAAGGCCATGGAGTGGGTCTTCGTGCGCGACCTCGAGAAGGGCAAGATGGCCAAGACCATCCGGGAGTCGCTCGAGCGCGAGGTCGGCGACCTGAACGCGCCCGACATCAAGGACGCGGCGGATCAGTTCCTGGCCGCGGTCGACATCCCGCTCAAGAAGTGGCAGCGCCTGATGGTGGTGCAGCGGCCCGGCTGGGAGATCGTCGCGGCGCTCGACGGCAAGCAGCTCGTGAAGGTGCGCAACAAGAAGATCGCCCAGGCGATCTGGCGCATCTACTTCGGCAGCCGGCCGGTGCAGGCGGACCTGAAGAAGAACCTCCTCGCCCAGATCGGCAACCTGCAGTAACGGCTACCTCGGCGTCGGCGTCTCGGCGTGGACGCTCGGCGCCCAGACGCGGGCCGAGTGGAGCACGGGGTGCGGGCTGTCGGGCTGCTCCTGCGCCGTGAGGCAGAGGCTCATGACGTACGTCGAGTAGTCGCCGGCGATCGAGAGGGTGCCGCTCAGGCCGGTCTCGACCGTGTCGTTGGGGTCCGAGCAGCCCTCGCTCGGGCTGCAGCCCGCGTACAGCACGACGGACCAGCCCTCCGGCAGGTGCGCCAGATCGAGGGACACGGGGAGGTCCGGTCCGCGCCCGGCCTGGTGCCGCCAGCTCACGACGAGCCGGCTGCCCGACCCGTCGGTCGCCGTGAGCACGATCTCGGCCGCGTCGCAGCAGTCGAGGTACTGCATGCGGCCGGCCGCCATCACCGGGGGCGAGACCCCGTTGACCTCCATCCGGGCGGTCGTGCCGGTGCAGAGCGTGTTCGGGCCGGCGTCGTCGCGCACGGCGGCGTCCTGCTGCGTCAGGTCCTCCTCGAGCCCCGGGTTCGGGGCCGGGCGGCCGCCGCAGGCGGCGAGGGCGAGGGCGAGGGCGAGGGACGGGCTGAGGCGCATCGGGGTACCCCTGTCGCGTTCCGCGGCACTATACGCGCGCCGGCCCGGCGACGTCCACGCCCGCCCCCGTGGCACAGCCCGTACCTCGTGTACGGGGCCCCCGCGGGCGGCATCACACTGCGAGCGGAGGTCCGCATGAGCGAGCGACTCTGGGGTCCCGCGCGGCGCACCGCCGCCGCGCTCGCCCGCGCCATCCTGCCCCCCACGCCCGGCTTCGCGGCGCCCGACGAGGAGACGCTGGCCCGGCTCGAGCACCTGCTGCGCGAGTTCGGCCGCGAGGGGCTGCCGCTCTACGCCGGCCTCTTCCAGGCGCTCGAGCTCGCCCCCATGCCCACGCACCGGGGCCGCACCTTCTCGCGCCTCACGCCGGAGGAGGCCGAGCGCTTCGTCGTGGCCGGCCTCGAGGGCGACCTCGCGCGCCGCGGCCTGCTGCGCGCGCTCACGTCCGCCGTCAAGGCGGCCTACTTCGACGCGCCGGCCGTGTACGCGCGGCTCGGGTGCCCGTACCGCTTCGAGAACGCCGCCGCGACGCCCGCCTGGCGGCGCCAGATCACGGACGGGCGCGACCTCGGCGAGGACCGCTTCGAGTGCGACGTCATCGTCGTCGGCACGGGCGCGGGCGGCGCCGTGGTGGCGAAGGAGCTCGCCGAGCGCGGCCACGCGGTGCTGATGCTCGAGGAGGGCGCGCTCTTCACGCGACCCGACTTCACCGGCCGCTCCCTCGAGTGCCTGCGGGCGATGTACCGGCAGAGGGGGCGGCTCGCGGCGGTCGGCAACACGCTCGTCTTCATCACCGCCGGCCGCACCGTCGGGGGCTCGACGACGATCAACACCGGCACGTGCTGGCGGACGCCCGACTGGGTGCTCGACCGCTGGACCCACCGCCTCGGCCTCGCCGACCTCACCGCCGCGAAGCTCCGGCCGTACTTCGAGCAGGTCGAGCGCGAGCTGCGCGTCGCGGAGGTCGAGCCGAAGGTCGCCGGCGGCCCGGCGCGCGTCGTGGCGCGCGGCTGCGCCGCCCTCGGCCTGCACCACCGCCCGCTGCGCCGCAACGCCCCCGAGTGCGACGGCTCGAGCGTCTGCAACTTCGGCTGCCCCACCGACGCGAAGCTCGGCACGAACCTCACCTACGTCCCGGCGGCGCTGCGCCGCGGGGCCGCGCTCCTCACCGGGGTGCGCGCCGAGGAGATCCTGCTCGCGGGCGGCGGGGCGGTGGGGGTGCGGGCGCGCGCGCTCGCGACCGGGCGCACCGTGACCGTGCGCGCCCGCGCGACCGTGCTCGCGGGCGGCACGTTGCTCTCGCCGCTGCTCCTCGCCGGCGTGCGCGGCGTCGCCGGTCGGGCGCACGTCGGCCGGCACCTCTCGCTGCACCCGGCGCTCGGCGTCAGCGGCCGCTTCGACGAGGAGATCCGCAGCTACACCGCCATCCCGCAGGGCCACGCCGTCGACGAGCTACACCGCGACGGCGTGCTCATCATGGGCGCCTCGACGCCGATCGACATGGCGGGCGCCGTCTTCGAGCTCGTCGGTGACAAGCTGATGGAGGTGATGGCCGACTACGACCGGGTCTGCACCTTCGGCGTGATGGTCGAGGACGGCCCGAACGGCCGCGTGCGGCCCGGCCCCGGGGGGCGGCCGCTGTGCACCTACTGGCTGGGCCGGGCGGAGCGCGAGCGCTTGCTGCGCGGGGCCGCGATGCTCGCGCGCATCTACTTCGCCGCCGGCGCGCGCGAGGTGTACACCGGGATCCGCGGCCACGGCGTCCTCACCGGCCCCGCCGACGTCGCGCGCCTCGGCGCCGCCTGGCCGGCCGCGTCGGACTTCACGCTCGCGAGCTTCCACCCGCTGGGCACGTGCCGCATGGCGACCTCGCCGCGCACCGGCGTGGTCTCGCCCGAGCACGAGGTCTTCGGCGTCCCCGATCTCTTCGTCGTCGACGGCAGCGTGGTCCCGACCTCCGTGGCCGTGAACCCGCAGGTCACGATCATGGCGCTCGCCACCCGGGCCGCGGCCGCGCTCGCGGCGCGGCTCGACGGGGCGGCCGCGTGAAGGCCGGCTTGCTGCGCCCGGAAGACCTCGGGCGCCGCTCGCCGCCCGCCCGCGGGGGCGGGTTCCTGGGCTTCGCCTGGGACGGCGAGCTCCGCGCCCGCACCGGGCCCGCGGCGGCGCTCGCGGGCGCCGGTTTCTGCGAGTACCAGGCGCGAGGTTGACGAGGAGGCAGGAGATGGCGCGCACGAAGGGGAACGGGGCCACGAAGCGGGCCAAGGCGCCGGCGACGCCGAAGGCGCCCGGCCGCCGGCGACGCCCGACCGCCCCGCCGGGGTCGCGCGGCCTCGCGGCCGCCGCCCTCACCGCCGCGGCGCCGCCGCCGGAGGTGGCCGCGCTCGCGAGCGCCATCGACGCCGACGGCGGGGTCGTGGTGGGCCCCTACCGCGACCCGCTCGGCGGCTTCTGGCACGTGCTCGCGGGCCTGCCCCTCGACCGGGTGGCGCCGACGCCGTTTCAGCGCGACCTCTCCGAGGCCCACGTGAAGCGGCTGCGCGACGTCATGGAGCGCATGGGCCGCTTCCTCGACCCGGTCATCGCGGTGCGCAACGACGACGGCACTTACTGGATCCCGAACGGCCACCACCGCACCGCGGCGCTGCGCGGCCTGGGCGGACAATCGATCCTCGCGCTCGTGCTGCCGGACCGGAAGGTCGCGTACCAGATCCTCGCGCTCAACACCGAGAAGGCGCACAACCTGCGCGAGAAGGCCCTCGAGGTCATCCGCATGGCGCGCGACCTCGCCGCCCGCGACCCGCGGCCGGAGCAGGACTTCGCCCTCGAGTTCGAGGAGGCGGCGCTGCTCACGCTCGGCCTGTGCTACGAGCAGCGGGGCCGCTTCTCCGGCGGCGCCTACCACCCCGCGCTGCGACGCGTGGACGCCTTCCTCGCCGACCCGCTGCCGGCGGCGCTCGCGACCCGCGACGCGCGCGCCGCCCGGGTGCTCGCGCTCGACGACGCCGTCGACGCGGCCATCGCCGCGCTCAAGGAGCACGGCTTCGAGAGCCCCTACCTGCGCAGCTTCGTCGTCGCGCGGGTGAACCCGCTGCGCTTCCAGAAGGGCGGGACGCCCGGCTTCGACGAGACCCTCGACCGCATGCTCGACGCCGCGCGCAAGTTCGACGCGGCCAAGATCAAGCCCGAGCACCTCGCCCGCGCGGGCGGCGCCCCCGAGCCCGAGTAGCGATCGCGCCTGCTGAACGCGGGACGGGGCGCTCTCCCGGTGACAGGGCCGCGCGCGGTGGTGTACGCTGGTCCGAGCGGGTCTCTGCCCGCCGTGCACCGAGAGGATCCATGGCCCATCGCGCGCTCTGCCCGTCCCTCCTCGCCGCCCTCGCGCTCGCGCTCGCGCTCGCCGCCGCGCCGGGCCCGGCCGCCGCCGGCGCCGCCGACGCGTACTACGCCGACGACGCGGACGGCGTCTTCTACTTCCTGCACCTGTCGGACAGCCACATCGGCGCGATCACCTCCGGGCCCTATGCTGACGACCACAACTCCCACGACCACCTCGTCTGGGGCCTCGGCGAGGCGGTGCAGGTGGTGCAGCCGGTCTTCGTCGTCATGACCGGCGATCTCACCGACGCGTCGTGGTCCATCGTCCCGGCCTACGGCCCGCAGCAGGACGAGTGGGACACCTACAAGAGCATCGTCGCGGCCGCCGGCATGACGCCGACGTTCTACTACGACGTGATCGGCAACCACGACCTCTACGCCGACCAGGACGGCCCCCACTACCTCGCGAACTCGCTCCAGGGCCAGACCCACCATTCGTGGCACTTCGACTGGACCCACTCGACGTCGCGCGGCGACTACTACTTCTTCGCGATGAACAACATCGGCAACTACATGGCGCCGTTCACCTACGGCATCGGCGAGGTCACCGATGCGGAGTTCAACGCGCTGCAGGCCGGGGTGCTGGCCCACACGAGCGCGCCCCTCACCATCGTGTTCGGCCACCAGCCCATCGACCGCCCGGCCAACTGGCAGCGCATGGGCGACCTGCTCGGCCAGCACGGCGCCTACTACGTCCACGGCGACACCCACGAGCGGCACGAGAAGCTCGTAGGCCAGGTGGTCGTCAACGAGATCACGGCGCTCGGCAAGGGCGACCAGACGACGGGGCAGGACAACGACAACTTCGCCATCGTCGCCATCGACCACGACGCCTTCATCTACCGCAGCGGCACCACCATGGCGCCCTGGCCGTTCGTCGTCATCACGGCGCCGGTCTCGCACGACCTGCACGACGGCGCGGACAACCCCTACGCCTACAAGCCGTGCCTCCACAGCACGACGAGCCCGGTGCGCGCGCTCGTCTTCTCGAAGGACCCGCTGACGGGCGTCACCGCGCAGGTCGGGTTCACCGCGCCCCAGGCGATGACCCCGGTCGCGGGCAAGCCCCACCTGTACGAGACCCACGTCGACACGACCGTGCTGTCGGCCGGCTTCCACGACGTGACCGTCATCGCCCACGTCGGCGCCACCAGCAACACCCAGACCATCGCCGTCGACTGGGCCGACTGCACGCCGGTGCCGCACCAGCAGGACGGCGGCACCGACGCCGGCGGCGCCGGCGACGGCCCGGCGCAGAGCGACGCGGCCCCGGCGCACGACGGCCCGGCGCCGGCCGACGACGGCCCGGCCCCGACCGAGGACGCCACGGGCAGCGACGGCGGCGTCGTGGGCGCCGAGAACGGCGGCGGCGTCGGCGGCGGCTGCGGCTGTCGCGCCGCCGCGTCCGGGAGCGCGGGCGGCCTCGGCGTCGCGCTGCTCGTCCTCGCGCTCGTCCTCGGATCGCGGCGCCGCCGCGGCTAGCACCACCTCAGGAGAGGTCATGCGTCGCGTCCTGGTCCTCAGCGCCGTCATCGCGCTCGCGCTCGCCGTCGCCCGTCCGGCCGCCCTGGCGGGCGGGCAGAACGCGCACTACGCCGACGACACGGACGGGCTGTTCTGGTTCCTGCACGTCTCCGACAGCCACATCGGCGCCAGCAGCGCCGAGGACCACAACTCCGTCGCGCACCTGCAGTGGGCGCTCGGCGAGGCGGTCACGGTGGTGCAGCCGGCCTTCGTCGTCATGACCGGCGACCTCACCGACGCATCGGCAGGGCTCATCCCAGCCTGGGGCCCGCAGACGGACGAGTGGAACAGCTACAAGAGCATCTACACGGCTTCGGGGTTGGGCGCCGACTTCTACTACGACCTCATCGGCAACCACGACCTCTACGAGGACCAGAACGCGCCGCACTACCTCGCGAACTCGCTCCAGGGCCGGACCGTCCACTCGGTGCACTTCGACTGGACCCACTCGACGACCGTCGGTGACTACTACTTCTACGCCATGAACAACATCGGCGACGACATGGCGCGCTGGACCTATGGCATCGGCGAGGTCACCGACACCGAGTTCAACGCCCTGCAGGCGGGCGTCCAGGCGCACGCGGCCGGTTCGCGGCTCGTCGTCGCCTTCGGCCACCAGCCGATCAACCGCCCCGCGAATTCCCAGCGGGTCGTCGACCTCCTCGGCGGGGTCAATGGCTTCTTCGTCCACGGCGACACGCACGAGCGCCACGAGCGGCTGGTCGGCAACGTGGTCGCGAACGAGTGCACCTCGCTCGGCAAGGGCGACCAGACGACGGGGCAGGACAACGACAACGTCGCGGTCGTCGCCATCGACCACGACGCGTTCGTCTACCACACGACGACGACCACGAAGCCGTGGCCCTTCGTCGTCATCACCGCGCCGGTCTCGGCCGACCTCAAGGACGGCGCGACCAACCCGTACGCCTACCGGCCCTGCGTCGACCGCGACGCGAACCCCGTGCGCGCCCTCGTCTTCGCGAAGACGAGCCCCTCGAGCGTGACGGTCAGCGTGGGGCCCCTCCCGGCCCGGCCGATGAGTCGGATCAGCGGCGTGAACAACCTCTGGGGCGCGCACGTCGACACCCGCGTGCTCAGCGCCGGGTTCCACGACGTGGTCGTCACCGCGCACGTCGGCAGCGACACGAGCACGCACACGATCCCGGTGGACTTCGCCCAGTGCGGCCCGCCGCCGCAGCAGGACGCGGGCGTGCCGCAGCAGGACGCGGCCCCGCAGCAGGACGCGGCGCCGCAGGTGGACGCGGCGCCGCAGGTGGACGCGGCCCCGGTGCAGGACGACGCGGCGCCGGTGCAGGACGACGCGGCCCCGGTGCAGGCGGACGCAGCGCCGCAGGCGGACGCGGCCCCGGTGCAGAACGACGCCGCGGCCCCGGTGGACGTCGCGCCGCCGGCGGACGCGGCCCCGGCCGACGACGCCGCGGTCGCGCAGGACGCCGCGATCCGCGACGCCGGGCCGCCCGACGTCACGCCGATCGACTGGGCGGATGGCCCGGTGCCCGCCGACGCGCGGCCGGCCGATGACGCCGCCGTCGCGGGCCACGACGCGGGCGCGCCCGACGCCGCCGGCGCCGCGGCGGCGGGCCGCGGCTGCGACTGCACGGCCGCGCCGAGCGGGACCGGCGGGCTCGGCTGGCTGTGCGCGCTCGCGCTCGGCGGCCTGGCGTTCGGGAGGCGTCGCCGGCGGCGCTGAGGCGCGGTAAGCTCTCCCCGATGCGCACCGCCCACCTCCGCGAGCAGCAGAGCCTCGGTCGCAAGGCCGTCGCCGTCCTCCCGGTGCACTACCCCAAGCCCCTCCTCACCGCCATGGACGTGCTCGCGGTCGAGCTGTGGGGGCCGCCGGGGCCGCCCCGCGGGCCGGCGGCGGGGCGGCTGCAGCCCTACGTCTGTGCGGTCGTGCGCAACGCGCTCGCGTTCCTCGCCGGCGGCCACGCCGACGCCCTCGACGCCGTCCTCTTCCCCCACACCTGCGACTCGGTGCAAGGGCTCGCGACGGTGGCCCCGGACTTCGGCGGCTGGTCGAAGCCGGTCCTGCGCTACCACCACCCGAAGGGCGCCGATCGGCCCAGCGCCCGCGCCTTCGTGCGCGCCGAGCTCGAGGCGCTCGCGGCCGAGCTCGGCGGCCTGACGGGCCGGCCGCTCGACCCGGGCGCGCTCGGGCGGGCCGTCGCGCTCCACGCCGCGATCGACGCCGCCCGCGCCGAGCTGCTGGCCGAGCGCCGGCGCCTCGACCTCGACGACGCGGCGCTCTACGCGCTGCTCCGCCGCGGCGAGTGGCTGTGGCCCGAGGCGCACCTCGCGGAGCTGCGCGCCGCGCGCGAGCGGCTGAGCCCGGAGCCCGTGCTGCGCGGCGTCCCGCTCATGATCACCGGCTACGTGCCCGAGCCGATGGCGCTCTTCGCCCACCTGCGCGACGCGGGCGCAGTCGTCGTCGCCGACGACTACGCCGCCGTGGGCCGGCGGGTGGGCGGCCTGCGCCCCGGCGCGGATCCGCTGGCGGCGCTCGTCGACGCCGCCTTCGCCGCGCCGCCGTGCCCGACGCGGGGCGCGCCGCAGGCGGCCCGCATGAGCCACCTCGAGGCGCTGTACCGGCGCAGCGGCGCCGCGGGCGTCATCGTGCACGTCCCCAAGTTCTGCGAGCCGGAGCTCTTCGACGTGCCGGCCATCAGGGCCCGCTTCGCCGCGCTCGGCGCCCCGGTCCTGGTGCTCGAGACCGAGCTCGAGACCGAGCTCTCCGGCCAGACGGTGACGCGCCTCGAGGCCTTCTGCGAGCTCACGGCCGCGCGGAGGCACGCGGCATGATCACCCGGCGGCTGCAGTACGAGCTCGTCGCCCGGGCCGCGGGCCCGCTGCTGCTCCGTCTGGAGGCGTGGCAGGCGCAGCTCAAGCGGCGGCGGCGCGGCCCGCGCAAGCCCGGCCCCTTCGGCCCGCCGCTCGAGGCCACGGCGAAGCTCAAGGAGCTGATGACGCTCCACTACCTCGCCGGCCGCTGGGCCGACGGCGCGGTGCCCGTCGCCTGGGTCACGAGCGGCTTCCCCGTCGAGCTGCTGCGCGCCCTCGGCTTCTTCGCCATCTACCCCGAGAACCACGCCGCGATGTGCTCGGTGCGGCGCCTGGTGCCCGAGCTCTCCGAGGTGGTCGAGAAGGAGGGCTACTCGCGCGACCTCTGCGGCTACGCGCGCTGCGACCTGGGCAGCGTGCGGTCGCAGCGGACGCCCGTCGGCCGCGTGCCGAAGCCCGACCTCCTCTGCTGCTGCACGAACATCTGCGAGACGGTGCTCTACTGGTACCGCGCGCTCGCGGCGCACTACCGCGTGCCCCTCGTGGTCATCGACACGCCCTTCGTGTACGGCGCGCCCCGGCCCCACGACGTGCAGTTCGTGCGCGACCAGCTCGAGGAGCTGGTGACGGTCGCGGAGCGCGTGAGCGGCCGCCGCACCGAGCCGGAGCGCCTCGAGACCGTCGTGCGCCTCGCCCGGGAGGGGACGCAGCTCTGGGGCGAGTGCCTGGGGACCGGCCGGCGCGCGCCGTCGCCCTGGACCGGCTTCGATTCGTTCTTCCACATGGCGCCCATCGTCGCGCTCCGCGGCACCGAGGAGTGCAACGCCTACTACCGGCTCCTGCGCGACGAGCTGGAGACGCGGGTCATGCGCGGCATCGGCGGCGTCACGAACGAGCGCGTCCGGCTCCTCTGGGACAACCTGCCCATCTGGTTCAACCTGCGCGAGATGGCGACGCTGCTCGCCGAGCGCGGCTTCAACTTCGTCGTGACCACCTACACGAACGCCTGGGCCGAGGCGGGCGAGATGATCGACCCCAGGGACCCGATCGGCTCGGCCGCGCGCGCCTACGTGCACGTCATCCTGAACTGCGATCTGGGGCAGAAGCTGCGGCTGATGCAGCGCCTCGCGCGGGAGTACGGCGCCCAGGGCGCGATCCTGCACAGCGACCGGTCGTGCAAGCCGTACTCCATCGGCCAGGTGGACCTCAAGGACCGCCTCGCCGCGAGCGGGCTCAAGGTGCTGCTCCTCGAGGCCGACCACGCCGACCCGCGCGCCTACAGCGCCGAGCAGGGCGAGACGCGGCTGGCCGCCTTCATGGAGAGCTTCGCGTGACCGTGGCCGCGCTCGGCGTCGACGCCGGATCGACGACGTTCAAGGCGGTCGCCATCGACGCGGCCGGCGCGGTCGTCGACCGCGTGGTCGAGGCGGCCGACCCGCGCATCGAGGCGCAGGCGGCGCGCGTCCTCGGCGCGCTGCGGGCGCGCCTCGGCGTGGACGCCGCGGTCCCCGTCGGCGTCACCGGCTACGGCCGCAAGCGCGTGCCCGCCGCCCGGGCCCTCACCGAGATCACCTGCCACGCGCGCGGCGCGTTCCACCGCACCGGCCGCGCCGGCGTCCTCGTCGACATCGGCGGCCAGGACACGAAGGTGATCCGCCTCGGGCCGGGCGGCCAGGTCGCGGACTTCGCGATGAACGACAAGTGCGCCGCCGGCACCGGCCGGTTCCTCGAGGTGATCCTCGCGCGCCTCGGGGTGCCGCTCGCCGAGGTCGTCGCGCAGGTCGCGCGCGCCGCCCGCGGCGTCACCGTGTCGAGCACCTGCACCGTCTTCGCCGAGAGCGAGGTCGTGTCGCTCGTCGCCCAGGGCGAGCCGGTCGAGGGCATCGTGAAGGGGCTGCACGTGGCGCTCGCCCGGCGCGTGGCGGCGCTCGCGGGCACGCTGCCCACCGGCGACGCCGTGCTGATGAGCGGCGGCGTCGCGCTCAACGCGGCGATGGTGGCGGCGCTCGCCGAGGCGCTCGGCCGCGCGGTGGCGGTGGTGCCGGAGCCGCAGCTCGTCGGGGCGCTCGGGGCGGCGCTGGCGGCATGCCCCGCCTTGACATCTCGGTCTTGAGTCTATACGAGTATATACATGGGCACGAGAGCACGACTGTTCACCAATGGCGGCTCGCAGGCCGTCCGCTTGCCCCGGGAGTTCCGGTTCGAGGGCGACGAGGTCGAAGTGCGGCGCCTGGGACGGGGGGTCGTCCTGGAGCCCGTCGAGCCCCGGGCCTGGCCCCGTGGCTACTGGAAGCACATGCCGGTCATCAGCGAGGACGACTGGCTGCGCCCGAGTGACCAGGTGCCGGCCCCGGTCGAGCGCGAGCGCGACCTGCCGTGAGCTACCTCCTCGACACCAACATGTGCTCGTACGTGCTGAAGCGCCGCTTTGGCCTCGCTGCCCGCCTCGAGCGGATGTCCCCGGCGGACCTTCACGTCAGCGCCATCACCCTAGCGGAGGCGCGGGTCGGCGCGCTCAAGAGTGAACACCGAGCGCGCCTGCTCGCCGCCTGGGACCATTTCCTCCGGCCCTTCTGCGAGCGCATTCTGCCCTTCGACAAGGATGCCGCCGAGCACTACGGCGACATCCGCGCACACCTCGAGCGGCGCGGGGAGATGATCGGCGATCGCGATTGCATGATCGCGTCCATCGCCAGGAGCAATGGCCTCGTCCTCGTGACCGCCAACCTCGGTGAGCTCCGACGCGTCCCGGAGTTGCCGGTCGAGGACTGGCGCGAGGGACCGTAGGCCGTTCGGCTGCCGCCGCGTGCGGCGGGGCCGTCACCGGATCTTAGGCACCCGGTCGGCGTAGAGCAGCACCCGCTCGTCGAGCAGCGCGCGCACGCTGCCGACGAGCCGCTCGAGCGCCTGCGCCTCGCCGATGAGGCTCTTGAGGCCGGCGAGCTCCGGCTTCACCTCGTAGTCGAAGACCTGCAGCTCCTCGCCGGGGTGGCGGCGGGCGCGCGCCTTGGCGGCGGCGATGGCCTCCGGCATGCCGCCGAGCTCATCGACGAGCCGGCGGGCCTGCGCGTCCTCGCCGGTCCAGACCCGCCCCTTGGCGGCGGCCTCGGCGGCGGCGGGCTCGAGGCCGCGACCGGTCTGGACCCGGCCCACGAACTGGCGGTAGATGCCGAGCAGCTCCTCGCGCAGCCGCCGGCGGCCGACCTCATCGTAGCGCCGGCGCACGCTGCGCATGGCCGCGGCCTGCCCGCGCACGAGCAGGGCGGTGCCGACGCCGAGCTTCTCGAGGAGGCGCTCGAAGGCCAGCTTGCCGGCGACCACGCCGATGGACCCGGTGAGCGTCGTGGGCTGCGCGACGATGTGCGCGCACGGGGCGACGACGTAGTAGCCGCCGGACGCGGCCACGTCGCCGAGCACGGCGACGACCGGCTTCTCCTCGCCGAGCCGCTTCACCTCGCGCCAGATCCGGTCCGACGCCGGCGCCGAGCCGCCGCGCGAGTCGACGTGCAGGACCACGGCGGCGACGGCGGGGTCCTTGCGCAGCTCCCGGAGCGCGGCGTTCGCGGTCTCCGCGCCGCAGGTCTGCATCAGCACGTCGCTGCCCGGCCCCGAGACGATGTTGCCCTCGAGGGAGAGCACGGCGATGCGGCGCTTGCGGTGCAGGATCCCCGGCCGAAACCAGGTCGGGTGGGTGGCGAGGTAGCGGTGCACGCCCACGATCGCCTCGTCGTTCCGCGCGCCGAGGTGCGCGGGCACCTGGTCGCGGTAGAGGACGGCGTCGACGAGGCCGGCCTTGAGCGCCGAGTCGGCGAGGTAGGGCCCGGCGTCGACGAGCGCGCGCGCCTGCTCGGCCGTCAGGCGGCGCCCGTCCGCGATGGCCGCGAGCAGGTGCCGCTGCATGCCGTCGAGGATCGCGTCGAGCGCCTCCTTGTTCTCGGCCGACATGTCGCTGCGGGTGAAGGTCTCGGCGTAGCTCTTGTACGGCCCCTCGCGCTCGAGCTCCGCGTCGACCCCGAGCCGGCGCAGCGCCTCGCCGTAGAAGCCGCTCTCGGTGGCGAGGCCGGTCAGGCTGATGGGCCCGCTCTCGTCGCACAGGATCTCGTCGCAGGCCATGGCCACGAAGAGCTCGGCGTTGCCGGGCGACGAGAGGTGCGCCACCACGCGCTTGCCGAGCGCGCGCCACGCGGCGATCTGGTTGCGCAGCGACGCGAGGCGCGCCCAGCCGGCGTGGATGGCGTCGATCTCGAGCAGCACGCCGTGGACGCCGCGGTCCCGGGCGAGCGCGCGCCCGACGTCGGCGAGGGCGGCGAGCGACACGGTGCGCGGCCGCTTGAGGAAGCGGCGCTTCGGCGGCCGCTCGGGCAGGGCGCCGTCGAGGCGCACGCGCACCCACTGCGGCTTGCGCCGGAGCGCGCGCACGAGGTTGCGCGGCGCGAGCGCCAGGTTCACGACCGCCGCCACGATCAGGCGCACGGGCGCGCCCAGGATGTCAGGGGCGGGTCTCTTGGTCTCGGGCATCGGCGACTCCTCTAGCCGGGCGCGTCCGCGGCCGGCAGTGCGGCGCTCAGCACCTCGCACACGTCGAGGACCTTCACGCGGTCCTCCTGGTCGAGGGTCTTGAGACCGTCGGTGAGCATGATCATGCAGAAGGGGCAGGCCGTGGCCACCGTATCCGCGCCGGTCGCGACGGCCTCCTCGGCGCGCCGCACGTTGATGCGCGGCGGGGCGTCCTCCATGAAGAGGTGCCCGCCGCCGGCGCCGCAGCAGAAGCTCTCCTGGCCGTGCCGCGGCATCTCCCGCGGCGGCCGCCCGCCGGCGGCGGCGCCGAGGAGCGCGCGGGGCGCGTCGTAGACGCCGTTCCACCGGCCGAGGTAGCACGCATCGTGGTAGGTGAGCGCGCGGCTGACGTCCCGGTCGGGGCGGAGCTTCCCCTCGGCGATGAGGCGCGCGAGGAACTGGGAGTGGTGCCACACCTCGTAATGGCCCCCGAGCTGTGGGTACTCGTTCTTGAAGCTATGGTAGCAGTGCGGGCAGATGACGAGGATCTTCTTCACCTCGTAGCCCGCGAAGAGCTCGACGTTGGCCTGGGCGAGCGTCTGGAACAGGAACTCGTTGCCGGTGCGCCGGGCCCAGTCGCCGTTGCAGGTCTCCTCGAGGCCGAGCACGGCGAAGTCCACGCCGGCGCGCTGCAGGAGCTGCACCCAGGTCCGGGCGATCTTCTTGGCCCGGTCGTCGTACGAGGCGGCGCAGCCGATCCACGCGAGGTACTCGGCCCGGCCCTTGTCGGCCATGATCGGCAGGTCGAGTCCAAAGGCCCAGTCCATGCGCTTGTCCGCGCCGAGCCCCCACGGGTTCTGGTTCGCCTCGAGCCCCCGGAACATGCGGCCGAGCTCCGCCGGCATGCGGCTCTCCGCCAGCACGAGGTGCGTGCGCTCCTGCAGGATCTTCGTCGGGTGCTCGATGAAGACCGGGCACGCCGCCTCGCACGCGCCGCAGGCGACGCAGGCCCACAGGCTCTCCTCCTTGGTCCGACCGCCGACGAGGGGCGGCGCGGCCGCGAGGAGCTTGAGGTTGTCGCGGTCATCCTCGGTGAGCCCCGGGGCGGCGGCGTCGGCGGCGACCCCCGGCGCCGGCGCGGCCACGGTCGGCGGCAGGCGCAGCAGGAGGTCGCCCCGCTCCCACATCTCGTGGCGGATATCGAGGATGATCTGCCACGGGCTGAGCGGCTTCTCCGTCAGCCACGCCGGGCAGCTGTTCGTGCAGCGCGCGCAGTCGGTGCACGCGTAGCTGTCGAGGAGCTGCTTCCAGTCGAAGCGCTCGTAGCAGCCGACGCCCCACTGCGTCTCGTCCTCGAGATCGGCCCGGGGCAGCACGCCGTGCTGCCCGCGCTGCCGCAGGGCGATGTTGGGCAGGGCGCCGAGCAGGTGGATGTGCTTCGAGTAGGGGATGTAGTTCAGAAAGAAGAGGATGATGCCCATGTGGGTCCAGAAGCTGACCTCGCTCGCGACCGCCGCGCCCGCGGGCGTCATCCCGCGCGCGAGGTGCGCGACGCCCATCGAGATCGGCATGTGGTCGGCGTGGTGCCCGGTCGCCACCGCCGCGAACCCGTGCAGCAGGAAGTGCGTGACGCACAGGCCCGCGATGAGCCCGAGGATGAGCCCGGCCTCGCCGCTGAAGGGCAGCAGCGGGGGCTTGATCACCAGCCGGCGGTAGAAACCGAAGGCCACGGCGGCGAGCACGACGGCGTTCGTGAAGTCGAGCACGGCCTTGAACGGCGTGTCGAACGGGACGGCGAGCGCGGCGAACGTGAACCCGGGGGCGAAGCCGCGCACGATGAGCTCGATGGTGCCGACCGTGATGATGAGGAAGCCCCAGAAGATGAACGGGTGGTGCCACGAGCGCTGCTCGCGAACGACGCTCCGCTGGCCGAAGAAGTAGACGAGGACGTCCTTGAACCGCGCCCAGGGCTCCCCGAACCGGTGCGTGACGGGCCGGCCGCGCAGCAGGAAGCGGGTGAAACGGGTCACCGTCCGCCCGAAGACGGCGAGGGCCAGGAGGAGCAGCACCCCGAAGACGAACGGCCGCATGTCGGAGACCCCCTTGCGAGGGAGAAGGGGCGCACGACGGGCGCGCGCGTCCCGGGGAAAGTAGATGCCGTGCTCGGGGGTGGTGCTTCGGGTGGGCGTGATTACGGGGGGTTGCAGGGGCGCTTGTTGAAGCGCTTACTGATGCTCCGGGCCACGGGGGGGCAGGGGTGCTCCGTCGCGGGGGCGGTCCCGTGGTCATGGTCCCCCCCGGGCGCGGCAGTCTTCGCGCGGCAACAGTCGGGGTGGATTCCCAAGGCGGAGGCGCGGCAACGCTGGGAAGCGCCGCGCTGCGGAACTCGCGCGGGGGGGACCATGACCGCGGGCCCGCCCCCGGGTGACCGCGCGACAACACGCCACTAGCACGCCAGAATGGCGCCCCAGCCGGACTGCCCGGGGTCGCGGTCGCGGTCGGGGCCGCGGTCGCGGTCGGGGTCGCGGTCGATCAGGTCGGGGTCGCGGTCGGGTGGGTCGGGGTCGCGGTCGGGGTGGTCGCGGTCGCGGTCGTCCTCGCGGTCGCGAGCAGGGTTCGACAGCCGTGGTTTCACAGCTCCACCCACGTGGCCTCGCCAGCGCCGGCCGCGCGCGGAGCGGGTCGCCGGTCGGCCGGCCGCCGCGGGCGCGCTCTCACGCTGAGCGGTCCCGCCTTCCTCCACCCCGTCGTGAGCAGCCAGACCCGCGCCGGCGCGACCGGTGGCGGGTCGGGCCGCGGCACGGCCGAGGCGCGCCGCTGCTGCCAGCCGTCGAACCACGCCGCCGAGGAGCACGGGTCGAGGCCGCGCCCGTCGGGGTGGTCCTTCAGCCAGTTCGCCAAGACATAGAGGAGCGCCCACCTCGTCTCGGTCGGGGGCGTGAGGTCGCGCCGGTGATACCGCTGTCCCACACCGGCCCGCTGCGGCCCAGGATGCGATTGACCGCCCGGGCGACGCGGATCGCGAAGCCCCGGGCGCCGGACGAGACGGCGCCCGCGTCGTCGGCCTCGACGATGAGGTGCAGGTGATCGTCCTGGACCGAGAACTGCACGATCCGGCAGTCGGGTCGTTGCGCGACGCCGGTGATGATCTCGAGCACCACCGCGAAGAGGCGCGGCGAGCGCAGGCTCGCGAGCCCCTTGCGCGCACGGAAGGTGAGGTGCACCGGATGGCGCGCGAGGTGGTCGGGGCGGCCCCGGTGCCACACGCGCGGCCGCGGGCCCCGCGGCCGCCCGGCGCCCGCTCGGCGCCCGCCCCAGGTGCGCGGCTCAGGCAGCGAGAGCTGCCGCGGCCTCCGGGGGGCCCGACTCGGCCTGCGCGGGACGTATCCGCCATCGCGCGGCGGCGCGGTCACCGGCGGGACAGGACGCGAGGTCATGATTATGGCTATAAGTGCGCCAGGCGAAGCCTGGGAGAGGAGGATCAAGGCCAGAGAAACCTCTCGTAGGACCCAGCGGGTACTCACCCCCGCCCGGCAAAGGTTGGCCACCAGCCGGAACCGAGTGTTGCGTGGCGCGAGGGTAACCTCG
>DASXVK010000435.1:0-9001 GCA_036504295.1 Polyangia bacterium
AGCTCCCCCGCCAGCCGGTCGCGGTCGGCCGCGCCGGTCGCGAGCTCCCCCGCCAGCCGGTCGCGCTCGGCCGCGGCTGCCCGCCGCCCGGCCGCGAGGTGCGGCTCCTGGGCGGCGAGCTCGGCGCGCGCGGCCTCGAGCGCGGCCCGCAGAGCGCCCGACTCGGCCGCGGCGGCCTGGCTCGCGGCGAGCTGGGACGCGAGCGCCGCCGCGTCGCGCTCGGCGGCCGCCACGGCGGCCCGCGCCGCGCCGCGCTCCTGGCCGCCGCGCCGCGCGGAGGCCGCGCGGAAGAAGTAGCCGGCCAGGAGGAACAGCACGGCGCCCGCGAACGAGGCGACGGCGAGCTGGCCGAGGGCGCTCATCGCCCCGGGTCCTGGCGCGCGAGCTCGCCGGCCCAGATGAGCTCGACGCGCCGGCTGAGCGCGCGTGCGCCCTCCCCCGAGCCGCGCGCCGCGGGCTCGTCCGAGCCCGCCCCCACGACTTCGAGGCGCTCGGCGGAGACGCCCGCCGCGACCAAGGCCGCGGCCGCGGCGCGGGCGCGGGCGAGGCTGATCTGCGCTCGCGCCTCCGCCCCGCCGCGATCGTCGCTGTGCCCCCGCACCGTCAGCCTCAAGCCGGGGTGCGCCTTCAGGGCGCGCGCGGCACGCGCGAGCTTCTGGCGACCGCGCTCCGAGAGATCCGCCGACGAGCTGGCGAAGCGAATCGGCCGAATCGGCGGCGCCAGGCGTGGGCCCGCCGCGACCCCGGCCGCCGCCGGGGTGGCCGCCCGAGCGGCGGCCGGCTCCGGCGCCTGCGCCGCCGCCGGGGCGGCCGGCTCCGGCGCCCGCGGCGGCGAGGCGACGGCCGTGGGCGGGGTCGCGGGCGGTGACACGGCCGGCGAGGCGGCCGCCGCGGGCGTGCGGTCCACGCCCGCGGCGCGGGCGCGTTCGCGGACCCACCCGGGCGCGATCCTGGCGTTGAGCACGACCAGATCGGCGATGCCCAGGAAGAGCAAGGCCGTGGCCCCGCCCCAGTAGCGTCTCGCGCTCGTCGTCGCCATACCGGCTCTCACCCGCACGCCCGGGCGCCCGCGCCCCGGGCCGCGCCGCTAGATCGCCTTCGCGAGGTCCGCCGCCTTGCGGCGGATGTCGATGAAGACGAGGCCCAGCTTGGCCTCCTTGGTCGTGAGCACGACGAGCATCGCCTCGGCGCCGATGGCGTTGAGGATCACGTACCCCTTCTCGCTCCGGACGTACACCTGCTCCATCGCCGAGCCCATCAGCTCGGTCGAGATGCGCTCGCCGACGCCGAGCATGGCGGCCGCCATGCCCGACACGAGCTCCTCGTCGATCTCGCTCGGGAGCACCGAGGCGATGACGAAGCCGTCCAGGCTGACGACCGAGGCGCCGATGATGTCGGGCGAGGCCTGTCGCAGCCCGCGCAGCACGTCCTGCATCTTCTCTGTCCGAGTGGCCATTCGTGGTCTCCTTGTCTCGTTCCGTCGCTAGCAGCGCGCCTGCAGCTTCATGGTGCAGGCCGCGCCGGTCTCGAGCATCTGCACCGTGTGGCTCTTCTGCGTGAACGTCCCGACGAGCCCGGCCCAGTAGTCGTGGAACAGACCGCACAGCAGGGCGCTGCCGACCTCGTCGCCCTGGGCGCGCACGACGCGGGCGACGGCGCAGCCGGTGAAGCGCATCGTGATCTCGTCGCCGCCGCTCGCGACGCTCGACTCGAAGTCGAACGCGTGGGCGAAGCGGCGGCCCATCCGGGCCAGCACGTCCTCGACGGACTTGCCCTCGTACATCTCGGGCAGGTGCGCGGCCGCGAGCTGGCCCGCCTTGCGGCCGACCGCCTTCTGTCCCCGCCCCATGGTCTCGGTCACCGACGCGCCGAGGGCGCTCAGGCGGACCGTCACGTCCCGCAGGGCCTCGTCCCAATCGGCCTCGCCGAGCACGGCGGCGGCGGGCCGGCGCTGCAGGAACCGCGTGATGAGCGCGGCGTTCTCCTCGATGCGGTAGAAGGGCCGCGGCTCCTTCGTGTCCGTCACGTCCAGGCAGCGCGACGGGCAGAGGAAGCGGCACGAGGTGCAGCCGATGCAGTCCTCGGGCCGGGCCGCGCGCGCCACCTGGCCGTGATCGTCCATCTCGAGGACCTTGGTCGGGCAGATGTCCACGCACAGCGCGCAGGCGCGGCATCCGGCGGGGTCGATCGTCACGGTGGGCATCGGCTACCTCCTCACGGTGCGCACGGGGCGGCCGCCTCGCGTGACGGCGATCGCGAGCGGCATCGAGCCGACCTGGTGCGTCGAGCAGGAGAGGCACGGGTCGTAGCAGCGAATCGCGAACTCGATGTGGTTCAGCAGGTCCGCGTCGGGCTTCTCCAGCGCGAGCTGCGCCATGTCCTTGATGCTGGCGTTGATCGACGACATGTTGTGCTGGGTCGCCACGATCAAGTTCGCGCCGCGCATGATGCCGTTCGGGTCCACGTCGTAGTCGTGGATGAGCACGCCCCGCGGGGCCTCGATGTGGGCCGCGGCCGGCCGGGGCGTGGCGGTGATCGGCGCGCGCACGTTCGGCGACGCGATCTCGTCGTCGGCGAGGAGCGCGACCGCCTTCTCCGCGCAGTGCAGCAGCTCGATCAGGCGCGCGTGGTGGTTGAGGACCGTGAGGTGGCACGGACGGCCGAAGCGGCTGCGGAACTCCTCCAGCTCGGCCGCGGCGAGCGGGGTGTCGATGCGCTCGGCGCAGTTGAGGCGCGCGAGGGGCCCGACGCGGTAGGGCACGCCGGCGCCCGCGCCGTCGCGGAGGCGCAGCTGCTTGGCGTACGAGTAGGGCACCGCCTCCTCGAAGAACCGCTGCCGATGCTCCTCGACCGGGAAGTCGGCGGCGACGCTCCCGTCGGGGCGGCAGACGCGCAGCGTGCCGTCGTAGAGGTCGAGCCGCCCGTCGCGGACGGTGCCCAGGCTGTGCACCTCGAGCGGCAGGATCGTGAGCAGGTCCTCGTGCTTGCCGAGGGCCGCCTTCCCCGCCGCGACCGCCACCTGCGCGAGCCCGACCGCCTCGGTCGCGATCCCCCGCAGGGTGGCGCAGCTGTCGCTCTTGAGGGCGGCGGACATGCCGCCGGCGACCGCGGTCACCGGGTGCGTGCCGCGCCCGCCCACGATCTCGCAGATCCGCTGGCCGAGCGTCCGCAGCCGCAGCGCCTTGGTGGCGAGCTCCGGCGCCGCGTCGAGCAGCCCCAGCAGGTTGCGCTGCGCCGGCGGGGCGTTCAGGCCGAGCAGGAGGTCGGGCCCGGCGAGCGCGAAGAAGTGGATCGCGTGGGAGTGGATCATGCTGCCGCAGTTGAGCAGCTCGCGCAGCAGCACCGCGGCGCGCGGCGGGGTGACGCCGAAGACCTTGTCGACGGTCTTCGCGCCGACGAGGTGGTGGGCGTGCGGGCAGGTGCCGCAGATGCGGGTCGTGAGCGTCGGCATCAGCTCCACCTGCATGCCCTTGACGAAGCGCTCGAAGCCGCGGAACTCGAGCACGTGCATGCAGGCGCCGGCGACACGGCCGTCGTCGCCGACCTCGATGTTGACGGTGGCGTGGCCCTCGATGCGGGTGACGGGGTTGATCTCGATGGTCCGGGTCATTGCTCTAGGCTCCTGCCTGCGACGTCCAGCGGCGAAGGAGGAAGGTCGGCTTCTGGCGGAAGACCGGCGACGCCATCGCGTAGGCGTAGTAGGTCTGCGCGCGGGCCTCGATCTCGCGCAGGACGTCGGCGCGCGGGATCTTCGTCATCATCGCCATGCGCGTCGCGATCTCCGTGCGGAGGTCGCGCTGCGGTTCGAGGATCACCTGCTCCGACGGGCCGGCGCAGCCGCTGCACGGCAGCCCCCTGGTCGGGCACGGCGCGAGGCAGCGGTCGAGGGTCACGCTCCCCATGCAGGGCACGCCCTGCGAGAGGAAGCAGGTGCCGTCCTCGAGCGGCCCCTCGTGGATGCGGCGCAGGCGCGCGACCGCCGTGTGCTTCATCGCGCGATCACAGTGGTAGCAGACGTTCTGCGGTCCGTACTCTGGGGCTCGCCCCTCGACGAGCGCGACGAGCGCGTCGAAGACGAAGTACGCGTGGGGCGGGCACCCCGGCAGGTACAGGTCGACGGGGATCGTGGCGTCGAGCGGTTGCACGCCCTCGGCCAGGAGCTTCGGCACGCCCTCATCGGGGAGGAAGTGCGTGGTGGTGGTCGGGTTATCGAGGAACGAGCCCGCCGCGAGCTCCTCGAGCGAGCAGGCGTACCCCGAGCCCTGCGGCCCGCCGTAGACCGCGCAGGTGCCGAACGCGAGGACCAGCTCGCAGCTCTCCCGCATCCGGTGGGCGCACTCGATGTCGTGCTCGGTGCGGAGCGCGCCCGTGATGATGCCGACCTTGGCCTTGGGGTAGTCCTTGACGTCGAGGAGAATCGGCAGCCGCACGATCGTGATCGCCTCGAGCACCTTGAGCAGGCGCTCGTGCAGGTCGACGATCGACAGCTCGCACCCGGAGCACCCGGAGAGCCACTCGAACGAGACGGGAACCTTGGTCATGGCCTACCCCTCGATGCAGACGAGCTCTTTGAGGCACGCGTTCTCGCCGGCGTGGATGATGTCGAGCTCGGCGCGCTTGCCGGTCACCTTCTGCAGCAGGCCGCAGAAGATCCCGTGGTTCATCATGCACAGCGACTGCTTCTGCTCGTGGCTGTAGCGGAACAGCGCGCAGCGGACCATGCAGTTGCGAAAGACCAGCTTGGCCGCGCGGTGCGCGTCCTTGGCGTAGAAGTGGTCGGCCGCCCCGGCCGGCTTCCACAGCTCGAACTCCCAGTTCAGGCCCTGCCGGAGGAGCTCGGTCCGCACGATATCGAGGGCCGCGCGCAGGTCCGTCGTCTTCTCGAGCGCCGGCCCCTTGAGGCCGAGGGTCCGCCCCGCCCGGAACGTGATCGTCGCGGCGCCGCGCCCGAGCACCTGCTCGAGGCCGTCGGACAGCGACGCCATCAAGACCATCAGCCCCTGCAGCTCACCGCGCTTTGCTTCGACGGACATTCAAGCCTCCCGTGCGTCCTTCACTGGCCGCGGTCTTCCATCAACCGGCGCAACATGCGCAGGTTGCCGTGGTACTTGCGGTTGTCGGGGACGAGCTCGACGGCGGCGGTCCACGCCGCGAGGGCGCCCGGCAGGTCGCGCGACCGCATGCGCTGCAGCCCCTCGTCGAACAGGGCCTCGGCGCTCAACGCGCTGCGCCCGCGGTTCGGGTCCGGCGTGAACGGGCCGGTCCGCTCGCTCTGGAGCACCCGGCGCACGGCCGCATCCCAGGCGTGGCCCGGGTTGCGCGCCGACTCGGCGGCGGGCTCGGCCGGGACCGGCGCCGCGTCGTCCCGCGCGTCGGCGGCCGGGCCGGCCTCGGCGGCCGCCGCCTCGCGGCGCGCCCGCTCGACGATTTCGTCCCACCTGCTGCCGACCAGCCGCCGGGGCGGCTTGCCGTTGCCGTTGCTGCCGGGCGCCGCCGCGGTGCCGCCGGGCGCCGCCGCGGCCGCCTCCGGCGCCGCCGCGCCCGGGTCCTGCAGCTCGTCGAAGACGCCCCGGAACGCCGCGTCCACGTCGGCCTGGAGCGCCGGCTCGGGCGGGCGGTGGATCGGCCGCGTCGCCTCGTCGGCGGGCGCGGCGCCCGCGACCGCCCCCGCGGCGACGGCTGCGATCGGCTCGTCGCCCTCCGGCCGCAGCCCGCCGTCGTCGGCGGGGCGGCCGAACACGTGGAAGAGGTGCTCCGCCATGTCCTGGCTGCCGTGCTCGTCCCCGAGCGACGTCAGCGCCTCGAGCAGATCGCAGCGCAGCCGCAGGGCGTCCGGGTACCGGTCGGCGGGGTGGCGGGCGATCGCCCGCAGGACGATCGGGTCGAGCTCGGGGCTCACCCAGGCCGCCACGCGGCTCGGGGGCTCGGGCGCGCCCGCCGCGATCTGGGCCACGAGCTCGGCCTCGGTGCGCCCGCGGAAGGGGCGCTCCCCGGTGAGCAGGTCATAGAGGATCACGCCGAGCGAGTAGGTGTCGGCGCGCGCGGTGACGCCGGACGCCGGCGCCGCGCCGAGCTGCTCGGGCGCGCGGAAGGCGAGGCTGGTGAGGCGGGCCGCGGCCCCGGCGCGCCCGGTCGAGACCCGGGCCGTGCCAAACCCGAGCACCTTGGTGGTGCCGCGGAAGGAGATCATGAGCTGCTCGGGCACCAGGCTCTCGTGCAGGAACCCCTCGGGGGCGTCGGCGGCGCTGCGCTTCTCGTGGGCGTAGCCGAGGGCGTCGCAGGCGGCGGCGATGACCCGCAAGCCGAACCACAGCGGGAGGCGCTCGCGACGCACGAACAGCATCCGTCGCAGCTCGAAGAGGCTGCGCCCGTTCACGTGCTCGGTCGCGACGAAGCGGAAGCCGTCGCTCGCCCCCACCTCGAGCACCCGGACGATGTTGGGGTGGTTCAGCGCCCGCGCCCGCTCGGCGGCGCGGCAGTAGGCGTCGCTGGTGCCGGCGTCGCTCTCGACCGGCGGCAGCAGCAGCTTGAGCGCCACGTGCCGGGGCGCCCCGGTCGCGCGGACGCGGGCGAGCCAGACGCTCGTCGCGGCCCCGGTGGCGAGGGGTCGCAGGAGCTCGTATCCATTGATCACACCGCCTGGTGCCGCGCCGCTCACGAGCTGGCGTCCTCCCCGCGGACTGCGCTGTGTTCGCTGCTAGCGGAACTTTACAGTCAGCAAGCACCGTGCCAGCCGCCGCCTCACCATGCCGGGCCGTGGCGCGTGCGAAGTCGCACCGTTGTGGCAAGCCTCATCGCAGGGAGCGCATCCAGGTGGCAAAAAACGTCCGCACTGGTGACGCACATTGCAATTTCCCGGGCCCAGCGTGCACCTGGCGGCCGAGGGATGCTTCGGCACGATTGTGGCGCCGAGCTGCGTCCCTACCTACTAGGGACTGCTCGCCCCGCGGACCAGCGTGTGAGTTGTCTACACAGTGGGGCAAATGGCCCACCACTGTGGATTCTGGCGCACCCACGGTCTGCAGCGCCGAACCCCGCCCAGGCGTCATCGCAGCGGCGGTCGCGCGCTCGAGGCGCGCACCCGCGCCGTGGTTGACTTCGCGGAGTGCATGCGCTAACCGTGGCCGCCATGGGCCTGAGCTACCGGGAGGCCGGGGTCGACCGCGACGCCGGCGACGCCCTGGTCGAGCGCATCAAGCCGCTCGTCAGGGCCACGATGCGGCCCGAGGTGGTGGCCGGGGTCGGGGGGTTCGCCGCGCTCTGCGGGCTGCCGGCGCGCTACCGCGACCCGCTGCTCGTCTCCGGCACCGACGGGGTCGGGACCAAGCTCAAGGTGGCGTTCCGCACCGGCCGCCACGACACCATCGGCCTCGACCTCGTCGCCATGTGCGTCAACGACGTGGTCACCTGCGGGGCCGAGCCCCTCTTCTTCCTCGACTACTTCGCCACCGGCGCCCTCGCCGTGGGGGTGGCCGAGCAGATCATCGGCGGCATCGCCCGCGGGTGCGTCGAGGCGGGCTGCGCGCTCGTCGGCGGCGAGACCGCGGAGCTGCCCGGCATGTACGCCGCCGGGGAGTACGACCTGGCGGGCTTCTGCGTCGGCGTGGTCGAGCGCGACGCCGTCCTCGACGGGCGCCTCGTCCGCCCCGGCGACCGGCTCGTGGGCGTCGCCTCGAGCGGGCTGCACTCGAACGGCTACTCCCTGGCCCAGAAGGTGCTCCTCGAGCACATGGCGCTGCCGCTCGACGCGCGGCCCGCCGAGCTCGGCGGCGCCACGGTCGGCGACGCGCTGCTCACGCCGACGTTCATCTACGCCAAGCTCGTGGCGGCCCTGCGCGCGGCGGTCGAGGTCCACGGCTTCGCCCACATCACCGGCGGGGGGCTGCCGGGCAACGCCCCGCGCATGCTCGGCCCCGGCCTGGCCCTGCGCTTCCGCGCGGGGAGCTGGCCCGTGCCGCCGATCTTCGACCTCATCGCCCACGGCGGCGGCGTCGACCCGGAGGAGATGCGCCTGACCTTCAACCTGGGGCTGGGGCTCGTCGCCGCCCTGCCCGCCGCGGCCGCCGACCGCGCGCTCGAGGTCGCGCGGGCGGCCGGCCACGCCGCCTTCGTCGTCGGCGAGGTGGTCGCGGCCGGCCCGGACACGCCCGAGGTGGCCTTCACATGACGCTCGCCGTGGGGGTGCTGGTGTCGGGCGGCGGCACGAACCTGCAGGCCATCCTCGACGCGCAGGCCGCGGGCACGCTGGGCGGGGCGCAGGTGCGCGTCGTCATCAGCAACCGCGCCGACGCCCACGCCCTCGACCGCGCGCGCGCCGCCGGGGTGGAGGCGGTCGTCGTCGACCACAAGGCCTACGCCGACCGCGAGGCCTTCGAGGACGCCCTGGTCGAGGCGCTACGCGCCCGCGGCGTCGAGCTCGTGGCCCTGGCCGGCTTCATGCGGCTGCTGACCCCGCGGTTCCTGCGCGCCTTCCCCGACCGCGTCGTCAACATCCACCCCGCCCTGCTGCCGTCGTTCCCCGGCGTACACGCCCAGCGGCAGGCCCTGGCCTACGGCGTCACGATCACCGGCTGCACCGTGCACTTCGTCGACGAGGGCACCGACACCGGCCCGATCATCGCCCAGGCGGCGGTGCCGGTGCACGCCGACGATGACGAGGACCGCCTCGCGGCCCGCGTGCTCGCGGAGGAGCACCGCATCTACCCGCTCGTGCTCCGGCTGCTCGCCGAGGGACGGGTCGAGCGGCGCGGCCGGCGCGTGGTCGTGCACGGCGCGGCGGCCGAGGCGGCGGCGCTGCGCGTGCCCTGAGGGGGGCCGGTCGGCAATGGCGACGAACTTCTACGACGTCATCGTGCTCGGGAACGAGCTCGCCGGCCTGGCCGCCGCGGCCCTGGTCGCCCGGCGCGGCTACCGCGTGCTGCTCCTCGGCGAAGCGGCCCAGGCGCAGAGCTATCACCTGGGCCCGTTCGTCTTCCCGCGCCAGCCGTTCGCCTTCACCGGC
>DASXVK010000436.1:0-18066 GCA_036504295.1 Polyangia bacterium
CACGGGCACGAGGGCGCTCGCCCGTCGCCGGGCCGCCCCTCTCAGGTTGGGCGCTCGTGCCCGTGCCCCTGCCCGTGCCCCTGCCCGGCATTTTCCCACCCGCCCGCGCAGCCGTCGGAACGACCGTCCGCGATCGCACCCTCGTTCCGCTCGTTCCGCCGCGCGCTTGCCCCCGTCTCCGGGGCCGTGATATGGTGCCCGCGGCTTCGGGCGCGGTACGCCCGTCCTCGACGCGATAGGATCTCTCACGATGGCCGCGATCACCCTGCGCTGCTTCACGTTCCTCGACAGCCTCCAGCCGCAGCTCGCGAGCTTCATGGGCAAGACGGCGCGCGGGTTCCTGCCCGTCCCCATGCAGGCCTCGCTCTTCGTCGAGATCGCCCCCGGCATCGCCATCAACCGCATCACCGACGTCGCGCTCAAGGCGACGAAGGTGGTGCCGGCGGTGCAGGTGGTCGAGCGCGCCTACGGCCTGCTCGAGATCCACGAGTGGGACAAGGGCGAGGTGCTGTCGGCGGGGCACGCGATCCTCGAGCACCTGGGCCTCAAGGAAGAGGACCGGGTCAAGCCGAAGATCGTCACCAACCAGATCATCCGCGCCGTCGAGCCCTATCAGGCGCAGCTCATCAACCGCAACTCGCAGGGCATGATGATCCTGCCCGGCCAGTCGCTCTTCATCTTCGAGACCGAGCCCGCGGGCTACGTCTCGTTCGCGGCGAACGAGGCCGAGAAGGCCGCCCGCGTGTTCCTGAATCAGCTCCAGCCGTACGGCGCCTTCGGGCGCCTGTGGATGAGCGGCCCCGAGGCCGAGATCGACGCCGCCGCGGCCGCCGCGGTCGCGACCATCGAGGGCATCCAGGGTCGCGAGGGCCAGAAATTCGTCGACAAGTAAGCCGCACGCTCTCGCGGTTATGACGGGCCGCCCCCGGGCGGCCGCGCGTTACGGAGGAAGCAGGTAATGGCTGACGCTCTGGGCATGATCGAGACCAAGGGATTCGTCGGGATGGTCGAGGCCGCCGACGCGATGGTGAAGGCCGCCAAGGTCGAGCTCGTCGGGTACGAGAAGATCGGCGGCGGGTTCGTGACCGCCATCGTCCGCGGCGACGTCGCGGCGGTGAAGGCCGCGACCGAGGCGGGGCAGCGCGCGGCCGAGCGCGTGGGCGAGCTCGTCTCCGTGCACGTCATCCCGCGGCCGCACGTCAACATCGACCTCGTGCTTCCGCTCGGCCGGCAGGAAGAGGCGAAGCAGGGCAAATAAGCCGTGCAGCTCGCCAAAGTCGTCGGCACCCTGGTGGCGACGCGCAAGGAAGCGGAGCTCGAGGGACTCACGTTCCTCATCGTCAAGGCCTGCGATTTCGAGGGCAACCCGACGGGGGCCGCCCTGGTCGCCGCGGACGCCGTCGGCGCGGGCATTGGCGAGGTGGTGCTGTACGCCTCGGGCAGCTCGGCGCGCCAGACGCAGATAACCAAGGATCGCCCGGTCGACGCCACGATCATGGCCATCGTGGACATCGTGGAGGTCGACGGGGCGAGCCGCTACGTGAAGAACCCCGGTCTGGGGCAGGGCTAGCCTCTCATGAGCGCACTGGACGAGGCTCGGATCCAGGAGATCGTCGAGCGGGTGGTGGCACGCCTGGGCACCGGCCCGGCCGGCCCCGGGCCGGGCCGCGGCCCGACCCACGACGCGACGCCGCTCAACGATGTGGCCGGCCATCGGCCGCCCACTGGGCGCAAGCCGGACCTGCGCATCCCGCAGGGCCGGCTGGGCTGCTACGCCGACCCGGACGCCGCCATCGCGGCGACGCGCAAGGCGTGGGAGCAGTACGAGCGGCAGCCGCTCGCGGTGCGCTACGCCGCCTGTGACGCCATCCGGCAGATGGGGCGCGCGAACCTCAAGGCCCTCGCGGAGCACGCGGTGGCCGAGACCGGCCTCGGCCGCGCCGAGGACAAGCTCGCGAAGAACTCGCTCGTCATCGAGAAGACGCCGGGGCCCGAGATCCTCAAGCCCGTCGCGTTCTCGGGCGACCACGGCATCGCCATCACCGAGCGCGCGCCGTACGGCATCATCGGCGCCATCACGCCGTGCACCAACCCGACCGAGACCATCATCTGCAACGCGATCGGGATGCTCGCCGCCGGCAACGGCGTGGTCTTCAACGTCCACCCGAGCGCCGCGCGCGTGAGCGCCTGGCTCGTGCACCTCATCAACGAGGCGATCACGGCGGCCGGCGCGCCGCCGAACATCGTCTCGTGCGTGAGCGAGCCCACGATCGAGAGCGCGGGCCGCCTCATGAAGCACCCGGGGACCCGCCTCATCGTGGTCACCGGCGGCCCGGCCGTCGTCAAGGCGGCCATGAACTCGGGCAAGAAGGTCATCGGCGCCGGCCCGGGCAACCCGCCCGTCGTCGTCGACGAGACCGCCCACCTGGCCGAGGCCGCGCGCTGGATCGTGCGCGGCGGGTCGTTCGACAACAACATCATCTGCGTCGACGAGAAGGAGGGCCTCGTCGTCGAGTCGGTCGCGGACAAGCTCATCGAGGAGCTCAAGCGCCAGCCGATCTACTGGATGAACGACCGGCAGGTCGCGGCCCTCGAGAAGCTCGTCATCGCCGGCCACGACGCGAACAAGGCCTACGTCGGCAAGAACGCGGGCGTCATCCTGCGCGACATCGGCGTCCACGTGGGCGACGACTGCCGGCTCGCCATGTGCGAGGTGCCCTTCGAGCACCCGTTCATGCAGGTCGAGCAGCTCATGCCGGTCTTCCCGATCTGCCGGGTCAAGGACGCGGCCGAGGCCATCGCCCGCGCCGTCGAGGTCGAGCACGGCTACGGCCACACCTCGTCGATGCACTCGACGAACGTCGAGAACATGAGCGCCATGGCGCGCGTCTGCAACACCTCGCTCTTCGTCAAGAACGCCTGGAACGTCGCCGGCCTCGGCGCCGAGGGCGAGGGCTACACGTCGTTCACCATCGCCTCGCCCACCGGCGAGGGGCTCACGACGGCCGTCCACTTCTCGCGGGAGCGGCGCTGCACGCTGAAGGACTACTTCCGGTTCGTCTGAGGTCCGCGATGGACACGATGTTCCTGCAAGAGGTCGAGGCCACCGTCGTCGCCCACGATCTGAAGGGGTTCGGCGTGCTCGCCGCGCAGCTCGGGCCGGTGGAGCTCGGCATCGAGCTCGGCCGGTACTACGAGCACGTCGCGGCCGCCGTGGCCGCCGAGGGCGGCCGGGTGGTCAAGTTCCTCGGCGACGGGGTGCTGTCGGTCTTCGTCGGCGGCAAGGATCACCGCGCCGCGGGCCTCGCGGCCATCGCCCGCACGCTGCGCGACCGCGAGGCGTGGCTCGCCGACAGCGCGCAGCGCGGCCGGCCGCTGCTCGACTACACCGTCGGCGCGGCCACCGGCCCGGTGCTCGCGGGCGACGTCGGCATCCCGCGCCTGCGCATGTACGACGTCCTCGGCCAGCCGGTGAACTTCGCGTTCCGCCTCTGCGCCCTCGCCGCCGCGCGCGGCGTCACGCACCTCGTCACCGCCGCGACCTACGAGGGCACGAAGGCGCCGGTGCCCGGCATCGAGGTCGAGGGCGTCGAGCTCTCGGGCAAGCCGCTGCGCCTCTTCCGGCTCGAGGTCTAGCGCCCCGCGCATGCCCGCCCGCGCCCCTACCGCCCCGGTCCTCGCCCCCGCGCCCGCCCCTGCGCTCGGCATCCTCGAGTCGCAGAGCATCGCGCGCGGCATCGTGTGCGCCGACGCGATGCTGAAGAAGGCGCCGGTGCGCCTCCTCGCCTCGCACCCGGTGTCGCCGGGCAAGCACGTCGTCATCGTCGCCGGCGAGGTCGCCGAGGTGGACGAGGCGATGAGCGCGGGCACCGCCGCCGCCGGCCACCTGCTCATCGACCGCCTCTTCCTGCCCTACGCCCACGAGCAGCTCGCGCCGCTCATCCGCGGCGAGCGGCCGCCGGGCGACCTCGACGCGGTCGGCGTGATCGAGACCTTCACCGTCGTCAGCGCCGTGCTCGCGGCCGACGCGGCGGCGAAGGCGGCCGACGTGCACCTGCTCGAGATGCAGCTCGCCCGCGGCCTCGGCGGCAAGGCCTTCTTCACGCTGACCGGCGAGCTCACCGCGGTTCAGGCCGCCGTCGCCGCCGCCGTGGCCGTGATCGAGCCGGCCCTGCTCGTGCTGACGGAGATCATCCCCGCCCCGCACGAGGACCTGCGGCGGGGGCTGATCTTCTAGCCAAGGGACCCTGGGAGGGTCCCTGACCTCCCGCGCAGAGTGCTGGCAGGCGCAGCCCGCCCGCACTCACGCGATCAGCCGCGGCACCGCCGCCGCGAGGGTGTGCCCGCCCGCGCCCATGTCAAGCAAACTGGCGCGCATCAGCCAGTTCATCGGCCCATGGTCGCCCATCCCGTCGCGAACTGGCCGAAGGTGGCCACTTCGGCGCAGATGGAACACCCGCGGGGTGTCGCAGGCGCTCGTCGCCGAGGCACAGCAGCGCCGGCGTCAGCGCGGCCGCCGGGGGCGGCGGCAGGCGGCCCACGGCGCGTGCGTCCAGGCCGCACTGCGCGCCGATGAGCCGGGCATCGCGCCAGCCCTGTGCCGTTGCCAGGTGTACGAACAGCCGCCGCGCGACGGTACGGCGCGCGATCGCCGCCGGCGCCGCGCGCAGCGCGACCGCCGCCGCGGCGCGGACCTGGTCAAGGAGCAGCAGCGGGCTCTCGCTCGGTCTGGCGGGACGCGGCAGCGGGGTGCCCGCGACGTTCGTCGTGGGATCCGCGGACACATAGGCGTGATGTGCCGCCTCGAAGCCGCTCGGCGACACGCCCAGCGCCGCCGCGAGCCGCGGGGCGGTCACCCACGGATCGACGACGGCGCCCATGACGTCGCGGTGCGTGCTCCAGAGCCAGCGCAGCGGATCTCGCGTGAGCTCGTCGCGGCACGGGTTGAGGGCGACATAGCGCACCAGCCGACGCAGATGCTTGCGGTTCAAGACGGGCTCCGGCGACGGGACCGGCGCCCACACCGGCGCGCCCTTGAACCCCGACGCGCTCCGTGCGAGGCCGCTGAGCACCGCACCGAGTCGGCGACGGACCCCGTCGGGGTCCTCCAGCGCCGTGATGAGGTGAAGGTGGTCCGGCATGAGGACGAGCGCCAGCGCGAGCGGGAAGGCCGCGCGCAGCCGCCGCCACGCGAGCTCCGCCGCTGCGAACGTTGCCAAGGGCCTCAGCCCGCCGACCGCTCCCGCAACGATGTGCCATAGCATGGCGCGACGCGGAGCAAGTCCCGGGCCATCCCCGGGGAACTGGATGCATCCGTCCAGCTCGAGCGCCGATGGACGCCCAACCTCGCGCGAACTGGAGGGATCTGCCACTTGAGCGCCACTTGGGCTGCGGCGCCCCACGCCGGCCATCCGGCCGGATCGCGGACGCGTCCGGATTCCGGCCGGACGAGCGGACCGCGCGCGCCGCGGCGCGGCCCCACCTCGCTTTGCCGCGGGGCGCGCCCGCTGATATAACGTCCGGCGCGGAGAGCCGACGGTGCACGAGCTCAGCCTGGCCCAGAGCATGGTGGAGATCCTGACGCCGATCGCGCGCGAGCACGGGGCGCGGCGGGTGGTGCGGGTGCGCCTCCGGCTCGGCGAGCTGACCCACGCCGATCCCGAGACGCTGACCTTCGCCTTCGAGGTCGCCGCGAAGGACACGCTCCTCGAGGGCTGCGCGCTCGACATCGAGCGCGTGCCGCTGCGCGGGCGGTGCCCGGCCTGCGGCTGGGAGGGCGACCTCGCGCTGGGCGACCTCACGTGCCAGCGCTGCGGCGCCGCCGGCTTCAAGGTGACCGGCGGGCGGGAGCTGCAGCTGGCCAGCGTCGACATCGAGGACTAGTGCTAGACTGAGCGCCGAGGACGGAGAACCCATGCACGAGATCGCAGTCAAGGCCGACGTCCTCTCGGACAACGAGCACGCGGCCCACCACAACCGCGAGCACTTCGTCGCCCACGGCGTCTACGTCGTGAACCTCATGTCCGCGCCCGGCGCGGGCAAGACCACCCTGCTCGAGCGCACCGTCGACCTCCTCAAGCCGCGCTTCCGCGTCGGCGTGATCGAGGGCGACATCGAGACGCGCCGCGACGCGGACCGCATCGCGCGCCACGGCGTGCCGACGGTGCAGATCAACACCGGGCACGCCTGCCACCTCGACGCGCGGATGATCCACCGCAACCTCGACGCCTTCCACCTCGACGAGCTCGACCTGCTCTTCATCGAGAACGTGGGCAACCTCGTGTGCCCGGCGGAGTTCGATCTCGGCGAGCACGACAAGGTCATGGTCCTGTCGGTGACCGAGGGCGACGACAAGCCGGCCAAGTACCCCGTCATGTTCCACGTCGCCCGGGCGATGCTGGTCAACAAGATCGACCTGCTGCCCCACGTCGACTTCGACCTCGAGCGCGCGGTCAAGGACGCGCGCGGCCTCAACCTCGACCTCGAGGTCTTCCCGCTCTCGGCCCGCACCGGCGACGGGCTCACCGCCTGGACCGACTGGCTCGCCGCGCGCGTCGCCAAGGTGAAGGGGAGGTAGGCCGTGTGCCTCGCGGTCCCCATGCAGCTCACCGCGCGCGCCGGCGTCGAGGGCGTCGCGGTCGTCTCCGGCGTCACGCGCCGGGTGCTCCTCGACCTGCTGCCCGAGGCGCAGGTCGGCGACTACGTCATCGTGCACGCCGGCTACGCCATCCAGCGGCTCGACGAGAGCGAGGCGGCCGACATCCTCG
Organism: Polyangia bacterium; assembly: GCA_036504295.1. GTDB lineage: Bacteria > Myxococcota_A > Polyangia > JACRCY01 > JACRCY01 > DASXVK01. The sequence goes on from DASXVK010000436.1 coordinate 6,768, forward strand.
CGACCCTGCGCGAGCTGTGCGCCGTCACCGGCGACGACGAGCAGACGCTCGCCGACGCCGGCGCCGCGCGGAGGTAGCCCGTGGCCGCCCGCGACCCGCAGGAGCGCTTCCGCGACCCGGCCCTCGTCGCGCGCCTCGTCGCCTCGCTCGCGGCCAGGGCGCCGGGCCGCCCGCTGCGCTTCATGCACGTCTGCGGCACCCACGAGAACTTCATCGGCCAGTACGGCATCCGCGACCTGCTCCCGCCGTGGCTGAAGATCATCGCCGGCCCCGGCTGCCCCGTGTGCGTCTGCCCCGCGGCCGAGATCGACCTCGCCGCGCGGCTCGCGCTCGAGCGCGGGGTCGTGCTCGCCACCTTCGGCGACGTGCTCCGCGTGCCGGCCCGGCTGTCGCTGGCCGCGGCCAAGGCGCAGGGCGCCGACGTCCGCATCGTCTACAGCCCCGCCGACGCCGTGGCGCTCGCGGTCAAGGAGCCGCGCCAGGAGGTCGTCTTCTTCGCGGTCGGCTTCGAGACCACCGCGTGCACGGTGGCGTCCGTGCTCGCCCTCGCGCCGCCGCCGAACTTCTCCATCGTCTGCAGCCATCGCCTCATCCCGCCGGCGCTCGCGGCGCTCCTGGCGGTGGACGGCCCCGGGCTCGCGGGCTACCTCCTCCCGGGACACGTGATGGCCGTGATGGGCACGCGCGAGTACGAGGTGTTCCCCACCCGGCACGCGATGCCCCTCGCCGTCGCGGGCTTCGAGCCGGTCGACATCCTGCTCGCGCTCGACCACCTCGTCGGCCAGGTCGTCGACGGCACGCCGGCGCTCTTCAACGGCTACCCGCGTGCCGTGCGACCCGAGGGCAACGTCGTCGCGCGCCAGCGCATCGACGAGGTGTTCGAGGCCTGCGACGCGCCGTGGCGCGGCATCGGCACGATCCCGCGCTCGGGGCTGCGCCTGCGGCCGGCGTACCGCGACCGCGACGCGACGGCGCGCTTCGGCCTGGCGCCCGACCCCGCGATCCCGGACATCGAGCCCGGCTGCTCCTGCCACCTCATCATGCTGGGCGCGCGCGAGCCCGACGAGTGCGGCCTCTTCGGCACGCGTTGCACGCCCGAGAGCCCGGTCGGCCCGTGCATGGTGTCGATGGAGGGCACCTGCCGGGCGTGGTACCGGCACGGCCGGGGGCGCACGTGAGCGACGAGCGCCGCATCACGCTCGGCCACGGCAGCGGCGGCCTGCTCACGAGCGAGCTCATCCGCGAGGTCTTCGGCGCGCGGCTCGACAACGAGTGGCTGCGCCCCTACGGCGACGCCGCGGTCATCGAGGCCGGCGGCGCGCGCCTCGCCTTCACCACCGACTCCTTCGTCGTCTCGCCGCTCTTCTTCCCCGGCGGCGACATCGGCACGCTCGCCGTCGCCGGCACGGTCAACGACCTGGCCGTGAGCGGCGCCGTGCCGCGCTTCCTGTCGCTCGCGGTGGTGCTCGAGGAGGGCTTCGCCGTCGCCGACCTCGCCCGGGTCGCCGACTCGATCCAGCGCACCGCCGCCGCCGCCGGCGTCGCCGTCGTCACCGGCGACACGAAGGTGGTCGAGAAGGGCAAGGGCGACGGGCTCTACCTCAACACCGCGGGCCTCGGCCTCGTGCGGCCGAACGCGCCCGCGGGCCCGCGCGCGGTGCGGCCGGGCGACGCGGTGCTGGTCTCGGGGCCGCTCGGCGACCACGGCGCGGTCATCGTGTCGGTGCGCGCCGGCATCGAGCTCGCGAGCGGCCTCACGAGCGACTGCGCGCCGCTCGGCGGGCTGGTCGCGGCGCTCTACGACGCCGGCGTCACGCCCCGCTTCATGCGCGACCCGACCCGCGGCGGCGCCGCCACGGTCCTCGGCGAGCTCGCGCAGGGCGCCGGCTGCGGCCTCGCGCTCGAGGAGGCGGCCATCCCGACGCGCGACGAGGTGCGCGGCATCTGCGAGCTCCTCGGCCTCGATCCGCTCTACCTCGCGAACGAGGGCAAGGTGATCGCGGTCACGCCCGCCGAGCAGGCCGACGCGGCGCTCGCGGCGCTGCGCGCCCACCCGCTCGGCCACGGGGCCGCGCTCCTCGGCCGCGTGACCGCGGACCACCCCGGCAAGGTCATCCTGCGCACCCGCTACGGCGGCCAGCGCCTGGTCGACCTGCCGGTGAGCGACCCCCTGCCGCGGATCTGCTGAGGCCCCGTGCGCCGCCGCCTCGAGGTCGCGGGGATCGTCCAGGGCGTCGGCTTCCGCCCGTTCGTGTTCCGCCTCGCCGAGCGCTTCGGCCTCACGGGCCACGTGCTCAACGACGCGAGCGGCGTGGTGATCGAGATCGAGGGCCCCGCCGCTTCCCTCGACGCCTTCGCCGCCGCCCTCGTCGGCGAGCCGCCGCCGCTCGCCTGCATCACCGCGGTCACCGCCGCCGAGGTGCCGGCGACCGGCGCGGCCGGCTTCCGCATCGTGCCGAGCGGCGGCGACGCGGCGCGCACGACCCTGATCTCGCCCGATGTCGCGGTGTGCGACGAGTGCCTGGCCGAGATGTGGGACCCGGCCGACCGGCGCCACCGCTACCCCTTCATCAACTGCACGAACTGCGGCCCGCGCTACACCATCATCGCCGACCTGCCCTACGACCGGCCGAAGACGACGATGGCGCGCTTCGCGATGTGCCCGGCGTGCCAGGCCGAGTACGAGGATCCGCGGTCGCGCCGCTTCCACGCCCAGCCCAACGCCTGCCCGGGGTGCGGCCCGCGCCTGACGCTGCGCGACGCGCGCGGCGCCCCGGCGACCGCCGCCGACCCGCTCGCCGCCGCGGTGGCGCTGCTGCGCCAGGGCGCGATCGTCGCGGTGAAGGGGCTCGGCGGCTTCCACCTCGCCTGCGACGCGGGCCGCGCCACGGCCGTCGCCGGCCTGCGCGCGCGCAAGCACCGCGACGAGAAGCCCTTCGCCGTGATGGTGCCCGACCTCGCGGCCGCGCGGGCCGTCGCCGCCCCGACGCCCGCCGAGGAGGCGCTGCTCAAGAGCCTCGCGCGGCCCATCGTCCTCGTCGCGCACCGCCCGGGCGCGGCGCTCGCGGCCGAGGTGGCGCCCGGCAACCGGCGGGTCGGGCTCATGCTGCCCTACACGCCGCTGCACCACCTGCTGCTCGCGGCCTGCGGCGGGCCGCTGGTCATGACGTCGGCCAACCCCTCCGACGAGCCGATCGTGCGCGACAACGACGAGGCCTGCGCGCGGCTCGGCGGCATCGCCGACGCGTTCCTCGTGCACGACCGCGACATCCTCGTGCGCACCGACGACACCGTCATGCACCACGCCGCGGGCGCCGCGCGGCACCTGCGCCGCAGCCGCGGCTTCGTGCCCGTGCCCGTGCTGCTGCCGCGCGGCGGCCCGTGCGTGCTCGCGGTGGGCGGCGAGCTCAAGAGCACGCTCTGCCTCACGCGCGGGCGGCAGGCCTTCCTGAGCCAGCACCTGGGGGATCTCGAGAACGCGCCCACCCACGCGTTCTTCGAGGAGACGATCGCGCACCTCACGCGCGTCCTCGCCGTGACGCCCGAGCTCCTGGTCCACGATATGCACCCGGAGTACCTGTCGACGAAGTGGGCGCGGGCCCGCACGGACCTGCCGCGGCTCGCGGTGCAGCACCACCACGCGCACGTGCTCGCCTGCCTGGCCGAGCACGGCGCGGTGGAGCCGTGCATCGGGCTCGCCCTCGACGGCACCGGCTACGGCCTGGATGGCACGCTCTGGGGCGGCGAGGTGCTGGTCGTCGACGGGCGCCGCTGCGAGCGGGCCGGGAGCTTCCGCGCGCTGCCGCTGCCCGGCGGCGAGCGGGCGATCAAGGAGCCCTGGCGCATGGCGCTGGCGCTGCTCGTCGCCGCCGGCCACGGCGAGGCGCTCGCGGGCTGCCTCGCGCGCTGGCCGCACGCCGACGCCGCGATGGCGCGGACCCTGCGGGACCTGCTCGACCGCGGGCACCCGTTCCCGCGCTCCTCCGGCCTCGGCCGCCTCTTCGATGCGGTGGCCGCGCTCATCGGGCTGCGCGACCTGGCGAGCTTCGAGGGCCAGGCGGCGATGGCGCTCGAGCAGGCGGCGGGCACGGCCGCGGCGCCGCCGTATCCCATGCCGCTCGGCGAGGGCGCGCCGTTCGTGATCGACCCGCTGCCGACGGTCGCCGCGGTGCTCGCGGATCTGGCCGGCGGAGCGCTGCCGGGCGCGATCGCCGCGCGCTTTCACGCGACCGTGGTCGCGGCGCTCGCCGCCGCCTGCACCCGCGCCCGCGCGGCGACCGGCCTCGGCCTGGTCGCCTGCGGCGGCGGGGTGTTCCAGAACCGGCTGCTGCTGGAGGCGCTCGCGGTCCGCCTCGCCGCGGCCGGCTTCCGCGTGCTCGCCCCGGCCCAGGTGCCGGCGAACGACGGCGGCCTCGCGCTCGGGCAGGCGCTGTACGCCCAGCTCGAGGCGTGATCGCGCCCCCTGTCTTCCCCCGCTTGCCCCGCTGCGCGTGCTTCGGTTAGACTGCGGCGGTGGCACGCATAGTCGACGGCCCGTCGGGCTGGTCGGGGGCTGCGGCCGGAGCTCTGGCCGGGCGGCACCTCGTCTGCACCACCGGACGCCGCCGCTCCCGGGCCCCCGAGCCGGCGGTCTAGAGCGCCGAGCCATCTGCGGCCCCGGGCCGCCGACGAGGACGAAGTTGCCGAGGGATTCACGATGACGAATGGACAGGCCGGGCCACAGGCGCCCGGGTCGCCGCCGGCGCCTGGCGCCGCCGGCACGGACGCCCCGCTCACCCCGGCGCCGGCCGCGGCGCCCGCCGGGGCGACGTCGCCCGCCGCGCCGCCCGCCGCCGCCCCGCCGCCGCCATCCGCGGCGCCGGCGACGGCCAGCCCGCCACCCCAGCCCGGGGCAGCGCCATCCGGCCCGCCCGGCGCGGTCGCGGCCGGTCCGCCGCCCGCCGGCGCCGCGCCGCCCGGCGCGCCGGCCTGGCAGGGTGCGCCCGCACCGGGTGCGGCCTGGGCGCATCAGGGCCCGGCGTCCGGCTTCGCCTCCACCATGCTCGCGCCGCCTGCGGGCGCGCCCTGGCAGGGACCGGCCGCGCCGCCGGCGCCGCTGCCGGGCGGTCCGCCCGCCGGCGCCCCGTGGGCCGCCACCCTGCCGCCGCCGCCGGCGGGCTGGGCGCCGAGCCCGCCGCCGCCGCTGCCGAGCGGCCCGCCGCCCGCCGCGCCGTGGGCCCCGCCCGCGGCACCGATGGCGAGCCCGCCGCCGCCAGCCCCGCCCTGGGCGCCAGCGGCGCCCGCGGGCCCGCTCGCGGCGTGGGCCGGGACGGCGCCGCCACCGCCGCCCCAGCAGCAGATGATGGGCGCCCCGCCGCCCCAGCAGCAGATGATGGGCCCCCCGCCGCCCCAGCAGCAGATGATGGGCACGCAGGGGCAGTGGTCCGGGGGCGCGCCGCCCCAGCAACCCCCGATGATGACGGCGCCGCCGCGGCCCGCGTACGCGACGCCCGCGCCGGCGCCGCGCAAGAAGGGCGGGGCCGGCAAGGTCATCCTGATCATCCTGGGAATCTTCTTCGGCCTGACCCTGATCGGCGGCGGCGCCGCGTATTACTTCCTGATGCGCGCCTCCCAGGCGATCAGCGATGAGCTGGCGAAGACGCCGTCCCTGTTCGCCATCGACGGCGGGTTCGGCCTCGGCGCCGCGCCGGCGCCCTCGGACCCGGCCGCGGCGCCCGCGCCGGATCCGACCGCGGCCGCCGCCCCGGCGCCCGCCGCGCCCGCCGCGCCGGCCGCCCCCGCCGCCGCGCCGGCGGCGGCCCGCCCCGCGGCCGCCGCGGCCCCGCGCGAGCCGTCCGCGGCGCCGCCCAAGCCCGCGGCAGCGCCCGTGGCCGCGCCGGCGCCGGCGCCGGCCGTCAAGCCGAGGCTCATCAACGAGCTGCGGGAGGTCAAGGGTGCCACGCCCCCGCCGCCGCCCACGAAGACGAAGGTCCTGAGGGAGTTGCGATGACGAGCGTGCGCATGGGAGTCCTGATCGCAGCGGTCCTGGTCGCCGCGGAGGCGCGCTCGGCGCCGCCGCCCGAGGCGGTCAAGCTGTTCTCGCAGTGCGTCGCCGACTTCGAGGCGGGCCGCCACCCGGCCGCGCGCGAGTGCTTCGTCAAGGTCTACGTCATCTACAAGTCGCCGGTCGTGCTCTTCAACCTCGGCCGCACCGAGGAGGCGCTCGGCAACATCGTCGAGGCGTACGAGGCGTATCAGGGGTGCGCGGCGGACACGACGGGCACGCTCAGCGCCGAGGAGCGGGCCGACGTCCAGCAGCGCATGGAGGCGCTCGTCCAGCGCCTCGCGCTGGTGAAGGTGCCGCCGCTCCCCGCCGGGGCGGTCGTGCGGATCGACGGCAAGCCGCGCTCGACCGCGGCCGCCGGCGGGATCCCCGTGCTCCCCGGCGAGCACGAGGTCGTCGTCGCGGCCCCCGGCATGCAGCCGTTCAGCGAGAAGCTGACGCTGGCCGGCGGGGGGACCCACGAGCTGGCGGTGCGGCTGCAGCCGCCGGCCCCGAAGCCGGTGGTCGCGCCGCCGCCCCCGCCGCCGCCCCCGCCGCCCTACACCCCGCCCCCGCCCCCGTCGGGCGGCGGCGCCCGCACGGCCGGCTGGGTGATCGGCGGCCTCGGCGTCGCCAGCCTGGTCACCGGGACGGTGTTCGGCGTGATGGCCCGCGGGAAGCACAACGACGCGCTCACCCACTGCAGCCGCGACAACGCGAGCCTGTGCGACCCGACCGGCGTCAGCCTGACGAACGACGCGTTCAACCTGGCGCTCATCTCGACGGTGACCTTCATCGTCGGCGGCACCGCGCTCGCCACCGGCATCATCCTCTACCTCGTCGGCGGCCCCGAGCGCGCGCCGTCGGCGTCGCGGGTGCGGCTCATGCCGGTGGTGGGCCCCACCACGGCCGGGCTCACGTTGCAGGGAGGGTTCTAGCCATGCCACGGCCTGCTTCGGCGGCGCTCGCCGCCCTCGCCCTCGGCCTCACCTGCGGCTGCGCCCAGGTGCTCGGCATCGGCGACCCCAGCACCTGCCCCGTCGGCACGGACTACTGCGACGGCGTGTGCGTCGACACGCGGTTCGACCAGGACAACTGCGGCGGCTGCGGCATCTCGTGCTACGGCGCCTCGTGCGTCGAGAACACCTGCGTCAACCCCGACTGCAGCAAGGAGCTCGCTCGCTGCACGGCCCCGGGCTCGGCCACGCTCGAGTGCGACGGCCTCGACTGCGTCGAGTTCGCCGCGTTCACGAACCCGGTGTGCCTGCGGCGCTGCGACCGCATCGCCCAGTGTCCGGCCGACATGTTCTGCGCGCCGGCGGACGGCAACGCCTACGCCCAGGGCTTCCCCGCCTACCAGCTCATCAGTGGCCACTGCGTCATCTCGCTCTGCGGCGGCAACGCCGGGACGGCGGCCGCGAACGGCACGCTCAACGGCCCGTGCCAGGTCGGCGGCGACGCCTACCTCAAGGCCGGCACCATCGCCGAGCGCTACGGCACCTGCGTCGCGGCCGCGGCGGGCGTCGGCCAGTGCGTGGACGCGGGCGACGTCGCGCGCGACGACGCCTGCACCTTCCAGCCGCAGGGCTGCGTGCCGCGCGACGAGTACGCCTCCTGCCACGTCGGCGACCTCTGCATCGGCAGCAGCGGCGCGGCGGCGGGCACCTGCGCGCAGCTGTGCGATCCGACCAAGACCGGCCAGTGCGGCGGCAAGAGCTGCACGGCCCTGTCCGGCGGCGCCGGCTACTGCCGCTAACCCGCCTCCCGCGCGCCGCCGCGGTGGCGCGGCCCGTCCCCCGATCCATACTCGGCTCACCGGCCCGGCCACGCCGGGCGGGAGTTTCTCTTTTCGCCCGATGAGCGGTACCATCCTCGCGAGCGCCTCGCGCTGACCCCGACCATGCCCTCCGGCGCCCCGGCACGCCCGCTCGGCTATCGCCTCCGGCTCGCCGCCGGGGGCTTCGTCTGCCTCGTGCTCGAGGTGGTCGCCGTCCTCCTGCCGCTCGAGGAGATGCTGCGCCCGGCGCCGGCGGCGCGGCGGCTGGCCCTGCTCGCCGGCGTCGCGGCCCTCTTCGTCGGGCTCGCGGTGGAGCTCGCGCTGCGGCGCCGCTGGCTCGCGCCCCTCGATGCCGCGCTGCAGCTCCGCGCCGCCGACGAGCCGCTCTCGCCGGCGGTCGCCGACGCCGCCTACGCCGCGGTCCTGCGCGTGCCCGTGCGTCTCGCGGGGCTGCGCACCGCGACCTTCGGCCTCGGCGTGGCCGCCGTCGCCGTGTTCCTCCACCTGCGTGGCCTCGTGCCGCGCAGCGCCATCGGCGTCGGCCTCGTCATCGGCACCCTCCACCCGCTCGCGGTGGAGGTGTTCCGGTGCGCGTGGGCCTCGAAGGTGCTGCTCGAGGTCCGCGCCGACCTGCTGCCGAACATCGATCCCCTGCGCCTCTTTCGCGACACCTACTTCGGCCGCCTCGTGCGCATGGCGATCATCGCCGGCGTCTTCGGCGCGCTCGGCGTGGGCGCCTTCGTGTGGCTCTTCGTCTGGCTCACGCTCGAGCAGTACCGCGAGCTGCAGACCTACTTCCCCCTGACGGCGCTCCTCCTCACGCTCGTCTGGTACGCGCTCGTGCGCCGGCTGCGGCGCCCGATCGACGCCTACCTGCGGACCTCCGCGGAGAGCGCCGGCCGGCCGGCGAGCGCCTCGACCGACGCGGCCGTCGTCGCCTACCGCGCGGCGCAGGCGCTGCCCTACCGGCTCGGGGCGGGCAAGCTCGTCTCGTGGCTGGTCGGCCTGCTGCTCCTCGGCGTCGAGGGGGTGCTCCTGTGCGACCTCGACGTCGAGACCGTGGCGCTCGTCACCGGCACCGCCGCCTTCGCCACGATCGCGGTCGCGCTCTACGAGGCGCTCGGCCACCGCGAGATCCTCAAGCCGCTGCTCACGCACGTGGCGGCGCGCCACCGGCTGCCGATCGACACCGTGGCCTCGCCCTTCACGCTGCGCGCGAAGATGCTGTGGGCCTTCCTCGGCCTCACGGTCTTCGCCTGCGGCCTGTCGTTCTTCTGGAGCTTCGTCGAGTACAAGCGCCTCGCGACCAGCTTCATCAAGAAGCAGGCGTACCTCAAGCTCGAGTGGCTGGAGTCGGACATCGAGAAGCGCAGCCTGGGCGGGCCCGGCGGCCCGGACGCCGCCCTGCTGGCCGCGCTGCGCACCGTCGCCGCGCAGGACGAAGGCGCCAACGTCTACTTCGTCCCGGCCGGCCACGACCGGCCCAGCATCGCGCTCGGCCCCGGCCTGAAGACGGCGCCGCCGCTGCCGCGGCTCGTGCGGGCCCGCTTCCAGCGCGACCGCTCGGGCTCCCTCGAGCTCAACCAGCTCAAGCTCAGCGGCGCCTTCCTCACGCTCCAGCGCGGCGAGCGCGTCGACGCGGGCAAGCTGGTCGTGCTCTACCCCGGCTACCACCGCCGCGGCCCCGGCATCGCCGGGTCGATCCGGGCGCCGATCGTCTTCTTCATCCTGCTCTTCGGCCTCTCCGCGTTCGTCATCCTGCGGGTCGTGCGGGAGCTGACGACGCCGATCCACGCGCTCGAGTCGCGGGCGAGCGAGATGGCGCGCGGCGAGCTCGGCCGGCCCGTCTACGGCATCGGCGAGGCCGACGAGCTCGGCCGGCTCACCTACGCCTTCGAGGAGATGCGCCGCGAGCTGAACCGGCGCCTGCGCTCGACCGAGTCCTTGACCATCGACCTCGAGCGCGAGGTGATGCGCCGCACCGAGGACCTCGAGCGGTCGAACCGCGAGCTGCGCGACGCGCTCGTCCAGCTGCGGCGCGCGCAGGCGGAGCTGGTCCGCTCCGAGAAGATGGCCTCCATCGGCCAGCTCGTCGCCGGCATCGCCCACGAGATCAACAACCCGGTCAACGCCATCGTCAACACCATCGGGCCGCTCGAGGACACGGTCGCGACGGCGTGGCGCGAGACCGGCCCCGCCAAGGAGGACGCGCGGCAGGACCTGGCCGAGATGCTGCGCGTGATCCAGCGCGGCGCCCGGCGCACGAAGGAGATCGTGCAGGCCCTGCACAACTACGCCCGCGGCGACGACGACCGCCTCGCGGACGTGGACCTGCACCGCGGCCTCGACGACAGCCTCGACCTCCTGCGCCACCACCTCAAGGGCCTGGCGGTCGAGCGCCAGTACGGCGACGTCGGCCGCGTGCGCGGCTTCGCGGGCCAGCTCCACCAGGTCTTCATGAACCTGCTCACGAACGCCGCCCAGGCGATCCGGCTCGCGGGCAAGGGCGGCACGATCCGCATCACCACCAGCCGCCGCGGGCCGAGCGTCCTCATCGTGATCGCCGACGACGGCCCCGGCATCCCCGACGACGTCCTGCCGCGCATCTTCGACCCGTTCTTCACCACCAAGGACGTCGGCGAGGGCAGCGGCCTCGGCCTCAGCATCGTCCACGGCATCGTCGAGCGCCACGGCGGCAGCATCAACGTGACGAGCGAGCCCGGCAAGGGCACGACGTTCACGGTGGTCCTGCCGCAGGAGGGCCCGACGGCGGTGGCGCAGGAGACGGGCGCGGGGTAGCGGGGGCGGCGGCGTCAGCGCGGCGGCACGAGGTCCGCCACCGGCACCGTCACGTCGGCGAACTCGAGCAGCGTCAGGATCTCGCGGTCGTCGCGGCGCGTCACGGTGGCGTATGCGGTGTCGCGCGGCTCCCGGTGGACCTCGACCACGCGCTCGCGGAGGTTCACGATCCAGTACTCGGGGACTCCGGCGGCCGCGTAGAGCCGGGCCTTGAGCCGGTCCAGGTCCAGTGACGAGTCGGCGACCTCGACGACGAGCCAGGCCTGGCACGGATGATCTTCGAGGTACTCGCCGGGCGGGACCACGCACAGGTCCGGCTCCGGCTCCGAGAGGTCCGAGACCGCGAGCGGGAGCTGCACCAGCACCTCGGCGCGGCCGGCGAGCGCCGGCGCGAGCCGCATGGTCAAGCGCCGCACTGCGCGCGCGTGGGCCGTGCCCTGCGGGCTCATCATGATGATCCGCCCCTCGAGCAGCTCGAGCCGCTCGTCCTGGAAGGCGCCGAGCTCGACCCGGCGGTCGTACCACGCCCGCTCGAGCGGGCGGACCCGCTCGCGCCCAAGCAGCGTCAGATCGATCGCCCGGTCGGCCACGATCCGAGTATAAGCCCGGGGGCCACGCGCGGCCAGCCGCCCCGGGCGCGAGGCCGGGCGGAGACCGGGCGCCCGCGCCACGCCTTCGCCACAAACACTCCTCCGCGCCGC
>DASXVK010000437.1:0-4766 GCA_036504295.1 Polyangia bacterium
CACGGGCACGAGGGCGCTCGCCCGTCGCCGGGCCGCCCCTCTCAGGTTGGGCGCTCGTGCCCGTGCCCCTGCCCGTGCCCCTGCCCGGCATTTTCCCACCCGCCCGCGCAGCCGTCGGAACGACCGTCCGCGATCGCACCCGCGGCCGGCCCGCCCCTGGACACGCCCCCCTCCCGGCTGCATGCTCTCCTCTCGGGAGGGGCGCCATGCGGTTGCGCTTCAGCTCAGCCCGCCTCGCGGCCGTGCTCCTCGCGGCCGCCGTCGCCGCCGCGGCGGGGCCGGCGGGGGCTGCCAGCCCCCGCGTCGCGCGCCTGCAGCTCGAGGGCACCATCGACGTCGCGAGCGCGGCGTTCCTGCGGCGCGCGCTCGACCAGGCCGCCGCGCAGGGCGCCGACGCCCTCGTCGTGGAGCTGAACACTCCCGGCGGCCTCCTCGGCCCGATGGAGGACATGGTCCGCGCCCTGCTCGGCGCGCGCGTGCCCACGGTGGTGTACGTCGCACCGGGGGGCGCGCACGCCTGGTCCGCCGGCGCGGTCGTCACCATGGCGGGCGCGATCGCGGCCATGCACCCGGCCACGAGCCTCGGCGCCGCCCACCCGGTGAGCCTGCTGCCGGGCGGCGGCGGCGAGCGCGCGCCGAGCCCCACGTCGCAGCCGCGGGGCGCCCCGGCCGCGAGCCCCGAGCTGCAGAAGATCCTGAACGCCCTCACGGAGCAGGTGCGCACGATCGCCCGCGCGCGCGGCCGCAACGAGGCCTTCGCCGAGCGCATGGTGCGCGAGAGCGCCACCCTCGCCGCCGCGGAGGCGGTGCGCGAGCACGTCGTCGACCTCACGGCCGCGAGCCTGCCGGAGCTCCTGACCGCCATCGACGGCCGCCAGGTCACCGTCGACGGGCAGAAGATGACCTTGCACACCGCCGGGGCCGCGGTCCGCACCATCGAGCCCACCTTCCGCGAGCGCTTCCTGCACGTCCTCAACGACCCCAACATCCTCCTCGTGCTCATCGCCCTCGCCGCGCTCGGGTTGCTCTTCGAGCTGCAGACGCCGGGCGCGGTCTTGCCGGGCGTCATCGGCGGCATCGCGCTGCTGCTCGCGCTCTACTCGCTCAGCGTGCTGCCGGTGAGCTGGGCCGGCTTCGGCCTGCTGCTCTTCGGCCTCGCCCTGCTCATCGTCGACGTGAAGTTCCCGTCCCACGGCGTGCTCACCGCCGGCGGCCTCGTCGCCTTCTCCTGCGGCGCGCTCATGCTGGTCGAGACCCCCGCCGCGCCCGCCCTGCGCGTGTCGTGGCTGGTCGTGCTCGGGACCGCCCTCGCCTTCGGCGGCTTCTTCGTCATCGCCATGGGCGCCGCCGCCCGGGCCCACCGGCGCCCGGTGACGACCGGCGCCGAGGCCCTCGTCGGCGCGGCCGGGGTCGCCCGCGAGCCCTGCCGCCCCGACGGCGCCGTCTTCGTCGAGGGCGAGCTGTGGCGCGCGCACGCGCCCGCCGCCGACATCGGCTCCGGCGACCCGGTCGAGATCGTCGCCGTCGACAAGCTCACGCTCGTCGTGCGCCGCCGTGGCGTCGCCGGGCCCGCGCCGCAAGGAGGTGCATGATGCACACCGAGTTCCCGACCCTGCTCATCGGCATCGCGGTCGCCGCCGTCCTCCTCTTCTGGGCCTCGGTCCGCGTGCTCAAGGAGTACGAGCGCGGGGTCGTCTTCCGGCTCGGGCGCCTCATCGGCGCGAAGGGGCCGGGCCTCTTCCTGCTCATCCCGATCATCGACAAGATGGTGCGCATCGACCTGCGCGTCATCACGATGAGCGTCGAGCGGCAGGAGCTGATGACGCGGGACAACGTGCCCGCCTCGGTCGACGCGGTCCTCTACTTCCGCGTCGTGAGCCCGAACGACGCCGTCACGAAGGTCGAGAACTTCGTCTCGGCGACCTCGATGATCTCGCAGACGACGCTCCGGTCCGTGATCGGCCAGTCGGAGCTCGACGACCTGCTCGCGCACCGCGACAAGATCAACCAGAGCCTGCAGCAGATCATCGACCAGCAGACCGAACCCTGGGGCATCAAGGTGACCGCCGTCGAGGTGCGCGACGTGTCGCTCCCCGACAGCATGAAGCGCGCGATGGCGCGGCAGGCCGAGGTCGAGCGCGAGCGCCGCGCCAAGGTCATCAACGCCGAGGGCGAGTTCCAGGCCAGCCAGCGCCTGGCCGAGGCGGCCGCGATCATGTCCAAGGACCCGGTCGCCATCCAGCTCCGGTTCCTGCAGACGCTCAGCGAGATCTCCTCGTCGGGGAACTCGAACACGATCGTCCCCATCCCGATCGACCTCTTCACGCCGTTCATCAAGCGGGCGATCGAGAAGGGGTAGCTCGTCACCCGGGCCACCGCGGCCTCGACGGCGGTGGTATGCTCCGCCGCGGAGGGCGACGGCGATGGCGTTCGAGCAGGTGATGGTCGAGACCCGCGACGGCCGGCAGCTCGGCCCGATGGACCTCGCCGCGGCCTATGCGTGGGTGCAGCGCGGGCAGGTGCCGCCGGACGCGACCGCGATCTGCGTTGCGACCGGCGGCCGCCGCGCGGTCGGCGAGGTGCTGGGCCTGCCGCCGCCGGGGTACCCGCCGCCGGGCTATCCGCCGCCGGGCTATCCGCCGCCGGGCTACCCGCGGCCGGGGTACGCGCCGGGCTACCCGCCGCCGCCGCCGGGGTTCCAGCCGATCGACCTCGTCGTGCCCAACTTCAGGAACGGCCTCGCCGTCGCCGCCGGCTACCTGGGCCTGGCTCGCTCGTCTGCATGGGCCCGGTCCTGGGCATCCCGGCGGTGATCTGCGGCATCCTCGCGCTGCGCCGCCCCGAGCTCGGCGGCAAGTTCCGCGCCTGGTTCGGGATCGTGACCGGCGGGCTCATGACCCTGGCGACGATCGTCCTGGTCGTCGTGATCGCGCTCGCGCCGAAGTAGCGGCCACGATGACGCCCACCACCGCGGCCACCAGGGTCACGGCGGTCAGGACGTAAGACCCCAGCAGCCGCGTGATGCCGCAGTCGCCGCCGCGGGCGCTCATCCACCAGCCCGGGTGCACGAGCAGCGGCGCCGCGAGCCACGCGGCGCGCCCCCACGGCGACCCCAGCCGCCGCAGGAGCGTGACGCCGGCGGCGGCGACGAGCACGGACGCGGCGAAGAGCAGCCAGCCCAGCCGCTCCGCGCGCAGGATGGCGGCCGTGGCGCCAGGACCGGAGCAGGCCCACGCGATGGCCGGCGCGAGGAGCGCGAGCGCGGTCGAGGCGGCGGGAGCGAGCCGGCGCATGCGATCAAGGAAGCCGGTTCCCGCGGCCGTGTCAACACGCCCTGGGCCATGCCCCGCGCCAGGAAGCCCGGACGCCCACTGGCCGAGCAGCGGAGCCGACCTCCCAGGGCGTCGCAATCGATGTCTGGGAGTTCTTCCCGATTCGGGAAGTAGCCCGGCGCATCGTCCGTCGATGCTCGGGAGGACTTCCCGAATCGGGAAGTTCCCTGGCACACCGTTTTCGCGAGCCGCGAGTGCGCGAGGTGCCGGCCGCGCGCGCAGTCATGAGGGGGCCACCGGCGCGCTACGGCGTCCACCCCGCGCCGATCGCGACGCCGACCGAGGGCTCCCCGCCCTCGACGCCGGTGTAGTAGAGCCACACGTCGTCGCCGCGCACGAGCGCGGTCGGCCGCCCGATCTCGCCGGCCTCCCAGTGGCCCGGCGTCAGGTCCTGATTGAGCACCGGCGCCACCGCCCGCTGCCACGTCACGCCGTCGGTGGACGTCGCCACCGCCAGGTGCGACTGGTAGGCGGCGCGCGCCCCGTAGACCGCGACGTAGAACATGACGAGCGTCTCGCCCACCCGGATCACCGACGGGGCGTAGACGCCGAAGCCGTCCATGTCGTCGATGCTCGCGCCGCGCTCGAGCAGCGGCGCGGGGTCGGGGGTCCACGTGACGCCGTCGGGCGAGGTCGCGTGCACGAGGCTCGCGCCCGCGTGGTCGGCGTAGAGGTGGTAGGTGGCGCCGTCGACGAGCACCGACCGGTTCCGCCACTGGAACGGGACGAGCCCGGTCGTCCGCGCGGCGCCGAAGTGGAGCGCGTCCGTCGCGGTCGCGACCGCGAGGCGCGACTGCTCGGTGGTCTCGTCGATCACCTCGAGCCACATCGTGAACCCGCCGCCCGCGCCGATCACTGTCGGACCGAGCTTCCAGTACTGCAGGTCCGGCAGGCCCTCGAACGCGACGATGTGGGCCGTGTCCCAGGCGAAGTCCCAGGCGAGCCCGTCGGCGGAGGTCGCGTGGACCACGAACCCCGTGGCGCCGCTGTAGCCCTCGAGCCACAGGTGCAGCTCGGCCCCGGTGTCGACGACCGTCTGATTGCCGCCGGCGCGGTCGATGAACGGGCCGTCGCCCGCCCGCTGGAAGGCGGGGCCCGCCGGGAACTGCCGCAGCGCGAAGGGCTCGGTCCGCTCGCGGTGCAGCAGCGCGCTGGCCCGCGGCACCACGTACGCCGTGCGCTGAACCCGCTCGCGCGGCGGCACCGTCGGGCCCGCCGCCGTGAGGCAGGCCTCGAGGCGCAGCGTGGCGACGAGCAGCTGCTCGCCGCTGCCGTAGAAGAGGAGATCCGTGTACGGCGTCAGGCGGATCACCGTGAGCAGCCCCTGGGTGGCCCAGTCGGGCTTCGTGATGTCGCCCGCCTCGTACGCCCCGCGCAGCGAGTGCGCGGCGGGGAGCGCGAGCACCTCCGCCTCGCTGCCGAAGTACTCCGGCA
>DASXVK010000438.1:0-11254 GCA_036504295.1 Polyangia bacterium
GCCGGCACGCTGCTCCGGCTCGGCGGCCCCCTGCCCACCCCGGCCGGCGGGGCCTGCGCCCGCCCGATCCCGCTCGCGTGCAGCGCGGCCCCGACGACCTACCGGGGGAGCACGGCGGGCCGGCCGGCGGCCGTCGCCGGCTACGGGTGCGCCGGCGCCCGCCTCGACGCGGGGCCCGAGGCGACGTACCGGCTCGACAGCCCGGTCACCGGCGCGGTCACGGTGCGGCTGCGCCCGCACGAGGCCGACCTCGACCTGGTGGCCGTGGGCGCGGCGCCCGGGGGCGGGTGCGACGCGACGGACCGCTGCCTGGCCGCGAGCCAGGGCGTGGGCCTCGCCGAGGAGACCGTCATCTTCCCGGTGAGCCGGGGCGGCACCTACTTCGTCATCGTCGACGGCCCGACCGGCGCCGCCTCCGGCTACACGCTCACCGTGAGCTGCGCCAAGGAGTAGCCGCGCCTCACCGCCGCGCCGCGGCCGCGGGGACGCCGCCGCCGGCCCGCGTGAGGGACGTACCCGGGAAGTAGCGCGCGATGAGCTGCGGCAGGGTCGCGCCGTCGCGCGCGAACTCGAAGCTGCCCCACTGGCACATGCCGCGGCCGTGGGTCGAGCCGGGGAAGGCGCGGGCCTGACAGCGCGGGTGGCAGGCGATCGGACGCCGCGGCTCGAGCAGGCTCCAGGTGCCGCGGCCGGCGCACGAGGCCGAGTACTCGGCGGGGATGAGGCGGCCCGCGGCGTCGACGAGGACGAGGCCGCGGGTGCGCGCGACCGCCGCCCGCGCCCGCTCGTGCCGCGCGGCCCCGTACGCCTGGTCGCGCGCGGTGTCCTCGATGTCGTAGGGCCGGCCGAGGTGGCGCCCGCTCGCCACGACGTAGAGGGCGTAGGTCCGCGCGGCCAGGGCCTGCAGCGCCCAGGCCTCGCCCACGGCCCGGCGGTCGCGCCAGGCCCACAGCCCCCGGGCGCGCTGCGCGAAGATCGCCTCCTCGGCGAGCACGACGCCCTCGACGTACCCCTCGAGCGGCACGCGCTCGACGCAGCGGCCGCGGTAGCTGGCGGCGCAGCGCCCGGGGCGGTGCGGCTGCTGGGTGCGCAGCACGCGGATCTCGTCGGGGAGCGCCTCGAGGTCCACGGCGCGCGGGGCCGCGAACCACGCCACGGGCGGCGGCTGCGGCGCGGCCTCCTCGGTCGCGCGCGGCAGCCGGTCGTAGGCGATCACGCCGAGCACCGCGAGCTGCAGTGCGAGCACGACCGCGGCGGCGGCGAGCGCGTAGCGGGGGCGGGGGCGGCGGCGCGGCATGGAGGGGACGAGAGTAGCGCACCTCGGGGCGATGCGGCGCGGCCGCGCGACGGCGGGGCGCGGCCGCCTCATGCGAGGGCGACCGCGGCGGACGGGGCGTCAGTCAATGCGTCGCTGCTGCACGGGGTGCTTGTGCGGATACGGGCGCTGCGGCCGCGGCGCGGGGCTCGCGTTCTTCTCCTGGCGGCGCTCGCCGTCGAGCCTGATCCACTTCTTGTCGCGCGCGCCCCACACCTCCGACTGGATGGCCGCCTTGGCCGCGGGCATCTTGCCGCCGTGGCGGCCGAGGGCGGCCTTGGCCTTCCCCTCGATCTCGGAGCGCAGCTCACGCGGGAGCCGCTCCTTGCCCAGCCGGAAGGTGTGGTCGGCGGTGGGGCTCGAGCGGTGCGAGTCGATGCAGAAGACCTGCAGCCGGACCTGCGCCTTGGCCCCGGGCGGAAGCGGGAGCTTGTCGACGGCGGCGCCCTGCTGACCGTCGATCTGGAAGGGGCCGGCCGCGCCCAGGCGCTGCGGCGCCTTGTCGGGGTCGCCCTCGGGCACGAAGTACAGCCCCTGGGCGGTGAAGGTCTCGGGCCTCGGCCCCGCGTTCTGGACCTCGACGACCATCTCGCCGTTCACCCCGCCCGTGTAGCGGAGCACCCGCATCTGGAGGCGACTCGAGCCGCCCTCGAGCGGCGGGAGCGGCGTCGGGGGCTTGGCCCAGGCGAGCGTCGCGACGAGCAGCAGACCGGCGATGGCGGCGAGGCGGGAGAGCGCGAGCGGCGTGTGCATGTCTGACCTCCGGCCGCTCTGGACGCGGCAGGCGCGCCGAGGATCTGGCGCCCGCCAAAATAGCTGGAGCCGCGTGGTACCCGTCGCCTGCGCCCGCGCGTGTGAGGCGGCCCACACCCGTTGCCGCGGCAGGTCGAATTCGCGTCGGATTGCATCATCGGGCCGTGCTGGTCGCAGTAACATGGGCGCCATAACTGGCGTGGAGGTCCGACATGCGACGCGCTCACCTCTGCTTCGGCATCGCCTGCCTCGTGCTGGCCCTGGCCGGCCCGGCCGCGGCCGATACGGTCGTCATCGAGTACCTCGGCCCGCACCCCATCGATCCGCAGCTCGCGAAGGGGATGTGCTTCATCGACGGCCCGCACGTGCACGCGTACCGCCCGCACAAGGAGGTCCTGTACGTCAACGTCGGCGGCCAGCACGCCTTCGTCGGCGACCCGACGGAGTTCGAGCCGGCCGCCCCGAAGTTCGCCTACTACGGCCACCACCCGGTCTTCTGGCTCGACGCGCCCGACCACTACTGCTTCATCACCGGGCCGCACTACCACTGGCAGGCGCCGCCGGCCGCGCTGCAGTTCCAGCTCAAGGGCGGCGCCTACTGGTTCGTCGGCGCGCACCCCGGCTGGTACAAGGCGCGCGCACACAAGCGCCTCGACACGCACTACGCGCACGTGCACCTCGTCCACCCCGTCATCGCCGTCGCGCCGCCCGTCGGCTTCATCGGCGTCGTCGTCGGCGCGCCGAGCGTCCACGTGGGCGTCGGCTTCCCCGGCTTCGGCGTGGTGATGGAGCCCGGCTACTACGAGGGCCGGGGCAAGTACAAGCACCACGGCCCGCGCGGGAACGCGTGGGGCTACCGCGGCCACGGCGGCGGCCACGGCCGGGGGAAGTGGAAATGAGGCGTGCGGTCCAGACCGCCGCCCTCGTCGCGCTGGGCGCGCTCGCCGCCGCGGGCTGCGGCAAGAAGGCCGCGCCGGGCGAGGCGGCCAAGGCGGGCAAGGCGGCCCCCGGGGCGCCGTTCGAAGACGCGGTGCTCACGCGCCTCAAAGACGGCGGCTTCGGGGTCGGCAAGTTCGACGCCGCGCCGGCCGACGCCTACGGCGCGACGCGGTGCGTGCGCGGGCCTGTCGACCGGCTCGACGTGCTCCTGTGCGACTACCCGAGCGCCGAGGCCGCGACCGCCGCCGACAAGCGCCTCAAGGGCTTCGCGTCCGGCGCGGTGAGCGGCGCCGCCCGCCGCGCGGGCACGGTCGGGCTCGCCGTCGCGGACCGCGACAAGGTCGACCTCCCGGGCAAGCACATCGCGAAGCTGCTCCGCACCTTCACCGGCGCCCCGGCCGCGCCTGAGCCGGCCGCCCCGGCGGCGCCGGCGCCGGCCGCGCCCGCCGCGCCCGCCGCGCGTTGACGTCTACGGCCCGCAGCTCGTCCCCGCCGCCTGCCACGCCAGCACCTGGCCCTGCCCCGCCGTGATCGCGCCGTAGGTCCGCCCGAGCCAGAACGCCTCCATCAGATCGAGGCCGGGCGACTGCTCGCCGCCCTCGACGCCGAACGCGTCGCCCAGCTTGAACGGGTTGCGCTGCCACAGGAAGTCCTCGTAGGTGCGCAGGTCCGGCGTCAGCGCCTGCGCCGCCATGCCCTCGGCGCACACGTCGCCCAGCGGGCACTCGGCCGCGGCGCCGGTGCACGCGTGCGTGATGCTCTCGCCCGGGATGCGCAGCCCCATGATCGCGAAGCCGTCCTCGCAGGTCTTGCGCTCGGCCTCGGTCGGGCACAGGACCGCGTTGCCCGCCGGCAGCGCGTCGACGATGCTCTGCCGGTCGCGGGTGTACGACCGGCGCGGGTCATCGAAGACCCCGCCGTTGCCGCCGAGCCGCTCGACCTCACGCACGCCGTCGGCGAGCGCCGCGGCGCGGCCGCCGCCCGCGATGGCCTCGGGCACCGTGCCCGCGTACATGAAGTCGAACTTGGCGTTGCCGAGGTCGAAGAGCTCCTTCTGCCACAGCTCGACGTCCATCACGCGCTGCATGTCGGTGCGCAGCGGGCAGTCCCCGAGGAGCGTGAGGAAGCTCCACGCCGGCGCGAAGGTGATGTGGTCGCCGTAGAAGGAGCGGCACCAGCGCGGCATCACCAGCGCGCCGGTCGTGTAGGCCACGTCCACCGCGCGCAGCTTGTCGACGAGCTCGCGGTACAGGAACTCGCGGTACTGCTCCTCGCCGGTCATGGAGTAGGCGACGCTCGCGAGGTGCAGCAGGTGCAACGCGTCGCCGCCGCGCACGCTCACGGCGTAGATGTGGTCGATGGCGGTCGGGCCCTCGCCGCCCTGCATGTCGTTGGTGAAGTTGAGCATGTCGATGAGGAACGAGTCGGCGGCGGCGTCGATCACGCGCCAGGGCTCGAGCTGCACGCGGTCGGGGCAGGAGCGGTCGAAGGTGTCCTGGTTCTGCGCGGTGGGGCGCCGGTTCACGTAGGCCACGACGGTGTCGAGCTTCGTGAAGTCCATGTCGCCCGGGTCGAGCTTGAGCGCGCCGTTGGCGAAGAAGGCGCGCACCGCGTCGAGCGCGTCGGGGTTCTGTTGCAGGTGGCGGATCTCGACCCGGGCGAGGCGCTTGAGGTAGCAGGTCACCTGGCGCGCGATGCGCGCCTTGAGCGCCGCGTCGTCGAGGAGGCCGTAGACGAGCGGCAGCGACGTGAGCGGGCCGGAGTACTGGTCGATGGAGGGGTGGCCGCACCACATCGGCGCGCCGCGCCAGACGGTGGTGCCGTCGTCCCAGCCGTCGCGGTAGGCGGCGGGCAGGTCGGGGGCGCTCGCGGCCGCGAAGGGGTGGCAGGCCGGGTCGTCGGGCGGCGCGTACTGGAAGACGTGCTGGTCGCTCTGCGGCGCGGCCGGGTCCATGACGAGGAAGTGGAACCGCGCCAGGTAGCCCTCGATCTCGGTGACGTCGAACATCGTGAGCACCTGGCGCGTCTTCGTCACCATGCGCGCGTAGTCCGCGGCGGTGCCGGTCTGCAGGTAGCGCAGCGCGAACGCGGTCAGCGCCGTGCCGCTCCAGATGGCCGAGTCGCCGAGGCCGGTGTAGGCGGCGAAGTGGGCGGGCGCGCCCCACACCTCCTCGGGCGTGCCGGCCGGGGTCGCGGCCGTGAACGCACGGTTCGCGGTCTGGCCGTCGGGCTGGTGGTACCGGTCGTACCAGCGCTCGTACTTCAGCACCCGCCGGAAGAGCGGGTCCGGATCGGCGACGAAGGCGCCGGCCGCCGGGTCGTACACGGCGCAACGCTCGGCCGCGCCGGCGACGCAGCGCGTGTCGTCGAGCACCGCGCAGCTCTCGACGCGGCCGCCGGCCAGCGGGTCCGCGGGCGCCGCGAACGGGGCCTGCACCGGGAGCGGCGGCAGCGGCGCGGCGGCGTCCTCGCAGCCGAGGGCGAGGCCGAGCGCGAGCGCCGCGCCCGCGAGCGCGAGGGATCGGGACGAGCGAGCCATGGGCGAGACCTCCACCGACCGATGGTAGCGTCAGCGGCGGGCGGACCGCAATTCGAGGCGCCGGGGCGCGTCCGCACCGGCGCCGATCGGCCAGGTGCTCCGCCGCCCCGGGGCTCTGGTATCCTTACCGCATGCGTCCGGCGTGGAGCGTCGTCGGGCTCGGCGCGGTGACGGCCGAAGTCCACCGTCGTCTACGAATAGCGAGGTGCTCGATGCCCGCGCGGTCTTCGCTGTGGCTGCTCGCCGCCCTGGGCCTCCTCGCGTGCGAGGGGTCGCGGGCGCCCGTCACCGACCCGCCGCCGCCCCCGCCGCCGCCGCCGGGGGCGTACGTCGTGGTCGCCGCCGACGCCCTCGCCGACGTCGGGGCCGAGTTCGCCGCGTACCGCGCGAGCACCGGCTACGTCGCGGAGACGCACACGGTGACCGCGCTCGGCGGGGCGGCCGACGTCGCGACCTTCGCGGCGAACGTGCGCGCGGCGCTCGTCGCGGCGCGCGCCGCGGCCCCGGCGGAGAGCGCCGGGCTGCACCTGCTGCTCCTCGGCGCGGCCCCGGTCGGCATCCCGGCGCTCGCGTGCACGAGCACGCTCGGCGCGTGCGAGACCGACAACCTGTACGCCGACGTCGACGGCGACGGGCTGCCCGAGGCCGCGGTGGGGCGCCTGCCGGCGCGGACCGCCGCGCAGGCCCGCGACTACCTCGCGAAGCTGCAGGCGCACGAGGGCCCGCGCGAGCCCGGCCTGTGGCACCGCCGCCTCGGCGTCTACACGGGGCAGGCGAACTTCGGCCCCGAGGTCGACGCCGCCATCGAGCTCGCGGTGATGGAGGGCCTCAAGCACGTCTCACACGCGTTCGACGTGCTCGGCGCCTACGACAACCCGAACAGCGCCTACTACTACGATCCGTTCGAGAGCAAGGTGCTCGACCTCTACGACCAGGGGAGCCTGGCGCTCGTCTACGTCGGGCACGGCAGCGCGGACTGGACCGAGGGGATCACGACCGAGCAGCTCGGCCAGGTCCACTGCGCGCACCTGCGCCCGTTCGCCGTCTTCCTCGCCTGCGGCAACGGCGCGTACACCGGCCCCGCGGACTCGATCGCGGCCACGGTCCTGTGGAAGCCCGACGGCCCCATCGCCTCGTTCGGCGCGTCGGAGGAGTCTCACCCCTACGGCAACGGTCTCTACGCCTACGAGATGATGCGCGTGCTGCTCGACGAGCGGCCGCCGACGCTCGGCCTCGCGGCGCAGGGCGCCCGCCGCGCGCTGGTCGAGCACGACGACGAGTTCCGCCAGTTCCTCGACACGCTCGCGCGCGCGGAGGTCACGGCCGCGGAGCAGGAGCTCATCCGCCACGACCACGTCAACCTCTACAACTACTTCGGCGACCCGGCCGCGGTCGCGCAGCTCCCGAGCGGCGCCGTGAATTTCGCGCCGGTGCGCCCGGACCTCAAGGCACGGCGCGCGACGGTGACCGGCCGCGTCCCCGGCATGCGCCAGGGCACGGTGCTCGTGACCTACGAGGTCGAGCGTAACGTCCTGCTCTACGACCTCGCGCCGGTCGACCCCAGCGCGCCCGACCCCGCCACGATCCAGGAGAACTGGCGCCGCGCGGTGGACAAGGTCATCGCCGGCGCGACCGTGCCGGTCACCGACGGCGCGTTCCGCGCCGATCTCACCTGGACCGCCGTGGTCCCGGGCGGCACGACGTACCTCAAGGCGTACGCCTGGAACGACACGACCGACGCGGCCGGGTTCCTCGCCATCGAATAACGGAGCCCCATGACCACCACCGCCACGCTCCTCGTCGACTGCCCGGACCGCAAGGGCATCGTCGCCACCATCTCCGATTTCCTCTACCGGCACCAGGCCAACATCCTGCACGCCGACCAGCACCAGGACGCGGAGATGCGGCTCTTCCTCACGCGCGTCGAGTGGGACCTCGCGGGCTTCGCCCTCGAGCCCGCCGCGTTCGGCGCCGCGTTCGCGCCCATCGCCGACGAGTTCCAGATGCGCTGGCGGCTCGAGCTCTCGGCGGTGCGCCCGCGCATGGCGATCTTCGTCTCCCAGCAACTCCACTGCCTGGTGGACCTGCTGCACCGCCACGAGGCCGGCGAGCTCGCCTGCGACATCCCGCTCGTGATCAGCAACCACCCGGCGGCGGCGCGGCTGGCGGAGTACCACGGCATCCCCTTCCACCACCTGCCGATGACGCCCGAGACCAAGCGCGCCGTCGAGGACCGGCAGCTCGCGCTGCTCGCCGACGCCGGCGTCGACCTCGTCGTGCTCGCCCGCTACATGCAGATCCTGAGCAGCGAGTTCGTGGCCCGCTACCCGCACCGCATCATCAACGTCCACCACTCGTTCCTGCCCGCCTTCAGCGGCGCGCGGCCCTACCACCGCGCCTTCGAGCGCGGCGTGAAGCTCATCGGCGCCTCGAGCCACTACGTCACCGAGCAGCTCGACGAGGGCCCGATCATCGAGCAGGACGTCACCCGCATCTCCCACCGCGATCAGGTCGACGACCTGGTGCAGAAGGGGCGCGACCTCGAGAAGCTGGTGCTGTCGCGCGCGGTGCGCTGGCACCTCGGCCACCGCGTGCTGGTGTACGGCAAGAAGACCGTCGTCTTCGACTGACGCGCGCGGGGGGGCTTGCCCGGCTTGGCGCCGCCGCTGGAGCGGCGGCACTTCCGCTAGCGGAAGTGCTGCGTACGAGCCGGGGCACTTCCCCCAGCGGAAGTGCTTCGCATGACGCGGGCACTCCTTCGACGGGCCGTGCCCCTTGCCACCAAGCGCCTGCACGATTGACGAGGAAGCTACCGGAAGCTACATTGCTCTCCATGCTGACGGTCGGACTCAAGGTCCTCAAGAACAAGCTGAGCGAGTACGTGCGCCGGGCGGCCCAAGGCGAGATCATCCTCATCTCCGATCGTGATCAGGTCGTCGCGGAGCTCGTGCCGCCGCAGGGTGGGCGCGCGCCCCGCGTCGCCGACGCGGTGCTCGCCGACGCGATCCGCAGCGGCCTCGTGTCGCCCGCGGTCTCTCCGCCGGGCCGGCCGCCCGCCGCCCCGCCCGTGGCGAGCCTCGCCGAGATCCTGCGCGGCCTTGACGCCGACCGGGCCGATCGATGATCTACCTCGACACCTCGGTCGCGCTGGCCGAGCTGTTCGCCGAGGACCGCAAGCCGCCGGCCTCCCTGTGGCAGGGGCCGCTGATCTCCAGCCGCTTGCTCGAGTACGAGCTCTTCACGCGCGTCCACGCCCTCGGGCACACGGCGTCGCACGCCGAGGCCGCCCGCGACCTGCTCACGCACGTGAGCTTCCTGGAGCTCCACCCGCTCGCGCTCGCGCGCGCCCTCGATCCCTTCCCGCAGCCGGTGCGCACGCTCGACGCGCTCCACCTGGCGTCGCTCGTGTTCCTGCGGTCGCGCGGGATGAAGCTCTCCCTGGCGACCTACGATCGCCGCATGCTGGCCACGGCGCACGCCCTGAAGATCCCTTTGCACCGCCTCGACGAGTAGGCGCCCCGTCGCTACCGCCGGACGCTCGCGATCGTGGTTGACACCCGACCGTATCCGTCGGAGGATTCCCCGGCCGGGCACGATTAGGCCCGAAGGAGGTCCCGCCGTGAACTGCCCTCGTTGCGGAGCAATGAATCAGCCAGGGGCGCCGGTCTGTGCCAGTTGCGGGACGCCCCTCGCGGCCCCGGCGTACGGCCAGCAGCCGCAGCCGTCGCAGCCGTATGCCCAGCCCCAGCAGCAGCCGCAGGCCTACGGCCAGCCCCAGCAGCCGGCGAACCCGTACGGCCAGCCCCAGCAGCCGCAGGCCTATGGCCAGCCCCAGCAGCCGGCTGCGAATCCCTACGGCCAGCCCCAGCAGCCGCAGGCCTACGGCCAGCCGCAGCAGCCGGCGAATCCCTACGGCCAGCCGCAGCAGCCGCAGAACCCCTACGGCGCCCCGGCTGGTTACCCGCAGGCGCCCGGCGCCCCGCCCTACGGCGCCCCGGGGATGAACCCGTACGGCGCGCCCGGCATGGCCAGCCCCTACGGAATGGGCGAGCCGAAGACCTCGGGCCTCGCGGTCGCCGGCTTCATCTGCGCCTTCCTCTGCAACCTCGTGGGCCTCATCCTGAGCATCGTCGCGCTGTCGAAGATCAACGGCAGCAACGGGCAGCTCAAGGGCAAGGGCCTCGCGGTCGCCGGCATCATCCTCTCGTCGGTCTTCCTGGTCCTCGGCATCCTCTGGCAGATCGCCGCGCGCAGATAGCGTAGCGCCCGCTAGTTCGCGAAGCCCCCGACGGCGGTGCGGCTGAACCGCGCCGCGCCCTGACTCGCCTGCACGGCCGACTGCGAGAAGACCTGGAACGCGCGGCGGACGTCGCTCTGGCTCGCCCCGGGCGTGAGGATCCAGCGGTCCTCGATGCCCATGTCGCGGAATACTTTGCGGAAGTCGGTGCGCCCGTCGTCGATGCCCATCGCCGCGACGATGTGCATCTCGGAGCGCAGCATGTCCTGCGCGATGGCGCGCACGTCCTTCGCCGTGCTGTGGGTCGAGTGCTCGTCGGCGCCGTCGGTGATGAGGAGCGTCACCGTGTGCGCGGGCACACCGCTGTGGGCGAACTCCTGCGCCTTGGCGAGCACGGTCCCGAGGAGCACGACGGTCTGGTCGTAGAGCGGCGTGCCCTGGTTCGGGTCGTAGTTGTGGCTGTCCATCCGCACCGCCCCGTCGAGCGGGCAGTAGGGGTAGAGCACGAAGCCGTTGAGGTAGCGCGTGTGCGCGAGGATGCCCTCGCGCTGGCGCGAGCGGCCGAGCGCCTCGAGGACGAGGTTGTGGCCGTCGCGCACCGCCTGGGCGTTGCCGCCGAAGCGGATCGACCCCGAGTCGTCGGGCATCATGGTCACGAGCGTCACCTCGCTCGCGGCCACGTCGTCCACCTTGATGCCGAGCCCGGCCGCGATCCGCGCGCCGAGGTCGGGGATGGTGAGCGCCTTGACCGCGGCGGGCGAGAGGGTGCCCTCCTCCCGCGCGCTGTTGAAGAGCGCGCTCACGCTCGCGGGTTTGCTGCCGTTGCTGCCGTTGCCGTTGCCGTTGCCGTTGCCCTGCGACATGGCGCCCTCCTTCACGGCTCGAGGCCGGCCCACTCGGTCATGGGCTGGGTCGAGCGGACCAGGTGCATGCCCGCGTCGGCGAAGCGGCGGAGCGCCTCGTCGGCCTGCGGGGTGAAGTCCGCGGCGAGCCCGCCCTTGCCGTCGGGCACGGTGACCGCCGACATGCAGTCGGTGAGGATGTAGACCTTGCGCACGAGGTCCGGGTCCTGGGCCCGGATCTCGCCGAGCAGGTCGTCGATCGTGCTCTTGACGCAGTGGCTGGCGGCCTGGCCGGCGATGATCACCGCGTCGGCCGCGAGCAGCGTCGCGAGGAAGACCGTGTTGCGCTGCGCGAGCGCCTCGCCGTCGTGGCGCGTGAGCACCTCGGGGCGCAGCACCGAGTAGTTCTCGGTGAGCGGGTGCGTGCCCTTGATCTCGACCCACGACTGCACGCCGCGCGCGAAGGAGTGGAACATGCGCGCCTCGTGCACGACGCCGGCGAGGGTGTGACCCTCGCTGCCGAGGATGCAGTGCGGCGGCCAGAGGTACAGCTGGTACTTGCCGGCGCGCTCGAGCTCCGCGCAGTAGTGCTCGACCTCCTTGAGGAGCCACGCGTAGTTGCCGTTGCA
>DASXVK010000439.1:0-2236 GCA_036504295.1 Polyangia bacterium
CCCCACCACCGGGCCGCCCGGCGCCGGCGCCGGCGCCGCGGTCGTCGCCTCGCACTGCGGCGCGGGCGAGATGGTGATGCTCGCCGTCGCGGGCGGCGTCACGGGCTTGGTGGGCGCGGAGCGCTTGCAGCCCAGGGCGCCCGCGCAGAGCAGGAGGACGGGGAGGAGCCAGTGAGACCTGTGCATGCGCGAGAAGATAGCACCGGTGCACGCCGCAGGCGAGCGCGCGAGCGACGGCGCTACCCGAGGCGGCCGCCGAGGAGCTTCAGCACGAAGGCGCGCTCGACGAGCCAGAAGGCGCCGAAGAGGATGATGACGAGCGACCCGGCGCGCACGACGACCGCGCGGTAGCCGTGGGCGGTGCTGCGGGCGACCAGGTGCAGCAGGGGGAAGAGGCAGGCGACGATGCAGGCCTGGCCGATCTCGACGCCGACGTTGAAGGCCAGCAGCGAGAGCACGAGGCCGCGCTCGGGGAGGCCCACCTCGCGCAGGATCGAGGCGAAGCCGAAGCCGTGGACCAGGCCGAAGCCGAACGCGACCAGCCACCGCACCGAGCCCCCCTCACGCTCCTCGACGGCGAGGTTGAGCACGCCGATCGCGGCGATGCTCAGGGCGATGCCGCTCTCGGTGAGGCGCGCCGGGAGCTGGATGACGCCCTGGGCGGCGGCGAGCAGCGTGATCGAGTGGGCGAGGGTGAAGGCGGTGATGACCTTGAAGGTGTAGGCGAACCCGGCCCCGAGGCCCCGCGGCGTCGGCGCCGGGGCGCCGGCGCCGTCGCGCTGCCGGCGCACGATGATCGCCGCCACCACGAGCAGCCCGGCGAGGAACATGATGTGGTCGTAGCCGGTGAAGATGTGCTCGATGCCGAGCACCAGGTACTCGCCGGCGTTCTGCCAGGCGGACGCCGGGTGATCGAGCGCCCAGCGGCGGGCGTCGCGGCGGAAGACGTGCTGTCGGGCGCCGGCCCCCTGGCCGAGGCGGGCGAAGCCCTGGTGGCGCGGGTCGAGGTCGAAGAAGAGGCCGTACTCGACGACGAGGGCCTCGACGCGGTGCGGGCAGGTGTACGTGAGCGACACCTGGGCGAAGAACCCGTCGGTCTTGCTCAGCGTCGCGAAGGCGGCGAGGGCCGGGGTGCAGGCCGCGCCGGCGCTCGTCACCTGGACGCGGCGGCCGACGTACGCGCCGATGGCGGCGCGCCCCGCCTGCAGCTCCGCCGGGGTGACGCGCTGGCCGGTGGGCCGGCCGAGGGCCTCGGCGAGATCGTCGGACTTGATGCTGGCCGCGTAGCGCACCTCGCGGCCGCGCACGTCGATCGCCGAGTACACGATGCTCGACTGGTGCGCCGCCGCGGCGGCGGGGGCGAGGCAGATGGCGGCGGCGAGGAGGACGGTGAGGCGCATGCCCGGGGGGAGTCTAGGAGCGTGCGAGGAAATGCAACACGGAGGCACGGTGACACGGAGTAAGGTCTTGGACAAACAGAATCATCCTCCGTGCCTCCGCGTCTCCGTGTCGCATTTCCTCGCGCCGGCTACGGCACCGCCAGGTGGCGGATCTGCGTCGCGGTGCGGCCGCTCGGCTCGTCGGTGGCGGTGAGCTCGAGCAGGTACCCGCCCGAGGGGACCTGGCGCAGCTCGAACCCGCCCTCCAGCTCGAGGCGCGCCGGCCGGGCCGCGAAGGTCTCGCGGATGGCGCCGATGGGGGTCGCGGGGGTCACGGGCCGGCCGTCGGCGGTGCGCAGGGTGGCGGTGGCGCTGACCGCGACCGCGACGCCGGGCGCCTCGCCGCCGCCGGGCGCGGGGGCGGACGCGGGGGCGGCGGTGGCGGTGAAGCCGGCGAGGCGCAGGCGGAGCGCGAGGCGCGGCGGGGTGACCTCGGCCACCCGGCGGCCGCCCTGGCCGTCGACCACGCTGGCCTCGATCACGAGGCGCGCGGGGGTCGGGAGCGTCCGCCCGACGAGCACCGCCGGCGTCTCGGCCGCGGCGACCGCGGCGGCGCCGCGGACGAGCACCACGCCGAGCCGGTACGGCCCGGCCGCGCCGAAGGGCGGCATCAGCACCTCCACCTGCAGCGCGGCGGCGGCCGCGGCCGGGGTGGGCTCGGCCGGGCGCTCGATCATGGCCGCGAGGCCGTCGGGCCCGCGCAGGGTCACGCGCACGACGTCGCCGGGGTGCGCGCCGCGGATCGCGCCGTCGAGCGTCGGCCGCTCGCCGCGGGCGAAGTGCGTGCGCGGCCGGCC
>DASXVK010000440.1:0-13473 GCA_036504295.1 Polyangia bacterium
TCCCCGCGCACGCGGGGATCGACCCGTCACCGGCGCGGAGCCGGTGGCGCTGTGGAAGGCTCCCCCGTGCACGCGGGGCTCGCCCCGCGATCCTGAAGCCCAAGGGGAACTGACATAGGGCTCCCCCGTGCGCCGGCCCACCGCCGGGTCACCGCCCGCCGTGCACCGCCCCCCGCACCGCCCCCTTCACTCGCAACCAGCCCTCGCCGACGACCTGCCAGGGGCGCTCGAGCAGCACCGAGAAGCCCAAGGCGCAGGCCGAGTGGCAGCGGACGTCGCAGTCGGGCTGCGGCCCGTGCAGGCGCTCG
The DNA here is from genome assembly GCA_036504295.1 of Polyangia bacterium. Lineage (GTDB taxonomy): Bacteria > Myxococcota_A > Polyangia > JACRCY01 > JACRCY01 > DASXVK01. The sequence continues at coordinate 309 of DASXVK010000440.1, forward strand.
CCGGCCCGGCGGAGCGCGTGGAGGTCGGGGCACGACCGCAGGTTGCCGGCGTAGTGGCCCAGCTCGAGGCACGGATAGAAGACCTCGCCCTCGGGGGCCACGACGAGCATGGTGAACGGGCGGCAGCGGAACCGGCGCAGGTCGCGCATGGCCTCGAGGTACGGGACGGTGCCCTGGATGTCGTCGCCGCGGCGCTTGCGGGCGATGAGGCCGTCGTAGAAGCGGCGATAGCGCGGGTCGGCGGTGAGCGCCGGGTGGGCCTTGACGCCCACGAGCTGCGGGCAGGCGGCGAAGCGGAACCCGCGCGCGCGCGCGTAGTCGGCGACCGCGTCGAGGTCGTCGAGGTTGTCGGGGGTGACGACGCTCGAGATGATGATCGACGCGCGGCCCGGGTCGCGCCGGGCGCGCTCGATGGTGTCGAGGATGCGGGCGAGGGCGCCCGTCCCGACGCCGAACCAGGCGTCGGCCCGGGCGTGGTCGAGCGTGTCGAGGCTGAAGACGAGGTCGGTGACCGCCCGCCGCACGAGCGGCAGGTGCGGCGCGAGGCCGTCGCCGTTCGTCGTGAGGACGACGCCCTCGAAGCCGACCTCCGGCACGCGGCGCAGGACCTCGGCGAAGTCCGGGTGCTGCAGCGGCTCGCCGCCGGTGAGTACGAGGTAGGAGGCGTGGCGGCGGATGCGGTGCAGCAGGTCGATGACCGCGGGCGCCGGCAGTGGGTTCGCGCGCAGGCGGTAGTAGGGGTTCTGCGCGCCGTCGCTGCAGTAGGGGCAGCGGAACTCGCACCGGTACGTGAGGTAGTAGACCGCGAGGAGCGGGTCCCACCGCCCGGGGTCGTCGCCGCGCGCGTGGCGCAGGAGCTTGGCGGCGGAGCGGAGCACCGGGGCATGGTAGCACCGCTCGCCTCCCCGCCGCTTGCGAGCCCGCGGCCCCCGTGGTACTGCCGGGGCATGCGTGGGCGTCGCCTCGCGTGCGGTCTGTGCCTCGCCGCGCTGCTCGCGGTGGGCTGTCGCGGGGTGGTCGCGCCGCTCGCCGGGGCGCCCGAGATCGACGCGGCCGAGCTCGGCCGCGCGCTCGCGGGAGCGGCGCCGCCCGTCGTGCTCGACGTGCGGCCCGCGCCCGACTACCGCCAGGGCCACGTCCCGGGCGCGCTCACCGTGCCGTTCGCGGCCCTCGACGGCTACCTCGCCGCGGGCCGGGTGCCGGCCGGGCGCGAGGTCGTGACCGTCTGCGACCGCGGCAACCGCTCGGCGCTGGCCGTCCCCAAGGTGCGCGCCTGGGGCGTCGCGCGCGTCGCGAGCCTCCGCGGCGGCCTCGAGGCCTGGGAGGCGCGCGGGCTCCCGGTCGCGCGCGACGGCGGCGCCGGCTCCGAGCCCTCGCCGGCGCCGCCGATCGTGCGGCTCACGACCTTCGAGCAGATCGTCGTCACCGCGTCGGGCGGCGTCATCAAGCCGGCCTACATGCTCCTCGCCCTCGTGCTCATCGTGTGGCTGTGGCGCGCCCGGGCTCGCGATCTCGCCCTGGTGCGCTGGGGCCTCGTCGCGTTCCTCGCCGGCGAGGCGATCTGCGCGCTCGACTTCTTCTTCGGCGCGGCGGTCGAGGCCGCGCCGCTCGACTTCCTGCACGGCCTCGGGATGATCGGCATGGGCGCGCTCGTGCCCTGGGGCCTCTTCCATCTCGTCGACGACCGCGTCCTGCGGTTCGGCGACCCCGACGAGCGCTGTGTCGTGCAGCGGCTCTGCGGCCACTGCTGGAAGCGCGAGCAGGTGAGCTGCGGGCTCAAGCGCCTCTTCCTCCTGCTCGCGCCGGCGCTCGCCGTGTGCGCGCTCATCCCGCTCGCGGTGCCGCTGCGCGCCGGCCACCACGTGTCGCCGGTGTTCCTGTCGCAGGTCCCCTACGGGATGCCGGTCCTCAACCAGATCGTCGAGTTCCGCATCTACCCGGTCCTGGGCGCCGTGCTCCTCCTCGTCGCGACCTGGCGGCTGCGCGGCGGGCCGGCCTCGATCGGCCGGGCCGAGGCGCCGTTCTTCCTCGGCCTCGGCGTCACGAGCTTCGCGCTGGTCCGGTTCTTCCTGAGCTACGCCTTCCGCGAGGCGCCGCTGTGGTCCGACTTCTGGGAGGAGCTGACCGAGCTCTGCGCGATCGTGGCGCTCGGCATGATCCTACTCGTCTTCCGCGCCCAGCTCGGCCTCGGCCGCCGCCGCGCCGCCGCCCCGCCGGCGGAGGTCGCGTGATGCGCCTCGGCGACGTCGCGACGCTGAGCGCGCTCCTCGCCCGCATCGCGCGCGGCCCGCGCACGCCGGACCGCCCCGACCCGTCCGTCGTCGAGGACCGCGACCGCGAGGGCGGCGGCCTGCGCTACGACTGGTACGCCTCGCCCGACCGCCTGCGCGGCGCCGTGATCGCGCTGCACGGCGTGACCGTCAACGGCGCCCGCGACCACCGCCTGGTGCACTTCGCGCGCTGCCTCGCCCGCGCGCGGGTCGCGTGCGCGGTGCCGACCCTCCCCGGGCTCGCCGCGTGCCGCGTCGAGGCGCGCGACGTCGACCTGCTCGGCGGGCTGGTCGCGAGCCTCGGCGCCGCGGGGCACCGCCCCGGGCTCATCGGCTTCAGCTACGGCGGCAGCTACGCGCTCGCGGCCGCGGCCCGACCGGCGCTGGCCGCGAGCTGCCGGTTCGTCCTCACCTTCGGCGCGTACCACCGCCTGGACGACCTCATGACGGAGCGCGCCGCCGCGCGCGACGAGGAGCCGGCGACCGCGGCCGCCTGGGACGACGCCATCTACGAGCGGCTCGTCCTCGCCCACGGCTATCCCGACGCGGCAGCCCTGCCGCCCGCGGCGCAGGCCGAGGCCGCGGCGCTGCTCGGCCGCTACTGCCACGCGGCCACGCCGGAGGAGAAGCGCGCGTTCTACGAGCGGCACCTGCGCGGTCTCGACCTCCCGCGTCTGCACGCCGCCATCGCGCCCGCCGCCGTGGCCGCCGTGTCACCCGGGGGCGCGCTCGGCGCTGTGCGCTGCCCCGTGAGCCTCGTGCACGACCGCGACGACAGCATCATCGCCCCGGCCCACGCCGAGCGCCTTCACGCGGAGCTGCGCGCCGCGGCGCCCGCCGGCAGCCACCGCCTGCTCGTGACCGCGCTCCTCTCGCACGTGGACCTGCGCCAGGCCCTGCGCCCCGGCGACGTCGGCCGCCTCTACGCCGCGCTCGCGCCGATCCTGGCCGCCGACTAGTTCAGGTCCGCCTTGAACTCGATGCGCTGGTTCCGCGCGCGGCCAGCGGGGGCGGCGTTGTCGCCGAGCGGCTCGTCGGGGCCGACGCCCGCGGTGCGCAGGCGGTCGGCCTTGATGCCCTTGCGCACCAGGTAGGCCTTCACCCGCTCGGCGCGCTGCAGCGACAGCGCCATGTTCGCGTCGCGGTTGCCGTGGTTGTCGGTGTGGCCGCGGATGATGAGCTTGAGCTCGCGGAACTCCTTCAGGGCCGCGGCCGCCCCGTCGAGGACCGCGTGCGAGCTGCGCTCGAGCTCGGCCGTCTGGTCCTTGAAGTCGATGCCCTGCACCGCGCCGGTGTAGCGGCGCAGCTTCTCGGGGCAGCCGTCCGGGGCCGGGCCCTTCACGCTCGGGCAGAGGTCCTTGTCGTCGGTGACGCCGTCGCCGTCGGTGTCCGCCGGGCAGCCGTCAGGCGGCGCGCCCGCGACCAGCGGGCACTTGTCCTCGAAGTCGGGGACGCCGTCGCCGTCGGTGTCCTTGTCCTTGTCCACGGGCGGGCAGCCCGTCGGCGGCGGCCCCTTCACCGTCGGGCACTTGTCCTGGTCGTCGGGGACGCCGTCGCCGTCGGTGTCCTTGGGCGGGCAGCCCGTGGGCGGCGGGCCGGCGACGGTCGGGCACTTGTCGTCCGTATCGGGGACGCCGTCGCCGTCGCTGTCTACCGGGGCGGCCGCGGCCACCACGACCGGAGCCCGCCGCTTCCAGCCGAGGACGTAGGAGGCGCCGACGAGCACCTCGTAGTGCGCGGTGATCGTCCCGCTCTGCAGCCCCGGTCCGAGCTCCTGGCGCACGTCCGCGCGCAGCGCGACGTAGTCCTTGAGGTAGTACTTCGCCCCGACGCCCCAGTGAAAGAGCGTGTCGGTGTCGCGGCCGAGCACCGAGTCGTCCGAGGTCATCTTCCAGAAGCCGAGGCCAGCCACGGCGAAGGGCACCAGGCGGTCGAGCCTGGGCAAGAGACGTCCGAGCGGCCACTGGCCGACCACGTGCGCCCGCGCGACCCACAGGTTCACGCGGCCGTCGTCGCGGGTCCGGGTCGGGACCGAGCCCAGCTCCAGCTCCGCGCCGGCGAACCAGAACGGGAAGAAGCCGCCCCGCAGCCCGAGATCGAACGCGGCTCCCGCGAGCGGCTCCTTGACCGCGTTCGCGGCGCCGTACCACTGGTGGTCCGGGTTCGCGACGAACGTGCCGGTCGAGACTCCGGCCTCGATGAGGTTGCGCTGCTGCTTCAGCTCATCGGCGCTGACGTCCGCGGCGCCCAGGGTGAGCGCGAGCGCGACGAGGAGGCGTGGCCAGGACCGCTGGGACCGGAGCATCTCGAGTCCTCCCTCACGCGCCGCGGGCCGTGGGGGCACGTCGCGCTGGGACAAAATATCGAATTCCGTGACTTGATCAAGCCCGCCCGGGCGGCGGCGCGCCGGGGCCGCCCATCGGCGCGCCCGGGGCGGGCCCCGGGGGCCAGGCCGGGATCGCCTGGGGCGCCGCCGCCGCCAGGGCGGGCTCGCGCCAGCCGAAGATGGCGACGGCCAGCAGCCCCCAGCAGCCGGCGGAGACGGTGGCGTGGAACAGCCCCCAGATGCTCATGATGAAGCTCATGTCGCGCCAGCCGCGGCCGAACACGATGATCGCGGTGTTCGCGAGGCTGAGGAGGAACAGGGTGCCGGCCGCGATCGTGGCCAGCAACGACACCTTCGGGTGCCGCTTCCAGCGTACCAGCGCGACCACCGCGATGACGATCCACGCGATGTAGACCAGGCTGCTGCGGCTGAGCATGGCCCCGACCATCTCGAAGCGCGCTTCCATGGATCACTCCGCCGGCCGGTACGCGGCCAGGTTGTTGCGCACGCAGGCCGGGAGCAGGCGGCCGTCGGGCTGAGGGTAGTGGTTGCAGCACTTGACCACGCGGGCGAGGTCGAACGTGCTCCGGTCCATGAAGTGGTGGATGAAGATCGACTTGACCCGCTTGACGCCCAGGGCGAGGACGTCGCGGTGGGGCGCGCCGCGGCCGAGGCCGTTGAGGTCGACGAGGAGCTGCTTCACCGTGCGCAGCACCGCGTCGCGGTCGGGCACCATGCCGCTCGAGGACCACAGCGCGTACAGCGCGTCCTTGATGCGCGCGAGCGTGTCGACGTCGGTGTTGAGCAGCGCCTGGTTCTTGATGACGTCGAGGTACACGTCCCGCTCGATGAGGCGCGGCAGCGGCGTGACGCCCTCGGCGGTACGCAGCAGGTACGTCAGCGCGAAGCACGACGGGTGCGAGCAGGGCAGGGGGCTGAAGTCGGACCGCTCGAGCACGCCGCCCGAGCCGGCGGCGAGCAGGCGCACGACGTCGGGGATGGTGATCGCGTCCATGGGGTCCGCGGCATGGCGCGCGAGCCCGCGGTGCGTGCGCGCCAGCGGCTGCACCATCAGGCTCACCACCGCGTCCTCGCGCAGCAGCAGGTCGAGGACCGCCGGCACCTCGTGCTCGTTGACGCCGCGGGCGAGCGTCATCGTCAGCGAGAGGCGCGCCCCGAGCGTGAGGAGGCGGTCGACGAGGCGCCGCTTGCGGTCGGCGAGATCGGCCCGGCCGCGCAGCGCCGCGGTGGTGCCCGGCGTGAAGCCGTCGAGCTGCAGCGAGATGACCACGCCGCGGTCGCGCAGCGCCTTGGTCAGGTCGTCGTCGGCGAGGAGCGCGAGGCCGTTCGTCGAGAGGGAGACGATGCCCACCTCGGGGCGCCGGCAGGCGTCGACGATCGCGAGGAGGTCGGGGTGACGAGTCGGCTCGCCGCCGCTCAGCGTGAGCATGTTGATGGCGCCTTCGCAGCGCACGAGCTCGTCGACCATGCGGGCGACGGCGGCGACGGGCACGTGGCCGTGGCCGCGGCGGCCGACCAGGCAGATGGGGCAGTCGAGGTCGCAGGCGTCGGTGATCTCGAGGAGCGGCACGCAGGTGTGCTGCTCGTGCGCCGGGCAGAGGCCGCACGAGTCGGGGCAGCCGGCGTAGCCCGCGACCGCGCGCGCCCGGGGCGCCGTCGGCGGCTTCACGTACCCGAGCGAGTCGAGGTACCAGCCCACGTCCGACGACACCAGCGCCTCGGTCGGGCCGTGGGCGAGACACCACTTGCGCAGGATCACGCGGTCGTCGCGGATGACGACCGCCGCGTCGGTGAGCGCGCCGCACACGTCGCACAGGCCGCGCGTGGCGCTGAGGAGCGTGCCGTTGCCGGGGGACGCGGTCACGGCGCCACCCAGAACCGCGAGTCGGATTGACGGTAGAAGAGGTTGTAGTTGCAGGCGCCGACCAGTCGCTCCGCGTCCACGGGCACCTGGTCGGGGCAGCGCATCGCGCGGCCGGCCTCCCAGGTGTCCTCGTCCATGTGGGCGTGGACGTAGACCGTCTTCACGGCCCGCTCGGCGCGGCGCTGGCGCTCGTGCACGGTCAAGGTCTCGCCGGTCGGGTAGAGCCGGCGCAGCAGGTCCTTCAGCGCGGCCAGCAGCGCCGGGCCGCGCCCCTCGCTCCACAGGCGGTCGATGGCGTCGCGCAGCTCGCTCTCGAGCGCCGCGGTCGGGTGCAGCAGGTAGCCGTCGGCGAGGTGGGCGGCGAGCGCGGGCCGGCCGAGGAGGTCGGTGAAGGAGCACAGCCCGCCGTCGCCGTCGACGAGGAGGTAGGCGACGCCGTAGCACAGCGGGTGGGCGGTCGGCAGCGGCACGAAGGCGGCCCGGGCGAGCCGCCCGGCGGTGGCCTCCTCCAGGCGGCGCTCCACGCCCTCGACGGGGATGTGGCGCCGCGGGGTGAACGCGCCGCCGCCCTGGCCGGTGTAGGTCATCGTCTGGATCGTCAGGCTGCGCACGGTGTCGGTCGTCATCGCGAGGTCGACGACGGCGCCGAGCTCGCCCTCGTTCACGTCCGCCGCCAGGACCATCAGCAGCGTCGTGCTCACGCCGGCGCGGGCGAGGTTGTCGAGCGCGCGCCGCTTCTCGGTGGTGATGTCGCGCCCGTGCATGCGGACGCTCGTGGCCGGGTCGAGCGTGTCGAGCGAGAGGATCACGTAGACGCCGAGGTCGGCGAGGGCACGGCACAGGTCCGGCTCGCGCGCGAGGCGCAGGCCGTTCGAGTTCACCGTGACCCGGCCGATGCCGGGGCGGCGCGCCAGGGCGAGCAGCGCGAGGAGGTCCGGGTGCGTCGTCGGCTCGCCGCCCGTCAGGTTGACGAGGTCGACGCCGCCGGTCGCGGCGAGGACGTAGTCGAGGTGGCGGGTGAAGTCCGCGGCGCTCATGAACCAGCGCTGATCGGGCCGGTTGTAGGTGAAGCAGATGGGGCAACGCAGGTCGCAGGCGTTCGTGATGGAGAAGACCGGCAGCTGGCAGCGCTGGCCGTGGAAGGCGCACGGGCCGCACGAGCCGGGGCACGCGGTGGTCCGCGGTCGCGGGTGCTCCGGCGGGCGCGCCGCGCCGGGCTGGCGCATCGCGTCGAGATACCAGGGCAGCGTCTCGGCCACGAGCGCCCGGCCCACGCCGTGGGTCGGGCAGCGGCGCTCGAGCCACACGCCGCCCTCGTCGGCGACGTAGCGCGCCTCGCAGGTGGTACGGCACTCGCGGCACATGCCGCGGGTGAGGCCCAGGTAGAGCCGCCCGCCTTGCTCGGCGCAGGCGCACTCCATCCCCTCGGGGCCCTCCATCACAGGCCTCCGTCGACCATCATGCACTGCGCGTTCACGTAGGCGGCGCGGTCGGAGGCGAGGAAGCAGGCGAGCTCGGCGACCTCGGCGGGCTGGCCGACGCGCCCGAGCGCGCAGTGCTTCTGGTACTCCGCGAGCTGGCGCTCGGAGACGTTGCTGCCGACGCCCCCCTCGATGAGCCCGGGCACGACCGCGTTCACGCGCACGCCGTAGCGGCACAGCTCCTTGGCGAGGGAGAGCGTGAAGCCCATGACGCCCGCCTTCGCGGTCGCGTAGTGCACCGGCACCTCCAGGAGGCGGTGGCCGGCGATGGAGCCGAGGTTGACGATGGCGCCGGCGCGGCGGCGGATCATCCCCCGCACCACCGCCTTGCTGAAGAGGAACATCGTCTTGAGGTTCACGGCCATCGCGTCGTCCCAGTCCGCCTCGTCGATGAGCGCGAACGGCATGACCTGGGCCGCGCCGATGTTGTTGACGAGGGCGTCGACGCGCTCGAACCGCTCCTCCACCTGACGGGTGAAGCGCTCCACCGCGGCGCCGTCCCGGCCGTCGACCTCGCCGGCGAGGCAGCGCGTGCCGCGCGCCTCGAGGTCGGCAGCGAGCTCCGCGGCCCGCTCCGCCTTGCGATGGAACGTGAACGCGACCGTCGCGCCGTGCGCCGCCGCGGTCCGGCACAGCGCCGCCCCGATGGCTCCGCTCCCCCCGGTGATGAGCACGACCTTCCCCGCGAGCATGCGACCTCCGACTGTGGGCGATACCTTCGCACGAAACCGTCGCCGCGCGAAGGGTCCCGATGCGCGGATCCGCACCCCCGCGCGATGCGCCGGTTGACCGAACCTGGTTCCGCCTGCTAGCGTCGCCCGACGGTGAGGAGTCGGGGTGCGCTACTTCCTCGTTGATCGGATCGAGGAGCTCAAGCCGCTGGCGTACGCGGTGGGCGTGAAGTGCGTCTCGCTGTCGGAGGACTGCTTCGACGAGCACTTCCCCGGCCAGCCGGTGTACCCCGGGTCGCTCCTGGTCGAGGCCATGGCGCAGCTCGGCGGGGCCCTGCTCGAGCTGGGCCTGCGCGACGCGGCGGGGCGCTGCCCGCGCTGCGTCATGAGCAGCGTGAAGGCGAAGTTCCGCGACTTCGTGCGGCCCGGCGACACCGTCGTGATGCGGGCCGAGGTGCAGTCGCGCCACGACGACGCGGCGGTCGTACGCGTCAGCGGCCGGCGCGGTGAGCAGCTCGTCTGCGAGGCCGAGGTCCTCTACGTGCTGCTCACGATCGACGATCCTCGGCTGCAGGCGTCCCGCAACGACTTCCTCGACGTGATCACGCGCACGACGAGAATGATCCCGTGAGCGCCGCCCCGGCGGTCGTCATCACCGGCATCGGCGTCCACGGGGCGCTCGGCGACGCCGCGGCGACGTACGCCGCGCTCGCCGCCGGCGAATCCGCGGTCCGGTTGCGGCGCCCGCCCGGGGGTGACGGGCTGCCCCCCGTGCCCGCTGCGCCGGCGCCCGACGCCGACCCGAGCGGCCTCATCCTCGACCGCAAGCTCGTCAAGTACATGAGCCCGGCCGCGCGCATGGCCGTCGTCGCCGCCGGCCGCGCCCTCGCCGACGCGGGCCTCCTCGCGGACGAGCGGCGCCACGGCCTCGGCCTCTTCGCCGCGACCGGGCTCGTCGCCTTCGATCTGGGCAGCGTCGGCCGCGCCGTCGACCTCTCCCGCGGCGCCGACGGCGGCCTCGACTTCGACCGCCTCGGGTGCGAGGGGCTGCGCGCCTGCCCGCCCCTGATGCCGTTCAAGATGCTCCTCAACATGCCGCTCGGGTTGATCTCGATCGCCTACGGCATCCGCGGCCCCAACTTCATCCTTTACCCCGGCGCCGACCAGGCCGGGGCGTGCCTCGAGGCCGCGGTCCGCGGCATCCGCGCCGGCCGGCTCGCCGGGGCGCTCGTCGGCGGCACGGCGCAGGCGCTGAGCACGCTGCCGCTCTGCACCCAGGTGCGGCTCGGGCGGGTCGCGTCCTCCGTGGCCGCGGCCCAGCCGTTCACGCTCGGGCACTGCGGCACGGCGCCGGCGGACGCCGCCGCGTTCCTCGTGCTGGAGCCGGCCCCGGCGGCGGCCGCCCGCGGCCGGCGCGCCTACGCGACGCTCACGGCCGCCAGCGCCGGCCGGTGCGCCATGGGCGCCGGGGGCCGCGCCGACCACTGGCGCGCGGCCGCCGCCGCGCCCCCGGACCTCCTCGTCTCGAGCGGGAACCTGGATTTCACCGAGGACCGGGCCGAGCTCGCCGACGTGGACGAGGTGTGGCCCGGCGCGCGGCCGCGGGTCGCCAGCTACGACGGCGCGCTCGGCCTCGCGGGCGCGGCCTCGCCGCCGCTGCTCGTCGGGCTCGCCGCGCTCATGATCGACCGCGGGGCGGCCCCGGCGCCGCTGACGCCGCCGCCCCCCGTCGAGCGCGCCGCCCGCCTGTTGCGCCTGACCGACGAGCCGCGCCGCGTCCTCGTCTCCGCGACCACGCCGGAGGGGGCGATCACGGTGGCGGTGGTGGAGGGGGATCGCTCATAGGAGATCCAGAAGACGAACCGCCAGGACGCCAAGGCTACGCCAACCCATCTGGGGCTGGCGGTGCCTTGGCGTCTGACGAGAAAGTGCCTCGATATTTCCCTGGAAACACTTTCATGCCCGGGGGTCCGCCGCCGCCAGGCGGCCGGTGACGCACGTGGCGGTTCTATCAGGAGTTGTCGGGTGGGGGGAGCGCTACTGGCAGTTGCCGCCGACGCAGGTCTGGCCGGTGGCGCAGCGGTGCCCGCACTGGCCGCAGTTGGTCGCGTCCGTGACGGTGCTGGCGCAGGCGACGCAGCGGAGGCGGCCCGTGACGGGATCGGGGTCGCAGATGCCCCCGGCGCCGCAGTTGGCGTCGGTGGCGCACGCGGTCTCGCACCGCTTCACGCCGGTGAGGGGATCCGGGTCGCAGATGTGGCCGACACCGCAGTCGGTGTCCACCGTGCAGCCGCCGCCGGTGATCGGGCAGGAGTAGTGGTCGCCGGCGCACCGCGAGCAGCAGCGGAAGCCGACGTTCGGCAGGTAGAACGACGCCGGCAGCGCGATGAAGTTGAAGCCGCAGGAGAGGGCGTAGAGGGTGTCGTCGTACGAGCCGCCGTGGATCCGGTACGCGGGCGGCGTGCTGCCCGGCACGGTCGTGGACGTCCACTCGCGCAGGTTGCCGCTCATGTCGACGGCGCCCGACGGGCTCACGCAAGCGCTCGGCGAGCCAGGCGCGCAGTAGTTGGCCCCGGTCGGGTAGTCGAAGCCCGAGCCGCAGGTGCGATCACCGCCGTTGCAGGCGTTCGGGTCGTACGCGTTGCCGTACGGGAACGTGAGGCCGCTCGCGCCCGCGCAGGCGAGCTGCCACTCGCTCTCGCTGCACAGGCGGCGTCCGGCGCCGGCGCACGCGAGCGCCGCCTCGGTCTCCGTGACACTGGCCCACGCCTGCACGTTGCCGTTGGAGCACGAGCGGTGGTCCTGCGCGCCGTCGAGCGCCGTGGTCGCGTCGGGCCGCGACGCCTCGTAGCGGTACACCCAGTAGGTGTAGGCGCCGCCCGTGACCTGCACCATGTCATCCGGCGCGGCCTCGTCGACGAGACCGTTGCAGTTGTTGTCCTTGCCGTCGCAGGTCTCGACCCCGGCGGTGCCCGGGCTCGTGCAGGTGCCGGCCGTCTTGTCGCCGCAGCACACCGACGTGTGGTCGGGCGTGCAGATGTACGTGCCGGTCCGCCGGCACTCGCCGATGCCGACGCTGCAGGCGATGTTGCCCGCGACGCCGGGCCAGGTCTCGTCGGTGGCGCCGTTGCAGTTGTTGTCCTTGCTGTCGCACTCCCGCTCGACGAGCGCGAGCTCGTTGAGGCCGGCGAGGTCGACCGTCGCCGGGTTGTAGTTGCACACCCAGGTCTTGATCGGCACCGCCAGCAGGATGTCGCTGTCGTTGGCCGAGTAGGCGATGGCCACCGAGCCGGTGAGCCCCGAGCCGTTCGCCTCGGCGAGGGTCAGGCTCGCGCCGGTGGTGCTGCCCGTGGCGACGAGGTCGCCGGCGGCCATGGCCGCCTGCCGGTACAGCTCGACCGTGTGCGTGCCGGCCGCGTCCGTGAGCTTGACGTACAGCACGCCGCCGTGGGTGTTGGCCTCGGTCGCGCCGTCGATCACCCAGCTCGAGAGCTGGTTCGCCTGGTCGTTCAGGTCGGCGGGGCTCGCCGGGAACGGCGCCGGGAAGGCCTGCGGGTTGTGCTCCTGGTGGTACCACGTGCAGCTCGGGGACGACCCCGCGCACTCGCCCGCCGACAGGCAGAAGTTGCCCGGGCTGACCATGCCGCTGTCGGCGGCGTCGGTCAGGCCGTTGCAGTCGTTGTCGATGCCGTCGCACACCTCGAGGCCCGAATAGACGCAGTGGTACTCGCAGCCGTTGCTCGAGGCCGAGCCGAGGTCGTGGTTGATGTCCCAGTAGTTCGGCTTGCAGGTGAAGACGCACGCGTTGTTGACGCAGGTCGCGACGGCGTTGGTGGCCGACGGCTTCGTCGTGCAGTCGTTGCCGCAGGCGCCGCAGTTGTGGACGTCGGTGTCGAGGTGGAAGGTGTCATCGGCGACGCCGTTGCAGTCGTTGTCGATGCCGTCGCAGAGCTCCGGCATCGGTCCGACCGCGCCAGCGCACGAGATGGCGCCGCCCGCGCAGGTGGTCGATCCCTTCTTGCACGGCAGGTTGCACACGCCGCCGGGGCAGCCGGTCGCGTAGGGGTAGCAGGCCACGCCGACGCCCTGGGCCGCGCCGAGGCCGTTATCGACCTGGCCGTCGCAGTTGTCGTCGAGCCCGTTGCAGGTCTCGGTGCCGGGCGTGACGGCCCCGGTGCAGACGACGTTGGCGCCGCTGCAGCTCTCGTTGCCGATCTTGCAGATGCCCTGGCAGCTGTAGACGCCGTTCGCGTCCTTGGTGCAGCCGGGCGTCGCCCCCGGGTAGCACGGCCGCGGCGGGATGTCGTCGGTGACGCCGTTGCAGTCGTTGTCCTTCGCGTCGCACGTCTCCGCGGTCGGGCCGCGCGCGTTGTCGCACTCCACCTTGCCGGCGGTGCACGACGTGGTGCCGCGCTGGCACTCGCCGAGGCAGGCCTGCCCGTCGGGGCAGCCGATGGTGTACGGGTAGCAGGCGACGCCGACGCCCGCCATCGTGCCGTTGTCGACGATCCCGTCGCAGTTGTCGTCGAGCC
>DASXVK010000441.1:0-7874 GCA_036504295.1 Polyangia bacterium
GTCCACTTCCCCGAGGGCGCCATCCCCAAGGACGGCCCGTCGGCGGGCGTCACCATGGCGACCTCCATCGTCTCGGCGCTCCTGCGCATCCCGGTGCGCCGGGACGTCGCGATGACCGGCGAGATCACGCTGCGCGGCCGCGTCCTGCCCATCGGCGGCCTCAAGGAGAAGATCCTCGCCGCCCACCGCGCCGCGATCTACACCGTCATCATCCCCACGGAGAACGAGCGCGACCTCAAGGACGTGCCGGCGCGGGTGATGAAGGCGATGACCATCATCCCGGTCCAGCACACCGACGAGGTGCTGCGCCACGCGCTCGCGCTCAAGGAGCCGGCGAAGTTCCTCGCCCACCCCGAGACCGTGGACTGGCGCGACCCCGCCCGCGTGGCGGCGTCGGCGCCCCCGCCCCCCGCGGTGCCGGCGGGGGAGACGACGCTGACGCTGGTCACGCAGTAGCGGCGGCGTCGGGGTGCGGTCCGGCTGCGTCGGATCAGCGGGGGCTCAGTCGCGCCGGCCGGCGTCGCCGCCCGGGGGACGATGCCTACGCCGATTCGCGTCTTCCGCGAATCCGGCCGGGCATCGACGGAGATGGATGGCGGGATTCGCGGTTTTCGCGAATCTGGTCACCCATCTCGAGTGCCCCGCTCGGCGCCGCCGCGACCGCTGCGACTCAGCGGGGCCGCAGCCCCCGCGACGGACCGGGTTGAGGGCCGAGCGCCCCACCCTATGATCATCTCGACATGAGGTTCACGCGCATCACCGTCGATCCCGCACAGATGGGCGGCGTTCCGTGCCTGCGCGGCCTGCGCTTGCCGGTCGCGACCGTCGTCAGCATGGTCGCGGACGGGATGAGCGAGGGCGAGATCCTCGACGCCCTTCCCGACCTCGAGAAGGAAGACGTCCGCGAGGCGCTCCGTTTCGCGGCCGAGGCGGTGCTGCCGCTGCCGCAGTAGCGGCAGCTCGCGGCAGCTACTTCTCGGCGAGCAGCTTCTCGATCTCGTCCGTCAGGGCGCGCTCGCCGCGGTTGGTGAGCGCGCCCGCCAGGCGGTACCTGACCATGCCCTGGCGGTCGATGAGCGCGAAGGTCGGGTACACCGAGCCGCGCAGCTCGCGCACGGCCTTGAAGTCGGCGTCGAGGTAGACCGCCTCCGTGAGGCCGAGGCGCCGGACCTGGGCGCGCACGTCGGCGCCCTCGCCCGGGTCGGCGCCGTCGACCGGGTGCACCGCGATCATGCCGAGGCCGCGGCCGGCGTAGGTCTCTCGGATCCCGCGGACCCGCGGGATGGCCCGGAGGCACGCGCCTCAGCCATAGCTCCAGGCCTCGACGAGGTACACCTTGCGGTCGGTCTGCGGGTCGAGGGGCGCGGAGTTGACCCACCGCGCCGGGTTGCGCGAGAGGTCGGGCGCGCGGTACGGCGTGACCGGGGCACCCTTGTTCCCCGTCGCCATCACGAAGAGCGCGAAGCCAATCGCGAGCAGCGCGATGACGACGTACGGCCGCCGCGGCTTCGGGGCGCCGGCGCGGGGCGGGGCGGGATCCATGCGGTGAAGCCTACCGGACACCCGCCGGGGCGGCAACCCGGCGCGGCCGCGCACCCGGCGCGGCCGCGCCGGGGCCCTTCCCGTGGCGGCGCCGCTGGGGCATGCTCGGGGCAGGAGGCCACCATGCGCCCGGCCGCGTTCGCGATGTGCTGCGCCGTGTCCCTCACCCTCGCCGCGTGCTCCGGCGACATCGGCAGCCGCGCCGGCGACGGCGGGCCCCCTGACGCCGCCAGCTGCGGCGACGCGGGCGACGCCGCCGCGCCCGCGCCCGACGCGCCCGCCACCGACGCGCCCGCGCCCGGGGACGCGCCCGCGTCCGGCGACGCCCCCGCCGGCGCCGACGCCGCGCCCGCGGCCACCGGCTGCGCGCCGCTGCCCGCCCCGACCGGCGCCGTCATCGACGTGACGCCCGCACAGGTCGCGAGCCTGACCACGATCGTCTCGGGCGCCGCCGCCGGCGCGACCATCCGCTTCGCCGACGGCACCTACAGCCTCGGCGGCGCTTACCTGTGGGTGGCGCAGCCCGGCGTCACCCTGCGCTCGGCGAGCGGCCAGCGCGACGCCGTCATCCTCGACGGCGAGTACGCGAGCACCGAGGTCATCACCGTGGCCGCGAACGACGTCACGGTCGCCGACCTCACCATCCGCCGCCCGAACACCCACGGCATCCACGTCGTCTCCACCGCCGCGGGCGACACCCTGCGCACCCGCATCTACAACGTCCGCATCGTCGACCCGGCCGAGCAGGCCATCAAGATCAACTCCGGCAGCGCCGGCAAATGGGTCGACGACGGCGAGATCGCCTGCAGCCGCCTCGAGCTGACCGACACGGGCCGCCCGCACGTCAACCCCGTGAACGGCGGCTGCTACACCGGCGGCGTCGACGGCCACGACGCCCGCGGCTGGACGGTGCGCGACAACCACATCGAGGGCTTCTGGTGCCCCTCGGGCCTGAGCGAGCACGGCGTGCACTTCTGGACCGGCAGCCGCGACACCCTCGTCGAGCGCAACGTCCTGCGCGACAACGCCCGCGCCATCGGCTTCGGCCTCAACAACCCCGGCACCGGCCGCACCTACACCGACGATCCGTGCCCCGGCGTGGCCGCGACGCCCGACCACTACCGTGGCGTCATCCGCAACAACTTCGTCGCGGTCGCCCGCGCCGAGCTCTTCGCCTCGGCCGCCGGCGCCGACTGCGCCATCTGCCTGTGGTCCGCGTGCCGCGTCAAGGTCGTGCACAACAGCATCGTCGCCACCGGCGCGATGTTCAACGCCGTCGAGTGGCGCTTCGCCGCCAGCACCGGCATCGAGGTCACGAACAACCTGGCGACGCACGCGCTCATGCAGCGCGAGAACGCGGCCGCCACCCTCACGACGAACCTCCAACCCGCCCCGCTCACGCTCTTCGTCGACGCGGCGGGCGGCGACCTGCACCTCGCGCCGGGCGCGGCCGCGGCCGCCGCGGTGGGCGCCGGCACGCCGCTCGCGGCCGGCGTCTGCGACGACGACATCGACGCCGACCCGCGCACGAGCCCGCCCGATCTCGGCGCGGACGAGCGTTGAGCGCCACCGGGCTCTTCGGTCTGACGCCGCTCGAGCTCCTGAGCCAGGCGAGCCACGCCCTGCCCGACCGACTTCGCCGCGGCGTACGTGCGCGGGCTCGTGCTCGCGCAGAGCCTGATGGAGGGGTCGTGGTGCGCGGTCTACCTCGCGACGCAGGACGTGGTCGACCGCTTCCCGCCCGCGCGCCGCAACCTGCGGCCCGCGGCGGTCGCGGCCGCGCAGGCCTACATGGAGGGCTACCGCAGCTCGTGCCGCCCGGCGCCGGCGGCGGCCGCGCCCCGGCCGGGGGCCCCGAGCGCCGACCCGCAGCTCAACCAGATCTACCGGCTCGCCCGCCACGCCCGCTGGCTCGTCGCCGGCACCCAGGGCGGCGTCGCCGTGTGGGACGCGGCCACGGGGCGCCAGGTCGCGGCCCACAAGGAGCTCATCTGCTCGCACGTCGTGGTCCACGGCGGCGCCGCCTGGGCCGGCTGCGACACGAGCGTCGTGCGCTGGGATGGCAAGGCCTTCAAGACCTACCTCGACAACACCGCGAACGACGCCACCTACTACGCGCCCTTCCTCGGCCCGCGCGGCGAGCTCTGGATCCGCTACGGCGGCGCCGCCTGGGCATACGACCCGGCGCGCGACACCTTCGTGCCCCGCTCGCCGCTGTGGGTCGCCAGCCCCTACGACGTGCTCGTGCGCCGCACCGGCCAGGTGTGGTGGATCGACTTCCTCCGCGCCCTCCACGGCCACGGCAAGACCTACCCGCTGCGCTCCGACGACTACCCCGGCAGCGATCCGCGCGCCTTCTACGAGGACGACTACGGCCGCCTCTGGGTCGCCGACTTCGGCGCGGGCCTCTACTGGCTCGACGAGGCCACGGGCCGCTTCGTGCAGGAGCCCGGCCTCGGCAACAAGGGCACGGCCGTCGCCGTCGACCGCCTGCGCGACCGCGTCTGGCTCCTGCACTACACCCGCGGCGTCGTCCTCAAGCAGCGCGGCGTGACCATCGAGGACTTCGACCTCAAGGACCAGCAGAACATGCGCCACCTGGTCCTCGACCCGAGCGGCGCCGTCTGGATCGGCGGCTGGCGCGGCATCGTCCGCCTCCACGAGGTGGCGCGCGGCAAGTGGCAGCGCACGACGCTGGTGGTGGGGCCGTAAGAATTTCACACCAGCGCTTGACAGCACGCGCGACGCAGGGTATCTACATCGACGCTTCTGCAACAACCTGGGCGGATAGCTCAGCGGCAGAGCGCCGGCCTTACAAGCCGGTGGTCACAGGTTCGAACCCTGTTCCGCCCACAGGGCAGCAGGGATGACAACTGAAGCAGCAGCACCCATGGGGTGGTAGTTAAGTCGGTTATAACGCCGGCCTGTCACGCCGGAGGCCGCGGGTTCGAGTCCCGTCCACCCCGCAACGCACCACGAAGGCCCGCCAAGTTGGCGGGCCTTCTGCTTGTGGGGGGCGCGATGACGCGGAACTGCGGGGACTCGGCAGGGACGGGGCGAGGTTCCGAGCACGGGGTGCCGCGCGCGATACTGGCTGCTGCCCTACTGCTGTGCGGGGCATGCGCGGCAGCTCCACATGGCGCACCGATCGTTCCGATCGCCGCCGCGCCGCAGCCGGCCAGCGCCCCCGCGCAGGTCGCGCCCCGAGTACCTTCGAAGCGGGCCGCGGCGCCGCTCCGCGTGACAGTGCGAGGGCCGTACACGCCTGGCGACAGCGCCTTCACGATCACGTGGCCGCCTGGAGTCACGACGATTCAGGTCACGCCGCGCACGATCACCGGTGCGTTCGGCTCGACGAGGGCCCTGCAGTATGCGGCCGAGCGCGAGCCGTACGTCTTCGGCGTCAGCACGATGGACCTGGGTACGAAGGCAGACATGCCGTTCGACGAGGCAGTCGCCCGTTTCGACGCCTCGCTCGCCAGGATGGGCGGAACCGTCCTCAGCCGGACCAACTTCCGCGTGAACGGGCATCCGGCACTCAAGGCGCGTGTGCGCGTAGCCTGGGGGCCCGGGCTGGCTCACATGCGCACCCTCGGCATTGTCGCGTACGGCAGGTTCTTCCACGTGAGCGTGATCGCCCCGGATGAGCGCGCCCTCGACTCCGGGGAGGTCAACTCCTTCTTCGACTCCTTCACGTATCGCCCCGCGTCACCTCGTGCCGGCATCCTCGACGCGCCCGAAGTCCAGCGCGTCGTCAGCGAGCACCTCAGCGGGGTTCAGGCCTGCTACGAACGCGAGCTGATGAAGGACCGGACACTCCAAGGCAAGCTGGTCTTCGACTGGGACGTCACCCCGGCCGGGACCGTGCGCAATGCCCGCCTGGCCGGATCGTCGATGGAGGGACCGGGGGCTGAGCGCGTCGCTGCCTGCATCGTGGCCGAGCTCAGCGGCTGGACCTTCGCACCGCCGAAGGGCGGCACGGCATCGGTGCGGTACCCGTTCATCTTGCGAATGAGCGGGTTGTGAGCGACTTAGTCTCGCTGGTCTCGCCCGCTGGGCTCGTGCCGGGGCGCATCGGCCCGCGCTCTCTGGCGGCGCGGCCGGATGGCTCTGTGGAGAGCAGGCGCGGCACCGAGGAACGCCCCTGCGATCAGCAGAGCGAGGGGATCGGCGTACGGCCGACAGTGCGGGCCGGTGCCAGCCGCGAGGTCGCCGGGGATTCGAGCGCGGAAGCGCTTGGAGCTTTTGTTCGTGAGTTTTCTGCTTGACACCAGAGCGTGCTAGTGGTCATCTTACAGGCGTCATCTTCCCTGGCGTTCCGTTCGAACAAGGGATGTCAGGAGTCAATTCAAGGGCGCTCCGGCCGCAAGCCAGAGCGCCCTTTGCTTGCGCGGGGAGAGACTCATGGCGCGAGTGGCGATCTTCATCGACGGCGCGTACTTGAACAAGGTGCTTCAGCGGCATCACGGTGGGACGCCGGTCGACTACGAGAAGCTAGCGCGTCATTTGGCTGCAAACTCAGATATTCTGAGGACTTACTACTACGATGCCCCTCCGTGGCAGAGCAACCCGCCCACCGCCGACGAATCTAGGCGTTTCGCCGCGCGTCAGTCGTTCTTCGCGTCCCTCCGGAAGCTCCCCAAGTTCGAGGTGAGGGAGGGCCGCTGTGCCAGAATCTGGGACACATATCGTAACGACTGGAAATACCAGCAGAAGAGAGTCGATGTTCTGTTCTCAGTCGACTTGGTACGTTTGGCGTCCAAGTCGCGTATCGACCAAGCAGTTCTAGTCGCGGGAGACTCCGACTTCCTGCCTGCGGTGGCGGTGGCCAAGGACGAGGGTGTCTCGATAACCCTGATCCACTCGCCAAACCTCAAGGAAGTGCATCGTGAACTGTGGGATGCAGCGGACGACCGCGCGCCGCTTGACACCGTGACCGTGAGCGCGGTGGCGCGCGCCACCGTCGTCCCACTGCCGACCGCCAGAACCACGTAGTCCTCACCGCAGCCAATTCCTCCCCAAGTTGGGCGCGTCGCACCAACCGGAGCTAGGCAACTCGCTCCGGTCTTGTTATGCCGTCTGCTCCGCATGATCGAGGAGATGTCAGTCGTGGTTGCCGCTCCCCGAGTTTGAGAGCGACGCCGCGACCTTCCGCGTCGTGCTGCGCAACGAGCCGATCTTCAAGACGACGAACACGACCTGGGTGCGGGCGGTCCGCGCCCTGCCGGTCAACACGCGGCAGAAGCGCGCCCTCATCGTCCTCGCCGACCGCGACTTCACGAACGGCGACTACCAGGAGCTCAACAAGGTCGACCGCGACGACGCGTACCGGGAGCTGCGCGAGCTCGTCGAGCAGCAGTTCATCGAGGCCAGCGGCCGGGGGGGCGGCGCCATCTACCGGGTGCGGGCGGGCCGGCGTGGCCGCCGCCTCCTCCCGGGAAATGATGGAAAGAATGTCAGGTAATGTTAGCGAGAACCTGTCAAGCTGGCGGGATCCGAGGCATTGCCAGCTTGCGCATTGAACGGCAAGAAACGCTCGACCTCGCCGACCTGGGCCGGGCTCCCTCGACGGTCTCACGGCTCGCCTAGGCCATAGGGCACTCGCCGGGCGCGACCTGAGTCAGAGCACTGAGCGGAGTGCCTCCGCCCACTTCTCGCCGACGGGCGAGCGGTGGTAGTCTGGCGCTGCGGGCGCCGCTCCGGCGGCGCCCCGGTCAGGGGGTTCGTGGCGCATGCGCTCTTGCGTCGTCGCTCCGTCCGAGGATGATCCCACACCCGCGGACTTCATCGCCCGCGTGCGGCGCCAGAACCAGGCGCAGCACGACACCGAGGCCGGGCGGGCCGCCCTGCGCGACCTGCAGCAGACGTTCACGGACCACTGGGCGTACGTGGCCGAGCTCGTGCAGAACGCGGTCGACGCCCACGCGCGTCGGCTCCGGTTCGTGCCGGACCCAACCGGCGCCGCGCTCGTGTTCGAGCACGACGGCGACGAGTTCTCCCCGGCCGATGTCACGCACCTGTGCGCCCGCGGCCTCACCCACAAGGGCGTCGGCACGTTCGGCTTCATGGGCCTCGGCTTCAAGTCGGTCTTTCGCGATCAGATCCGGCTCGCCAAACTCCGAGAAGCCGGGCTCCACGATGAGGACCGCCTTCTCGTGCGCGCCTGCAATCTCCGCGACGCGATCTTGAGTAGCCTGGGGGAATCGCAACGCCTTGAGGAACTGCCGCGCCCCGTACCCCTCAAGGTACCTGACGAGCTCGTTGACAAGACCCCGCTCGGAGTAACCGACGATTTGGCAGTGAGCGTGGCCACGCTCGTTGATGGCGTTGTG
>DASXVK010000442.1:0-3579 GCA_036504295.1 Polyangia bacterium
ATCGAGCGCCGGCGCGCTGAGCACGTAGCGGCCGGCGTCGACCTCGGGCTCCCGGGCGCCGGACACCGCCGGCATCACGCCGTCCGGGAGCTGCCGCAGCACCCGCTCGAGCCGTTCGCGCGCGTCCTGCCGCGCCGCGAAGACGTCCGCCCGGCGGTCGAGCCGCAGGCGCACGGTCGCGCTCCCCCGCGCGGAGACCGAGCGCAGGCGGCGCGCCCACGGCGCGCCCGCGAGCGCCTGCTCGAGCGGGACCGTCACCTCTTGCTCGACCACCTCCGCCGGCTGCCCCTCGTACGTGGCCGTGACCACCACCTCCGCCGTGCCCGGGGCGGAGCGGCCGCAGGCGGGGAGCGGGAGCACGAGGAACGCGAGCACGACGCCGAAGCAGCGCAGCATCGGGCGATTGTACCCCCGGCGCGCGCCGTCGGGCGATCGACGCCAAGCTCGCCGTGGCCGCGGTGATCGGCGCGGCGGGCGTCTGGTGCGCCGCGCCGCTCGTGACCGCCGCGGCGGGCGTGATGGCGATGGTGCTGGTCGCACGCGCGGCGCGGCTGCTGCCGCCCGGCCTCACGCTCCAGCCGCAAGGCGCGGCGGAGCGGCTCGCGGTGCTCGACCCCGCGCTCGTGGCCGATCTGGCCCGGACGCGCCGCGCGCTCACGCGGCCCGAGCTGATCGCGCACCTGCGGCGCGTGGTCACGCGCCTCGTCGAGGTCCTGGCGCTCCTACGCGCCGACGGCCGGCACCTCAGCCACCGCGAGCTCCGCCTCGTGGACGAGCGGCTCCACCAGCTCGCGCGGCACGCCTTTCGCCTCGCGACCTCCGTCGACCGGCTCGCGCGGCTCGGCGGCGACGAGGACGCCGCCGGAGCGCGCATCGCGTCCACGACCGAGCAGAGCGCCGGCTACCTCGACGCGCTCGCGCAGCGGCTCGCCGAGCTCAAGGGCCACATACTCGACCTCCATCGCGCCGAGGCCCGGCGCGAGCTGCTGGCCGGCCCGCTGAGAGCCCTCTGGGAGCACGAGGGGCAACTCGAGAGCGCGGCGGTCCTCGCCGAGGCCTGAGCCGGAGCGACGCTCGCCGCGCGGTCGCCCTCGACCGCGACCGCCTCGCCCGCGGCGCCAGGGTCGTCGCCGTCCCCGGGGTCGTCGCCGTCTCCCGCGTCATCGCCCTCATCATCGCCGTCGTCCGCAGGCCCCGGGTCGGACCAGCCGCCACCGAGGTCCGTCCCGTCGCCGGGCCCCGTCTCGACGGCGATCTCACAGCCGGGGGCGATGAGCAGCAGCACCAAGGAGAGGCCGACCGCCGGGCGCATGATGGACCTCCTACGGGACCAGCATCCCGCGCCGCGGTTGCCGCGCGGTTGCGAGCATGTGAAGGAGTGTTGCGCGGGGCGCCGGCGCGGCCGCTTCGCCCGGCGTCGCCGCGGATGCCCGCCGCCGCCGGTTACGGTATGTTTCGCTCATGGGCGGCCTCCGTCTGCGCGGCTTGTCGCACCTCGACCCCCTCGCCGTCCCGCTCCCGCACGGGACCGAGGTCACGACCCGCGTCGACCGGCTCGTCGGCGAGCGCCGCATCCCGCAAGGGGCCGTGGGGCGGGTCGTCGCCGGCGAGGGCGACGAGCTCGACGTTCAGATCGTCGGCGTCGGCGTGGCCCGCTACCTGCGCGACGAGCTCGTGCCGCGCAAGCTCGGGCAGGTGCGCTTCGCCGAGCGGCGCGAGGCGGCGTGGGGCCTGCTCAAGCCCTGCACCGTGCTGGAGGCGACCGTCGGCTCGCGCGCGTGGGGTCTCGCGGACGAGGACTCGGACGTCGACGTCCGGGGGGCGTTCGTCCTGCCGTTCCCCTGGACCGCCGGCCTGGCGGCGCCGCCCCGCGTCCTCGTCAGCGCCGACGGCAGCGCCACCGTGTGGGAGATCGACGCCGTGGTGCACCAGGCGGTGCGGGCCGATCCGAACACGCTCGAGATGCTGTTCGTGCGCTCGGCCAGGCCCACGGACCCCATCGGCGCGTGGCTGCTCGAGGCACGCGACGCCTTCGTGACCGCCGAGATCTACGGCAGCTTCGGTCGGTACGCGCTGTCGCAGCTCAAGCGCCTGCAGCAGTCGCTCGCGCTCGCCGAGCACCGCGAGGTGGTCCTGGAGTGGCTGCGCGAGGACCCGTCCCCCAGCCTCGACGAGACCGCACGCCGGCTCGCCGAGACCGGGCGACGCGTCGCGCCGTCGCGCGCCGACCTGGAGCTGCAGTCGAAGCAGTACGTCAAGCAGCTCTACCGGTCGCTGTTCGACCAGGGGCTGCTCACGGCGCGGAGCTACGAGGCGATGGTCGAGTTCGCGCGGACCGCGGCGGGCGACTTCGAGCTGCCGCGAGACCTGCGCCCGAAGAACGCCTACAACCTGGTGCGCCTCATCGCGACCGCCATCGACTGGCTGCGGCGGGGGACGCCCGAGCTCGAGGTGCGCGGCCCGCTGCGCGAGCAGCTCCTCGCCATCAAGCGCGGCGCGGTGCCGCTCGACGAGGTGCTGCGCGTCGCGGAGGCGCTCACGCCCGAGCTGGAGGAGGCACGGCAGGTCACGCCGTTGCTCCGCCATCCGGACGTCGGCCGCATCGACGCCCTGCTGCGCCGCGTGCGAACCGAGGCCGCGCGGCGCTGGCTGGGCCGGGAGCCGGGACCCTTCGGGCAGGACGCCCCGGAGCCGCCGACCGCGTCGTGGGAGGAGCCATGAGCCCGGTCGAGCTCGCGGGTCACCCCCGCGCCGTCGCCGAGCGGGTGCTCGACGAGGAGGGACGGGCGCGCGCCCACGTCGTGGTCGCGCTGAGCGGCGCCCACGCCTACGGCTTCCCCTCGCCCGACTCCGACCTCGACCTCAAGGCCGTGCACGTCGAGCCCACGCCCCGGCTCCTCGGGCTGCGGCCGCCGCCGACGCACGCGACGCGCGTCGAGATCATCGACGGCGTGGAGGTGGACTACTCGTCGAACGAGATCGCCGGGGTGCTCGGCGGGCTGCTCACCGGCAACGGCAACTACCTCGAGCGCCTCCTCGGCCCGCTCCTGCTCCGCACCTCCCCCGAGCTCGACGGCCTGCGCCCGCTCGCCGCCGCCGCGGTCTCACGGCGGTACTACCGCCACTACGCCGGCTTCGCGGCGGGCCAGCTCCGCGACTTCGAGACCGCGACCGCCCCCACGGCCAAGAAGGTGCTCTACGTCCTGCGCACCGCGCTCACGGGCGCGCACCTCCTGCGCACCGGCCAGGTCGTGACCGACGTCACCGAGCTGCTCGATGGGTACGGCCTCGGCGAGGCCCACGAGCTCGTGGCGACCAAGCGCGCGGGCGAACGCGTCGAGCTGGCGCCGGCGCTGCGGGACCAGTGGGTCGTGAAGGTCCAGCGGGCGCTCGCCGCGCTCGACGAGGCGCACGCCGCCTCACCGCTGCCCGAGGAGGCGCCGAACGCCGCGGCGATCGAGGCGTGGCTGCTCGAGCTGCGACGGCGCCGGTGGTGACGTCGCGATCGCCGCGCGCTGCCGCTACGG
The DNA here is from genome assembly GCA_036504295.1 of Polyangia bacterium. Taxonomy (GTDB): domain Bacteria; phylum Myxococcota_A; class Polyangia; order JACRCY01; family JACRCY01; genus DASXVK01. The sequence continues at coordinate 3,528 of DASXVK010000442.1, forward strand.
CACGCAGGCGGGATCGTACGGTCGCGCCACGGTGCCGTCTGGCTGCACGCAG
>DASXVK010000443.1:0-7968 GCA_036504295.1 Polyangia bacterium
GCCCGCCTGCCCGAGCTCGAGCTGTGCGGCGTCTGCGACGTCGTCCCCGAGCGCGCCCGCGAGGCCGGCGAGCGCTGGCGCGCGCCGCACTTCGTCGAGCTCGAGGCCATGCTCGACGCCGTGAAGCCGCAGGTGCTCGCGATCTGCACCCCCTCGGGGCTGCACCCGGCGCACGGCATCGCCGCCGCGCGGCGCGGCGTCCACGTCATCTCGGAGAAGCCGATGGCGACGCGCCTGCGCGACGCCGACGCCCTCGTCGACGCCTGCGACCAGGCGCGCGTGCACCTCTTCGTCGTCAAGCAGAACCGGCTCAACCCGCCCATCCAGATGCTCAAGCGCGCCCTCGACAAGGAGCGCTTCGGCCGCATCTACATGGTGAGCTCGCGGGTGCTCTGGTCGCGGCCGCAGGAGTACTACGACAGCGCCCGCTGGCGCGGCACCTGGGAGTTCGACGGCGGCGCGTTCATGAACCAGGCCGGCCACTACGTCGACCTCGTGCAGTGGCTCATCGGCCCGGTCGAGTCGGTCCTCGCGAAGACCGCGACGCTCGGCCGCCGCATCGAGTCCGAGGACACCGGCGCCGCGGTGCTGCGCTTCCGCTCGGGCGCCATCGGCGTCATCGAGGTCACGGTGCTCACCTACCCGCGCAACCTCGAGGGGTCCATCACCGTCATCGGCGAGAAGGGCACGGCGCGGATCGGCGGCACCGCCGTGAACCGCGTCGAGGTGTGGCAGTTCGCCGACTACGACGACGACGACAAGCTCGTCGAGGCGGCGCAGCAGAGCCCGCCGACGGTCTACGGCTTCGGCCACGAGCCCTACTACCAGAACGTGGTGAAGGTGCTGCGCGGCGAGGCCGAGCCCGACACCGACGGCCGCCACGGCCGCAAGTCCCTCGAGCTGATCCTGGCGATCTACGAGAGCGCCAAGACCGGCCGCGAGGTGCCGCTGCCGCTGCGGAACTTCGTCTAGGTCCGCGTCTATTTGCGGAGCGTGATGGTGATGGTCACCGCGGAGAGCAGGAGCGTGCTCGCCGTGAGCAGGATCTGCACCCACTCGAAGGTGGTCAGCGCCTTCGGCTTGACCGAGACGGTGTCGCCAGGGGCGACGACGGCGGCCTTGTCGAGCGGCGTCCGCGAGCCATTCTTGGCGATGACCTGCGCGCCCGAGGTGGTGCCGTTCGGGGTGGGGCCGCCCGCGAGGTTGACGTAGTCCGCCGCCGTGTAGCGCGGGTTGTACTGGTACAGGCCGGGACGGTACACCGGCCCGGACACCATGATGCTCTCGCGCTCGGCGGGCACGTAGACGATGTCGCCCGCGCGCAGGGGCAGGTCGTTCGTGATGTCCCGGAGTATGAGCAGGGCGTGGGCGTCGACCGGGAAGCGCGTCACCTTGCCCTTCCCGTCCCGCCGCTCGACGGAGGCCGAGCGCGCGTCCGCCCAGGGCAGCAGGCCGCCGGCGCGCTCGAGGATCATGCGCACGGTGTCGCCTTCGTAGAAGGGGAGGGCGAGCGTGACCTCGCGCATCGCCGAGCCGGCCGTGTCGAGGCGCTTGTCCTGGCTGGCCTGCGGCACCCCGTGCGCGCTGCCGACGGCGCCCTGGACGATCACCTGCGGCACGCCTTCGACGGAGGAGGGGACCATGACCCGGTCGCCGTGGCGCAGGACGGTCGCGCCGAGACCCGCGCTGCCGAGCGCGCCGAGGCGCACGTTGGCGACGCGATCGCCGCCGCGGCGATTCAGCACCCGGATCGGCAGAGTGGTGCTCGCGTATTCGGCCGCGCCGCCGGCGAGCGCGAGCAGCTCCTCGAGGGTCCCGGCGCGCAGCTCGTAGGCGCCCGGCCGGTACACCGCCCCGTCGATGGCGACCTCGAGCCTGGCCGGCGGCACGTAGATGACGTCGCCCTCCAGGACGAAGGGGTTCTGGGAGCGATCGCCGAGTTGCAGGAACGGCACGAGGTCGGCCAGGATGACGGCGCCCGCCCGGCGCACCTGGATGTTGCGGATGCTGCCGCCTGGCGCCCGGCCCCCGGCGAGGGTCAGCACCGCGCTCACGCGCGTGAGCGCCGTGACCGCGTAGGCCTCGGGATTCTTCACCAGCCCCGCGACGTGAATGACGAAGCGCCGCGGCTGCAGCAGCATGAGCCCGTACTTGAGCCGCGGGTAGGCGGCCCGCACGCGGGCGCCCACGGCCTTGTCCACGGCCGCCAGGCTCTGCCCGGCGACGGCGATGTAGCCGACATTGGGAACGAACAGGCGGCCCTGTGGGTCGACGCGCAGCCGGTGGTTGAAGTTCTGCACGCCCCAGAACGTCAACGCGAGGAGGTCCCCGGGGCCGACGATGTAGCGCGCCGGGTCGAGGACCTCCTCCTGCAAGGTGCCGCCCGCGTCAGGTGGCGCGTTCGGCATCTGCGGGTCGCGGGCGGACTTCGGTGCCGCCGATGCGGCGTCATCCGCACCGCGGCCGCCCTCCTGCGCCGCGGCCGGCGCGGTGCACCAGAGCGCGGCCGAGAGATAGAAGCCGACGGTGAAGACGGACCACGTCGCGAGGCGGCGGCGGTCAGGCAGTTCCACGCGCTCTCATATACCCTCGGGCCCGGGCCAGCGTCAAGGACCGACGCGGCGCCGGCACCTTGAACTCCGCCGTCGCGTGGCCTACGGTATCTGCCTCCAAGGAGGGCGGTTTTGAGAGGCATCATCCTCGCCGGCGGCGCCGGCACCCGGCTGCACCCGCTGACCAAGGTGGTGAGCAAGCAGCTCCTGCCGGTTTACGACAAGCCGATGATCTATTACCCGCTGAGCGTGCTCATGCTCGCCGGGATCCGGGAGGTGCTGGTCATCTCGACGCCGCACGACCTGCCGCTCTTCCGCCGCCTGCTCGGCGACGGGGCGCGGCTCGGCATGCGCTTCGAGTACGCCGAGCAGCCGCGGCCGGAGGGGCTGGCCCAGGCCTTCGTCATCGGCCGCGACTTCCTGGCGGGCGGTCCGGGGACCCTCGTGCTCGGCGACAACATCTTCTACGGCGAGGGGCTCACCGCCAAGCTCCGGCGCATGGCCGCGCTGCAGACCGGCGCCCTCATCCTCGGCTACCCCGTCCGCGACCCCGAGCGCTACGGCGTCATCGAGTTCGACGCGACCGGCAAGGCCGTGAGCCTCGAGGAGAAGCCGGCGGCGCCGAAGAGCCACTACGCCGTCCCCGGGCTCTACTTCTACGGGCCGGACGTGTGCGACCTGGCCGCCGCGCTGAAGCCGAGCCCCCGGGGCGAGCTCGAGATCACCGACCTCAACCGCGTCTACCTCGAGCGCGGCGACCTGCGCGTCGAGCGCCTCGGCCGCGGCTTCGCGTGGCTCGACACCGGCACGCACCGCAGCCTGCTCGAGGCGACGACGTTCATCGAGGCCATCGAGGAGCGGCAGGGGCTCAAGGTCGCCTGCCTCGAGGAGATCGCCTGGCGCAGCGGCTGGATCGACAAGGCCGCCGTCGCGGCCGAGGCGGACGCGATGGGCAAGAGCGCCTACGCCGCCTACCTGCGGCAGATCCTCACGATGGAGCCGATCACGTGACGCGGGCCCCCGGCACGCCATGAAGATCGTCGTCACCGGCGGCCGCGGCATGCTCGGCCGCACCCTCGCGCGGCGGCTCGCGGATCACGAGGTCGCGATCCTCGACCTGCCGGAGACCGACATCGCGGACGCCCGCGCGCTCGACGCGGCGCTCGCGGCGCTGCGGCCCCAGGCCGTCATCCACTGCGCCGCCATGACCGCCGTCGACCGCTGCGAGGCGGAGCCCGACGCGGCGTTCCGCGCGAACGCCGTCGGCTCGGCCAACGTGGCCCGCGCCTGCGGCCGCCTCGGGGCGCGGCTCATCGCGCTCTCGACCGACTACGTCTTCCCGGGCGACGGCCCGCGCCCCTACCACGAGTGGGACGCCCCGGGGCCGCGCACCGTGTACGGCCAGAGCAAGCTCGCCGGCGAGGAGGCCATCCGCGCGCACTGCCCGGACCACCTCATCCTGCGCATCGCCTGGCTCTACGGCCCGGGCGGGCCGAGCTTCGTGCACGCGATGCTCAAGCTCGGCGCCGACGGCGGCGGGCCGCTCAAGGTCGTCAGCGACCAGATCGGCAATCCGACCTCGACCGACGCAGTGGCCGCGCGCATCCAGGAGCTGCTCGAGGTCCCGATCGCGGGCACGCTGCACCTCACCTGCGAGGGCGAGGCCTCGTGGTTCGAGCTGGCCCAGGCGATCTTCACCCAGCGGCCGACGGCGCGGCCGGTGGTCGCGTGCGCGACCGAGGAGTACCCGCGGCCGGCGCCGCGGCCGCGCAACTCGCGGCTGGAGAAGCGCGCGCTGCGGCTGCACGGCCTCTCGCCCATGCCCCACTGGCGCGACGCGCTCGGCCGCTTCTTCGCCGAGCACCCCGGGGCGTAGGCGTGCGCGTCCTCGCTCTGCCACGGTACGCCCCGTCGGGCGCCAGCAGCCGGTACCGGTTCTTCCAGTACCTCCCGGCGCTGGCCGCGCAGGGCCTCGAGGTCGAGGCGGCGCCGCTGCTCGACGCGGCGTACCTCGACGAGCGTTACCGCACCGGCCGCCGCGCGCCGGGGCTCATCCTCGCGGCCTATGCGCGGCGGCTGCGGGCGCTGGCCGGCGCGCGGAGCTTCGACCTCGTCTGGCTCGAGAAGGAGGCGCTGCCCTTCATCCCCGCCCCGCTCGAGCGGCTGGTGCGGGCGCGCCGCGTGCCCTACGTCGTCGACTACGACGACGCGGAGTTCCACCGCTACGACGCCCACGGCTCGCCCCTCGTGCGGCTGGTCCTCGGCGCCAAGATCGACGCGGTGATGCGCGGGGCGGCCCTCGTCATCGCCGGCAACGACTACATCGCCGCCCGCGCCCGCCGCGCCGGCGCCCCGCGGGTCGCGGTGCTGCCGACGGTGGTCGACCTCGAGCGCTACGCCGTCTCCCCGCCGCGGGCCGGCGGCGTCTTCACGATCGGCTGGATCGGGACGCCGCTCACGGCGCCGTTCCTGGCGGCCATCGCCGCGCCGCTGCGGGCCGTGTGCGCGGGCGGGCGGGCGCGCGTGCTCGCCATCGGCGCCGGCCGCCTCGACCTGCCCGGCGTGCCCGTCGAGGTGCGGCCGTGGTCCGCCGCCACCGAGGCGCGCGACCTGGCCGACGTCGACGTCGGGGTCATGCCGCTGCCGGACTCGCCGTTCGAGCGCGGCAAGTGCGGCCTCAAGCTCATCCAGTACCTCGCCTGCGGCCGGCCGGTCGTCGGCTCGAGCGTGGGGGTGAACACGCAGATCATCCAACCCGGCGTGAACGGTTATCGCGCCGACCGCCCCGCCGAGTGGGTGGCGGCCCTGACCGCGCTGCGCGCGGACCCGGCGCGGCGCGCCGCCATGGGTCGCGCCGGGCGGCGTCTGGTCGAGGAGCGCTACGCCCTCGCCGTCACGGCCCCGCGCCTCGGGGCGCTCTTGCGGGAGGCCGCGCGCCTCCCGGCGGTGACGCCATGTGCGGCATAGCCGGCGCCCTCGTCCCGGGCGGCCGCCCGCCCGCGCTCGCGCCGGCCCTCGCGCGCCTCGCCCACCGCGGCCCCGACGACGAGGGCAGCTACGCCGACGGCCCGGTCGCCATCGGGATGCGCCGCCTCTCGATCATCGACCTCGCCGGCGGGCACCAGCCGCTCACGAACGAGGACGGCACCGTCGTCGTCGTCTGCAACGGCGAGATCTACAACTACCTCGAGCTGACCCGGGAGCTCGCAGGACGCGGCCACCGGCTCCGCACCGCCTCCGACGTCGAGGTGCTGGCCCATCTCTACGAGGACGAGGGGCCCGACCTCTGCCGCCGGTTGCGCGGGATGTTCGCCTTCGCGCTGTGGGACGCGCGCGCGCAGCGGCTCGTCCTCGGCCGGGACCGCTTCGGCAAGAAGCCGCTCTACTACGCGCAGCCGGGCGCCGGCGCGGTGCTCTTCGCCTCGGAGCTGAAGGCGCTGCGGCCGCTCATGACGGCCGCCGGCATGGCGGTGACCGTGTCCGACCAGAGCGTCTACGACTACCTCTCGCTCGCGGTCGTCCCCCAGCCGGCGACGATCTACGAGGGGGCGCTCGCCCTGCCGCCGGCCCACGTCCTCGTCGCCGAGCGCGGCGGCACACGGATCACGCGCTACTGGGACCTCGACTACCGGGTGAAGCAGCGCGGGTCCTACGGCGAGGCCCTCGAGCGCACCCGCGCGCTCGTCGGCGAGGCGGTGCGGCTGCGGCTGCGCAGCGACGTGCCGCTCGGCATCTTCCTCTCGGGCGGCGTCGACTCGTCGGTGGTCGCGTACGAGGCCGCCCGCGCCGTCGGCGGGCTGCAGAGCTTCACCGTCTCCACCGGCGACCCGGCGCTCGACGAGGCCGCCGTCGCCGCGAACACCGCGCGCGCGCTCGGCATCGCGAACGAGGTGCTCCCGCTCGCCGTCGCCCCGCTCGACGAGGTGCAGCGGGTGGTGCGCCACTACGACCAGCCCTTCGCCGACTCGAGCGCCATCCCGAGCCTCGCCATCTCGCGCCTGGCGCGCGAGCACGTCACCGTGGTCCTCAACGGCGACGGCGGCGACGAGGTCTTCGGCGGCTACCGCCGCTACCTCGCGGCGCGCCTCGGCGGCCGGGTGCCCGCCGCGGCCGGCGCCCTCGCGGGCGGCGTCTGGCGCGCGCTGCTGCGCGGCGCCGGCGGCGAGCGCCGGTCGGCGGCCGGCTTCGGCAGCCGCTTCCTGCGGGGCCTCGGGCAGCGGCCCGGCGCGCGCTACCTGACGTGGACGATGGACGCGCTCCTCGAGGCGGACAAGCGCGCGTTCTGGCGGCGCGGGCCGCAGCGGCCCACCGAGGCGTGGCTCGAGGCGATGATGCCTCCCGGCCTCTCGGCCCTCGACACCCAGCTGTTCATGGACGTCAACGTCATCCTGCCGAGCGACCTGCTCGTCAAGATGGACATGGCGACCATGGCCGCGTCGCTCGAGGGGCGCTCGCCGCTGCTCGACCACGTGGTCGCCGAGCACGCCGCCGCGCAGCCCGACGGGCACCGCCTCCACGGCCTCACCCTCAAGGCGCTCCTGCGGGACGCGTACGCCGGCCGGCTGCCCGACGCGGTCGTGCGCGGCGCGAAGCGCGGCTTCGAGATCCCGCTCGCGGCCTGGCTGCGGGGCGACCTCCGGCCCTTGATCGCGGACACGCTGGCGGCGCCGTCGGCGCGGGTGCGGGACTACCTCGACGGCGCCTTCGTCGACCGCCTGCTGGCCGGCGAGGTGCTGCCGGAGCGCAACTGGGCGACGCTCGTGTACCTGCTGCTCATCCTCGAGCTGTGGCTGCGCGAAGCGCGCGCGTGAGGAGACTCCGATGGCCGTCGAGCTCCAGCGTTCCTGCCCGGTGTGCCAGGCCACCAGCGCGCGGCCGCTCTTTCACAAGCAGGGCTGCGACTTCGTCCGGTGCCACGACTGCGGGCTCACCTACATCAATCCGGTGCCCGCCGCCGACGCGCTCGCGGCGCACTACGCGCGCTATGGCCGCGAGTACTTCACGAATCGCGAGAAGCTGCGCCAGGATTTCGCGCCCCAACGTTACGGCCGGGAGCTCGCCTTCCTGCGGCGAGCGGGGGCCCGCGGCCGACTCGTGGACGTCGGCTGCGCGACGGGATCGTTCCTCGCCGCGGCCCAGGGCGCCGGGTTCACCAGCACCGTGGGCGTGGACATCGCCGGGCCGTCGTGTGCGTACGCGCGGTCGCTGGGGCTGGATGCGCGGGAGGGCGACTTCACCGCCGGCTTCCTTGACGAGGCCAGCGCCGACACCGTGGCGATGTGGGCGACGCTCGAGCACCTGCCGGATCCCGCCGCCTTCGTCGCGGCGGCCGGACGCGTGCTCGGGGCCGGCGGCCTGCTCGTCGTGAGCGTGCCCAACATGCGCAGCCTGTCGCAGCTCCTGCTGGGGCGGCGGG
>DASXVK010000444.1:0-7075 GCA_036504295.1 Polyangia bacterium
CGCGACGACGCGGCGGCCTCGGTGCTCTTCGAGAGCGCCCACCACTTCGTGCGGATCCACGTCGCCGGCGACGCGGTGGAGGTGGCGGTCGTGCGGCTCGACGGGGAGCTCATCGACAGCTTCAGCTTCGGCGCGCGCCCGGCCGGCGTCTGCCGCGGCGACGCCGACTGCGCCGGCCTCGCGCACCCGGCCTGCGCGGGCGCGTGGCGCTGCGTGGGGCAGGCCTGCGACTACCGCTGCGGCCCGGCGGCGGCGCCGGTCGCCGGCCTCGCCGAGGCCGCGGCGCTCCTGCCGTCGGCGAGCGCCGACCACGGCGCGGTGAACCGCAGGCGCGCGTTCTGGCTCGCGGTGCTCGGCCTCTCCTGCGCGGGCGGCGCGCTGCTGCTGCGCCGGCGGAAGGCGTGAATGCAACACGGAGACACGGAGGCACGGAGGTTCTTGGGTTGGAGTGACGGGACCCGTCCGCTCTCCGTGCCTCGGTGTCTCCGTGTTGCATTGCCAACGGCGCCGGTCAGTGCAGCAGCCGCTTGAGCTCGGGCAGCAGCTCGTCGGCGGCGATCTCGCGCTGGGTGCCTTCCTTCATGTCACGGATGGAGATCTTGTTCGTGGCGATCTCGTTCTCGCCGGCGAGCAGGACGAGCCGCGCGCGGGAGCGGTCGGCGCGCTTGAGCTGCGCCTTCATGCTCGAGGCGCGGTGATCGAGCTCGACGCGGTAGCCGCGGGCCCGCAGGCGCTCGGCGGTCTTGAGCGCCCACAGGCGCGCCGCGTCGCCGTGGTGCGCGACGAAGACCTCGGTCGCCGGGTCGTAGGTCTCGGGCTCTCCCGGGACGACCATCGCGAGGCGCTCGAGCCCCATCGCGAAGCCGATGGCGGGCGTCGGCGGGCCGCCCAGCTCCTCGACGAGGTTGTCGTAGCGGCCGCCGCCGCAGATCGCGTTCTGCGACCTTCCCAGCTCGCCGCCCCGGCCGCGCACCTCGAAGATGGTGCCGGTGTAGTAGTCGAGCCCGCGGACCATGCGCGCGTCGACCTCGTAGCGCACCTCGAGCGCGTCGAGCGCCTGGCGCACGCCGTCGAAGTGCGCGCGGCTCTCGGCGCCGAGGTGATCGAGGATGAGCGGGGCCTGGGCCGCGACGATCGTGCAGCCCGGGACCTTGCAGTCGAGGATCCGCAGGGGGTTCGCGCCGAGGCGCCGCTTGCAGTCGTCGCAGAGCTCGCCGACCCGCCCCTCGAGGTAGGTCGTGAGCGCCGCGCGATACGCGGTGCGGTCCTCGCCGCGGCCGAGGCTGTTGATGTAGGTGACGACGTCCTGCGCGCCGAGGTCGGTGAGCAGGCTCGCGAGCATGCAGATCATCTCGGCGTCGAGCGTCGGCTCGGCCACGCCGAAGACCTCGGCGCCGATCTGCGTGAACTGGCGGTAGCGCCCGCGCTGCATCTTCTCGTGGCGGTACATCGGGCCGATGTAGAACCACCGCGTGACCGGCTCCTGCTTGCCGATGGCGTGCTCGACGTAGGCCCGCACCGCGCTCGCCGTGCCCTCCGGCCGCAGCGTGACGGAGCGGCCGTCACGGTCGTCGAAGGTGTACATCTCCTTCTCGACGATGTCGGTGGCCTCGCCGATGGAGCGCGCGAAGAGCTGCGTGTACTCGCACAGCGGCGTGCGGATCTCGCGGTAGCCGTGGGTCTCCAGCGCCGCGCGGCAGCGCTTCTCGATGAAGAGCCACTTCGCCGTCTCGGGCGGACGGACGTCGTTCATCCCCTTCACCGACTGCAGTCTCTCGGGCATGGCGCGAAACGTAGCGTGCCGACCGCGAGGCGTCAAACGGCCCGCGGCGGGCCCCCGCCCGGATGGGCGGCGGGTGACGATCCTGTCGCGCGGGGCAGGGCGCGCGTGTCATAGCGGCGCCGATGGAGAGGCATGATCGCGTGTTTTGTCCTTGCAATGCGGCAACTTGCGCGAGGCGACTCGCGACGCGCGCTTTGCAGCTCGGGTCGATGGCTGCGACATCCGTGTCGCGTGCGCCCCGGGCGCACGCGCGGCTGACGCGGGCTAACCCCGCGGGATCCGGGGCGCGCGATCCGGCCGGCCGCGTGGCACGCGCGCTGCAGCGCCCCGGGCCCGGAGGTGGTCATGGCCCGCCTGCTCCTGGTCGCGCTCCTGCTCGCATCCTCGACCGTCGCCGTCGCGGAGGTCACGCTGCCGCCGGGCGTCCACCTCGTGCCCGGTCGGCCGGAGGTCGGCGGGTGCAGCACGGCGCCCGGCGCCGGCGATCCCTCGACGCTGATGCTGCTGCTCAGTGCGGCCTCGCTCGCCCGCAGCGCCGCGCGGCGGCTGCGGCGGCGCTACTCGACGCCGGTCACGCTGGACGGCGGCAGCAGCGCCACGAGCGCCGCGAGCGCCGCGTCCACGCGCGCGCCGTCGCGCGACTCGAACGTGATCTTGACCTGCCAGGCGCCGTCGGCGAAGCGCGGGTAGGAGCCGATCTCCACGTCCGGGAAGGCGGCGACCACCCGGTCGAGGAAGCCCGCGAGGAAGCCCTCGTCCTCGCCCGAGAAGAGCGCCCGCACGTGGAAGGGCACGTGGCGGAAGCGCTCGCGGATGGCGCTGAACTTGCGGCGGAAGATCTCGGGGACCCCCGGCAGGATGTAGACGTTGCCGAGCGCCACGACCGGCCAGCGCAGCACGTCCCCGCCGACGAGCTCGGCGCCGACCGGCAGGTCGGCCATGCGCAGGTTGCGCTCGGCGACGGCCGCGCCGTAGTGGTCGCGCAGGCGGCGCTCGAGCTCCGGGTGGCGGACGACGGCCCGGCCGAACGCGCGCGCGATGGCGGCGATGGTGAGGTCGTCGTGGGTCGGCCCGACGCCGCCGGAGGTGAAGACGTAGTCGTAGCGCTCGGCGCACGCGACGGTGGCGGCCCCGATCTCCGCGGGATCGTCGAGCACCACGTGCATGCGCATCAGGCGCACGCCCAGCTCGCGCAGCTCACGGATGAGAAAGCGCGAGTTGGTGTCCTCGGTCTTGCCGCTGAGGATCTCGTTGCCGATGACCACGATGGCGGCGGTCCGCTCCGGCATGGGTCGTATCGTAACGCCTCGGGATCCCGGGAGCAACGCGGGCGGCGCCGGAGCCCGCCCACCGGTCGGCGCGGGCGCCGGGGTGGTGGCGCCCCTGTGGGCTGCAAGCCCCACGTCGGGTCACACGCCCACAGGTGAGCGCGATCTCAGGCGCTCGCGGCGGCGCACGTAAGGAAGGTCGCACTCTCCAAGTGCCCGGATCTGCACACACAGGCGCACCACGCCCCACAGTCCACGGATCTGGCGCGCGGTTTGCTTTGGGGGATGGCGGGAAAAGAAGGAGCAACGGCCCCATGAGCTCTTCCCGCATTCGCGTCCTGGTCCTCTCGAGCCTCCTGGCGGTCCTCGCGGTGGCAGCGGCGTGCGCGCCGAGCCCGGACGGGTCGCAGTTCACCCTGACGCGGCGGCCCATCATCAACGGGTCGGTCGATCAGAGCCACCTCTCGGTGGTCGCGCTGACGCACCCCCAGACCGGCCAGTTCTGCTCCGGCACCGTCATCGCGAACCGCGCGGTGGTGAGCGCGGGCCACTGCGTCGTCGAGATGCAGAAGATGTTCCAGGAGCAGGGCGCCACGTTCCGGCCGTCGGACTGCAAGGTCTTCTTCGGCACCAGCGTCGGGTCGTCCGGTCAGTCCGTTGCGGTCTCGGCCGCGCACGCGCACCCGCAGTACGGCATGCTCTCGAACGGGCAGCCGGTGAACGACGTCTCGGTGTGGCTGCTCGCGCAGGACGCGCCGCAGCCGGCGATGGCGTGGCAGCAGAACCCCCTGGGCGACATCAGCGGCAAGACCGTCACGCTCGTCGGCTACGGCGTCACGAACGCGAGCCAGCAGAGCGGCAACGGCACGCGCCGGACGGTGAACGCGGTCATCACCGGCATGGACGACTCCTTCATCTACTACGGCAACGGCTACAGCGGCACGTGCCAGGGCGACTCCGGCGGCCCCATGTTCCTCACCATGGGCGGCGTCGAGGTGCTCGTCGGCGTGACCTCGTTCGGCGACCAGAGCTGCGTCCAGGAGGGCGCGAACGCCCGCGTCGACGCGTTCGCCGACTTCATCACGCAGTACGCGGGCGCGAGCAGCCAGCCGAGCCAGCCGGTCGCCGTCGCCATCACGTCGCCCGCGAACGGCTCGACGCAGGGCACGTCGTTCACCGTGAACGCGACCATCACGACCAGCGCCGGCGTGTCCAGGGCCGACCTGCTCATCGACGGCACCGTCACGCAGACGCTCACCGTGGCGCCGTGGAGCTTCGGCCTGCTCGGCGTGGCCCAGGGCAGCCACCAGATCAAGGTGCGCGCGCAGGGGAACGACGGCGGCACCGGCGAGGCCACCATCCAGATCACGGTGGGGACCGGCGCCCAGCCGACCGGCTGCTCCGCGTCGAGCCCGTGCGCGGCCGGCGCCGACTGCGTCAACGGCCAGTGCGTGCCGCAGCAGGCGGGCGGCTGCAGCAGCGAGAACCCGTGTCCGTCCGGCTTCGACTGCATCAACGGGCAGTGCACCGCCTGGCTGCAGACCCCGGGCACGACCGGCGCCGCCTGCACGCGCAACACCGACTGCGACTCCGGCATCTGCGTCGACGGGCAGACCGGCGACGGCTACTGCACCCAGCAGTGCGCGACCGACCACGACTGCCCGCACAGCGCGGTGTGCCAGCAGGTCTCCGGGATGTCGCTCTGCGGCGCGCCGTTCTCCGCCGCGCCCGCGAGCGCGCTCGCGACGCGCGAGGTGGGCGGCGGCTGCCAGGCGGCCGGCCGCGCGGGCGGCCCGGCCGGCGCCGCGGCGCTGCTGGTCGTGGCGCTCGCCCTGGCCCTGCGCCGCCGCGACGCCTGACACGATCGAGGATTGACGCCAGCCCGAGCTGGCTTTGAACCAGTCGCACCGAGAAGCGGGAGGCACCATGCACACGGCAGCACGGCTACTCGCAGTCGCGGCCCTGGCGGGCACGGTCGGGTGCACCGCCCAGGCAAGTCTCCCCGGCAGCACTTACCACACCGACGGAGGTACGGGGCACTTCGGTGGCGGACCGGGCGGCGGCGGCGGGACCAGCGGTGTGTGCGGCACGGCGGCGAGCTTCGGCACCGACGCGCTCGATCTCTGCATCAACAACAACTGCTGCGGGTCGTTCGACGCGTGCCACGCGGACGCGGCGTGCGCGGCGTGCCTGACGAACCCCGGCGGTTCCGGCTGCGCGACGAACACGGCCTTCTCCACGTTCAACGCCTGCGCCGTGAATAGCTGCGGCACCAGCGGTGGTGGTGGTGGTGGCGGCGGCGGCGCGGGCGGCGGCGGCAGCGGCATCTGCGGCTCCGGCGCCAGCTTCGGCGACGCGACCGTCGACACGTGCGTCAACGCGAACTGCTGCTCGAGCTTCAACCCCTGCTTCGCCGATACCGCCTGCCAGGCGTGCCTCGCGGACCCGACGGCGACCGGCTGCAGCTCGAACACGAAGTTGACCGCCTTCGCGAGCTGCCTGTCGACGAACTGCAACAGCGGCGGTGGCGGTGGCGGCGGCGGCGGCGGGACCACCGACGTGTGCGGCTCCGGCGCCAGCACGGGCAATGCCACCACCGATGCGTGCCTGACGGCGAGCTGCTGCACCCCGTTCAACGCGTGCATCGCAGATACCGCCTGCACCGCGTGCCTCGGCAATCCGACGGCGACGGGCTGCAGCACGAACACGAAGCTGACTGCCTTCTCGAGCTGCGCGTCGACGAACTGTAGCGGTGGCGGCGGTGGCGGCGGCGGTGGCGGCACTGGGGGAATCTGCGGCTCCAGCTACACCATCGACACGACGACGGACGCGTGCCTGTCGCAGTACTGCTGCACGTCCTTCGACGCGTGCGTCGCGAACACCACGTGCCTCGCCTGCGAGACCGGTTCGACCACCACGGGCTGCAGCTCCAACGCGCAGATGACCGCCTTCGAGGATTGCGCGAGCACGAACTGTGGTGGCGGTGGCGGCGGCACCTGTGCCACGGGGCATTTCGGCGACCCGACGTTCGAGTCGTGCGTCAATGCCAGTTGTTGCTCTCCCCTGGATGCGTGCGTCGCCAACACGGCCTGTTTGTCCTGCATCTCGGCCTCGAGCCCGCCGTCGTCCTGTGGCTCGAACTCGCTGTACACCGCCTGGAGCGACTGTCTGACGGCCAACGGCTGCTAGGTCCTTTCCCTCGCCCCCGCGCCCCCCCGGCGCCACGCGAACGCCACCAGCAACGCCACCGCGAGCCCCAGGAAGACGGCGCTCTGCGCCGCGTAGCGGTCCACCCAGGCCGTCGCGATCCGCGGCCAGGCCACCAGGAGCGCGCTCGCCGCGGCCGCCGCGAGCACCGCCCGCTCGAGCGGGCGCGCGACCCGCGCGAGCAGCGCGGCGATCAGGAACAGCGAGTAGTAGTAGCAGGTCAGCTCGATGGCGCCGGCGACGAGGACGATGCCCAGCGCCTCGGCCGCCCAGAGGCTGCGCAGGCGCCAGGTGACCGCGCCGAAGAGCGCCAGGAGCGCCGCGCCGAGCGCGTAGAAGACCGCGCGCCCGAACGGCGTCGCCGGCCGGCTCGGTCGCGGAGCAGCGGCCGCCCCGGCCCGCACGAGCCGGGTCGGGCGCGCGGCGCTGTCGCCGGCCGCGCCGGGGACCTGCAGGCGCGGGAACGCCGGCGCGGTGGTCGGGGCGGGCGCGGCGGCCTCGGCGGCGGTCGCGCGCGCATGCGGCGTCGGGTCGCCGCGCGGCTCGAGCCGGAAGCTGGAAAGACGCGCGCGGCCGGCCGTCGGGGTCGCGGCCGGGCGGTCCGCCAGCCGCGCCACGAGCACGCGGAGGCCCATGTTGTTCGTCAGCGGCACGGCGCTGTGCAGCCGGATGTGCTCCGCGAAGCGCGGGTAGGCGCTCAGCCCCGTCGCGGCCACGCTCAGCGCCACGAGCACGACCGTGGCCGCGGCGGCGCCGCCGAAGAAGCGCAGGTGGGCGGGGGGGAGGCGGCGGTGGCGCACCAGGTGCGCCACCGCGA
>DASXVK010000445.1:0-19277 GCA_036504295.1 Polyangia bacterium
CGGCGTCGGCGGCCGCGGGGGCGTCGACCGCGCCCGCGCGCTCGCTCGCGCCGCAGCCGGCGAGCACGACCAGGCACCACGTGAGGACCGGCGCGCGCACGTCTCGCCCCAGCATACCGCACCTGCGCGGCGACTGCGAACCGTTGTGCAGCGGCCGGGCCACGCGTGATATCATCGGCCGCGGCCCGGGGGCCGTGGGGCTCACCGCAGTCGTGTGAGGGGAAGCATGTGGAACCGTCTGAGCAACTTCGTGTACGGCGCCTTCTTCCTGGTCGGCGGCCTCGCCTTCCTCGGCTCCACGTTCGTCGCGTGGGACGAGATGACGGACCTGCGTGACCGCGGCAAGGTGGTCATGGCCACGACCCAGTCGTACTCGCCCGAGTGGGTGCGCTCCGGCCGCCGCAGCCGCCGTCTGGTGCACTACCACCAGGTGCAGTACGCGGGCAAGAAGCGGGCGCGCCTCGAGCTCGGCGGCCCGGTGGCGAACGGCACCCAGGTGAAGGTCATCTACGACCCCAAGAACCCCGAGAACGTGCGCTCCTTCACCACCAAGTCGGCGATGGACTGGGACGGCATCCAGTGGGGCTGGCGCCTCGGGGCCCCGGCCGTGCTGATGATCGTCGGCGGGTACTGGATCTTCGCCGCCTTCGCGGGCCTGCGCCGGCGCCGGCGTGCCCGGGTGGTGGCGCAGCAGCCGCAGGCCGCGTTCACCCCGCCCCCGCAGGCCTACGGCGCTCCGCCGCCCCAGGCCTACGGCGCTCCGCCCGCGCCGGGCGCCTACGGTCAGCCCCAGCAGCCGCCGCAGCCGTCGGGCGGCTACCCGGCCCAGCCCGCGCCGTATGGCCAGCCCCCGCAGCCGTCGGGCGGCTACCCCGCGCAGCCGTACGACCCGAACCGCCGCTGAGCTGCCCTACCCCTCCGGCAGCACCTCCGCGCGCGCCCCGACGACGTTCGGCGCGGCCACGCCGATGCGGATCGGCGCCGGCCCGCGCGGCAGGAACGTGAACGTCGCCACGCCCTGGGCGTCGGTCGCGGCCGCGAGCATGAAGTCGCCGCTCTTCACGGCCGTGAGCCGCGCCCCGGCGAGCGGCGCGCCGCCCGCGGTGACGCGCACCGTCAGGTCCTGGTAGCCCGGGCCGTAGGTCGCGGGCGCGTCGATGGCCGCGACGGCGGGCTCCGCGGTCCACACCTCGAGGGCCGGGTCGCCGAGGAGGATGACGCCCATGTGCGTCCACCACTCGGAGTCGTCGGTGACCACCATCGGCACCATCATCATGCTGAGCGACACCGAGCGCATGGTGGCGTGGCCGTGGTTGAACGCCTCGCCCAGCCGGCGCCGGTCCTGCTTGAAGAGGCCGTCGAAGACCGCGTGCAGGAACTGCGACCCGCCGATCGGGCCGAGGCCGACGCCGGTGTTGCCGACGTAGGCGACGCCGCCGTGCGGGCCGATGATGAAGCGCTCGGCCGCGGAGTCCTCGTCGGGGCCCTGCAGGCGTCGCGCAGCGCCTCGCCGGTGACGATGAGCAACTCGGGGTCCGCCGCCGCGAGATCGCCCTCGGTCTGGCGCCCCTGCGGGTCGGGCTGCCACCAGGCGAGCGACGCGTCCCCGCCCGCCCGGGCGTCGGCCCCGGCGCCGTCCGGCGCGCCGCCGTCGTCGTGGGCGATCGAGGACTGACCGCTGCCGCCGCAGGCGGTCAGAGCGGCGGTGAGCAACGCCGGCAGCAGGAACGGGCGCGAGCGCATGCGGTGCCTCCTCGCCACCTATATCACGGCGGCGACGTTCGCCGCGCGGCAACTCCAGCCACCGTTGCACCGCCGCCCCGCCCATCCCATGTGTTCCTCATGACCACGATCCCCGGCAAGGCGGCCGACGGGCTCCGCGAGGTGGAGGTCTCGGCCCAGCCCCTGGAACGTTTCATCCCCGTCCTCGGCGAAGCCCGCGTCGAGGAGGCTGGCGCCGCGGGCGCGCGCCTGCGCGCCACGATGGGGCGGCGGTCCTTCTGGAGCGTCAACTCCACCGCCGTCGGCGGCGGCGTGGCCGAGATGCTGCGCCCCTTGCTGGCCTACGCCCGCGGGGCCGGCATCGACGCGCACTGGCTGGTGATCCACGGCGATCACGAGTTCTTCCGCATCACCAAGCGCGTGCACAACACGATCCACGGCGAGCGCGGCGACGGCTCGTCGCTGGGCAAGCCCGAGCGCGAGCACTACGAACGGGTCCTGCGGCACAACGCCGACGCGCTCCTCGCCCGGGTCAAGCCGGGCGACGTCGCGCTCCTGCACGACCCCCAGACCGCGGGCCTCTGCCCCGCCCTGAGCGAGGCCGGCGTCCACGTCGTCTGGCGCAGCCACATCGGCACCGAGGCGACGAACCGCGAGACCGAGCGCGGGTGGCAGCTCCTCGTGCCGTACCTGCGCCACGCCAGCGCGCTGGTCTTCTCCCGCGCGGCCTACGTGCCGCCGGCGCTCTCCGCCTTCCCCACCATGGTCATTCAGCCCTCCATCGACCCATTCTCGGTCAAGAACCAGGAGCTCCCCGCCGCGGTCGTCCGCGACATCCTGGCCACCACCGGCCTCGCCGGGGCGCCCACCGGGCGCACCACGGCGACCTACCAGAAGACGGATGGGACCATGGGGGAGGTCCGGCACGCGGCCGACGTGATGAGCCTCGGCGGCCCGCCGGCGTTCGAGACGCCCCTGGTGATCCAGCTCTCCCGCTGGGACACGCTCAAGGATCCCCGGGGCGTGATGCAGGGCTTCGCGGACCTCGTGGCGGAGGGAGGCGCCGTGAACGCGGAGCTGCTGCTCGTCGGCCCCAACGTCCGCGCCGTCGCCGACGACCCCGACGGCGCCCGCGTCTTCCACGAGGTCGTGGTGGCCTGGCGCCGGCTGCCCCACGACGTCCGCCGGCGCATTCACCTCGCCAGCATCCCGGTCCACGACATCGACGAGAACGCGGCCATCGTCAACGCCCTGCAGCGCCACGCCACGGTGGTCGTGCAGAAGAGCCTGCAGGAGGGCTTCGGCCTCACCGTCACCGAGCCGATGTGGAAGGCCCGGCCGGTCGTCGCCACCCGGGTGGGCGGCATCCCCGACCAGATCATCGACGGCGAGAGCGGCCTCCTCCTCGACGACCCCGCCGATCTGGTGGGCTTCGGCCGGCTGCTGGGCCGCGTGCTCGACGACCGCGCCCTGGCGGCCCGCCTGGGCACGCAGGCGCGGGAACGGGTCCGCGAGCACTTCCTCGGCCTGCGCCACCTGGTCCAGTACGCGAACCTCTTCGAGCGGCTGCTGCGGTGAGCGCCTCAGCGTAGCCCCGCGGCCTGGCCGGGCGCCGGGGTTTCGCCGGGGGCGGGCGAGGTGGTAGGATGGCCGCCAACACCTCCCAAGGAGCCGTGATGTCGCGCGGAGCTGGCCGGACCACCCTGGCGTGCGTGCTGCTGGCGGGCCTCTTCGGTTGCGCGACTGGCGTGCCCCCGGCGCAGGGCGGCGACTCCGGGCCGCCCGACGACGCCACCCGCACCGACACCACGCTCCCGACCGACAGCCCGATCCAGACGGACGGCCCCGTCCTCGGCGACGCGCCGGCCCCCGAGGACAAGCCGCCGGTGGTCGACGCGCCGCCCTGCCCGGCCGGCTACACCGGCGCCGGCTGCGCCGACTGCGCCGACGGCTACCACGCCTGCGGCAGCGGGGCCGCCAAGACCTGCGAGACCGACCGCGCGAACCAGCCGGCCAACGGCTGCCGCGCGGGCTGCGCCGGCGCCTGCCCGGCGAGCGCGCACGAGACCGCGACCTGCACGACCGAGGGCGCCTGCGCGACGACGTGCGCACCGGGCTACGGCGGCGTGGGCTGCGCGACCTGCGACACCGGCTACCGGCCGTGCGGCGCCGACTGCGTGGCCGCCTGCTCCGCCTGCAACGGCAAGACCGTCGAGTGCGACGGCGCCTGCGTCGCCTCGTGCACCGCGTGCACCGCGAAGCCCGTCGCCTGCGACGGCGTGTGCATCGCGTCGTGCGCCGGGTGCACCGGCAGGCCCGCCACCTGCGCGGCCACCAGCGCCTGCCTCGCCGCCTGCGCCGGCTGCACGGGCACGTGCCTCGACTGCCCGGCCGGGTTCCACGCCTGCCCCGGCGGCTGCCAGGCCGACGCGGCCGACACGCCCGAGGCCGGCTGTAAGAACACCTGCACCGGCACGGCCTGCGCCGTCCCCGACGACGGCGCGGCGGTGTGCACCGCCGGCGCCTGCGACTTCACGTGCAACACGGACGGGGGTTTCCGCAAGGCCGCCTCCGGTGTGGCCTGCGTCTGCGACACCGCCGGCGGCTTCGTCGAGGACACCACGGTGCACGTGTGCGTCTGCCGGGCCGAGCTCAAGGCCTGCGCGGCGACCTGCGAGGACCCGACCGACCCGGCCCACGGCTGCCGCGGGGCCGCCTGCGACGCCTGCCCGACGCCCGCCCACGGCGCCGCGACCTGCAACGGCGCCGCCGGCGCCTGCGACTTCGACTGCGACGCCGCCGGCCACTACGTCAAGAGCGGCAGCGCCTGCGTCTGCGACGCCGCCGGCCACTGGGAGGCCAACGCGGGCGGCGCCTGCGTGTGCGCGAGCGGGTACGCGCTCATCGGCGGCTCGTGCCAGGTCCCGCCGCCCTGCCCGGGCACCATGTTCAACGGCCACTGCTACTGGTACGTCGCCAGCGCCGCCGCCTGGGCCGCGGCCGAGACGGCCTGCGCGGTCCAGCAGGGGCACCTCGCGTCGATCACCGACACCGCCGAGAACACGTTCGTGAAGGGGCTCGCGGCGGGGGACGCCTGGTTCGGGCTGCACGATCCGGCCACCGTGAAGCAGTCGGTGCGCGCGGACGACTGCCGGACGACGGTGTGGCTGGACTCGAACGGCGGCACCTTCACCGGCAGCAACGACCAGTGGAACGACGTCTCGCCGGGCTGCGGCGCGTACGACTCGTCCGACGAGATCTTCGGCCTGAGGGTCACGGCCGCCCCGCAGCTCTGGGTGCTGTCGCTGTCGAACAGCAACTACGACACGATCCTCGGCCTCTTCACCCGCGTGGACAACGCCAGCGGCTACACGACGTGCATCGGCCCGAACCTCGCCTGCGACGACGACGGCGGCGCGGGCACGCGCTCGAAGATCGTGCGGCAGCTCGACCCGGGCGACTACGCCCTCGTCGTCGACGGGTACGACGGCGCCTACGGCAACTTCAGCCTCGACGTGCGCCGCTTCGTCTTCACCGACGGCACGGTCCACACGTGGCAGAGCTGGCGCGGCGACGAGCCCAACAACTCGGGCGGCAACGAGTACTGCGGCGAGATCTACAAGTCCGACGGCACCTGGAACGACCTCCGGTGCACGAACAGCCTGCCGTACGTCTGCGAACGGCCGTATTGAGGCGCGAGCGCGGGCGGCACTGGCGCTAGCGCGGCAGCGCCGCCCGCAGCCGGCCTAGCGCGAGCACCCAGGCGGCGTCGCACCGCTGCCGCACGCTCTCGCCGCCGGGGTCGTCGCTGAAGCCCGCCTGCGTGAGCGTCAGGCGCGTGCCGTCGAGCGAGGGCGCGAGCGCGACGGTCACCGCGGCGCCGGCGGCGTCGCCGAGGCGCAGCTCCAGCAGGCGCGGCCGGTCGAGGAAGAGCACCTCGCCGTCGAGGGTCGGGGTCAGCGCCGGGCGCGGCGCGGCCGGATCCCACTCGAGGTGCACCGCCCCGCCCACGACGGCGTCGATGCGAGCGGCGCGGCACAGCCAGCGGGCGAGGCCCGGGGCCGTGGTCCACGCCTCCCAGACGGCGTCGCGCCCGGCCGGGAGGACCAGCGTGTGAACGATCGCGCTCACTGCAGGACGATCTCGTGCAGACCCCCGGCGCAGGATGCAAGATCCATCCGGCCGATGCGGCGGTCGCTGCCCGCGGCCATCGCTCCGGTGAGCTTCTTGTAGACCTGATCGACGGCGACGACGCCGACCGCGGCCGCGTCGGCGCGCGTGTCGATGGCCCGGTCGGTGAGGAGCTGGCCGCTCTGGTCGTAGATCGCGACCAGGATGGTGCCGTTGTCGTCGTTGAAGACGAGCTGGAAGCTCTGGTGCAGCTCGGGCGCGGTCACGGTGACGGTGGCGCACTGGAGCATCAGGTCCTGCCCCTCGCCGAAGGTGTCCTGCACCGTCACGGTCTGGCCGCCCTGGTACGCCGACGGGGTGAGCGTCACGCCGTTGATCGTCGTCTGACTGAACGGGCCCGGCGCGAGCGCCGCGAACGTGATGTCGCGCAGCGTCCCCGTGCCGCCGTCGCCGCCGGTGCCGCCGTCGCCGACGCCGGCGTCGCTCTCACCGGTGTCGAGCTTGAGCGGGCAGTTGGAGGCCATGAGGAGCGGGACGGCGCAGAGGAGCGGCAGGAACCGGAACCAGCGCATGATCTACTCTACCGCGAACCGGCCCGAGCGCCACTTCCGGGCGCCGGGGGCGTTTGCCCCACCCCGCGCCCCCCTGCTAGCCTGCGCCCATGCTGCTGCGCCGCCTCGCCGTCGCCCTCCTCTGCGCCGTCGCCCTCCTCTGCGCCCTCGCCCTCCTCGGCGCCCTCGCCCCCGCCGCCGCCGCCGCGGCCCCGCCGATCGCGATCACCGTCGACCTCGGCGAGGCGCCCCGGCGCATCATCCACGTCCGCGAGGTCATCCCGGCGCGTCCCGGGCCGCTCGCCCTCGCCTACCCCAAGTGGATCCCGGGGCAGCACAGCCCGAGCGGCCCCGTGGTCGACGTGGCCGGCCTGCGCCTCACCGCGCGCGGCGCGCCGCTCGCCTGGCAGCGCGACCCGGTCGAGCTGCACCTCGTCCGCTGCGAGGTCCCGGCCGGCGCCACGGCGGTCGAGGTCGCCTTCGACTACCTCGCGCGCGCCCCCGGCGAGGGGCTCGAGGTCACCTCGCCGCACCTCGTCGCGCTCGAGTGGAACCTGGTCGTGCTCTACCCGCACGGCCCCGGCGCCGAGGCGCTCACCTACGCACCGAGCGTGCGCGTGCCGCACGGCTGGAAGCTCGGCACCGCCCTCGAGACCGCGCGCGCCGCCGGCGACACCACCACCTTCCGCCCGGTCTCGCTCGAGGTGCTCCTGGACTCGCCGGTCCTCGCCGGCGCCCACTTCCGCACCGTCGCCCTCGACCCCGGCCCCGCGGCACCTCGTGCACCTCGCCGCGGACAGCCCCGCCGCGCTCGAGGTCCCGCCCGCGACCGTGGCCGCCTGGCGCCGGCTCCTGCGCGAGGCCGAGGCCCTCTTCGGCGCCCGCCACTACCGCCGCTACCACTTCCTGCTGGCCCTGAGCGACGCGGTGTACCCCGGCGGCCTCGAGCACCACGAGTCGAGCAACAACCGCGCGCCCGAGCGCATGCTCATCGACGACGACACCCGCGCCGCCTGGAGCGGCCTGCTGCCGCACGAGTACGTGCACTCGTGGAACGGCAAGCACCGCCGGCCGCGCAGCCTCACCCCGCCCGGCTACCTCGAGCCGATGCACGGCGACCTCCTCTGGGTGTACGAGGGGCTGACCTCGTACTACGGCCTCGTGCTCGCCACCCGCAGCGGCCTGCTGCCGCCGGGCTGGATCCACGACCGCTTCGCGCGCACCGCCGCGGGCCTCGTCGACCGCGCCGGCCGGCAGTGGCGGCCCCTCGCCGACACGGCGGTCGCCGCCCACCTCCTCTACGCCGCGCCCGCGGGCTGGTCGAGCTGGCGCCGCGGCAGCTCCGACTTCTACCTCGAGGGCGCGCTCCTCTGGCTCGAGGCCGACGTGCGCATCCGCCGCGCCACCAACGGCGCCCGCTCGCTCGACGACTTCGCCCGCCGCTTCCTCGGCGCGGCCGGCGCCGGCACCCGCGTCGCCACCTACGCCTACGACGACGTCGCCCAGGCCCTCGGCGAGGTCGCGCCGCTCGACTGGCGCGGCTTCTTCGCCGCCCGCGTCAGCGGCGTCGCCCCGCGCCCGCCGCTCGGCGGCCTCGAGGACGGCGGCTGGAAGCTCGTCTACACGGCCACCCGCAACAAGATGCTCGCCCAGGAGGAGCGCGAGGCCGGCGCCCTCGCCCTCGCGCTCCACCCGCTCGGCCTCGTCGTCAAGCCGAGCGGCGTCGTCCTGGACGTCATCCCCGGCCTCCCCGCGGCCCGCGCCGGCCTCGCCCCGGGCATGAAGCTCCTCGGCCTCGACGGCCGCCTCTTCTCGCCGGACCTCCTGCGCGACGCCCTGCGCGCGCGCGAGCGGCGCCCGGGCCCGATCGAGCTCCTCGCGGTCAACGTCGACAGCTACCGCCTCTACCGGGTCAGCCCGCGCAGCGGCGAGCGCTACCCGCACCTCGAGCGGGACGCGGCGAAGCCGGACCTGCTGGGCGCGATCATGGCGCCGCGGGCGCAGTAACGCGACGGAGCGGCGCTCCGCGAGCGCCGGCCTGCGAAATGTGACACCGAGAACGCGCTTCGTGACTCCAAGGACACGGGCAGCCTGAGCTGGGCCGCCCGCGTCTCGTGGCACGCAACGTCGACCCTGATCGGGCCGGGAACGTCCCCGGCCGGCCAGGGGAGCCGTGCGAGGGGGAGTGGCGATGTGGCAGCGGCTGCCTTCGGGGTGGCGCTTCCGGCTGTCGTGCCTGTGGCTCGGCGCCGCGCTCGTGAGCTGCGCCAGCAGCGACGGCGGCACCCAGTACTACATCTGCGACGCCTGCAGCTCCGCGGACGGCTCCAAGGCGTCGTGCGGCAACTTCGACGGGGTCGACACCGCCGCGGCCAGGACGGCCTGCGAGCGGTTCTTCCCGGGTCAGGTCTGCACCTGTCGCCCGGGGATCGCGTTGAGCGCGGACGCGTGCGGCGTCTGCACCGGGGCGGGGGGCGGCGACGCCGCCGACTGGAGCTGCGCGTGGCACGTCGATAGCCCGTCGCGAGCCCCGCACGCGGCGTACGACTGCGCCGACGGCGTCCTGTACCGGTGCCAGACCGGAAGCTGGGAACTGGTCGCCGACTGCAGCGCGACGCAGGACAGCTCCGGCGCTCCCTGCCACTGCGTCGGCGGGTTCGACTTCAACGAGACGCGCTGCGCGTCCGCGCTCGGGGTCTGCGGGGGCCAGAGCTACGAGACCTGCGGCCCGAACGCGAGCGCGACGGTCTCCGGCGGCAGCTGGTTCTGCCAGTAGACGCGAGCCGGCGCGCAGCGCCGGGGTCGCGCCCGCTGGTTTCATGACAATCGGAGGTGCGGTGATGATCCGGTGTCCGTGGCTTGGACCAGCCCTGGCGATTTTCGTCTTCGTGCTCCCGGCCTGCGACCAGCGGGCACCCATCACCCTCGGTTCGTGGGACAACGGGCACGGCCCGCGCGACGGCGGGCCGAGCGCCGGCGATGACGCGGGGAGCCCGACCGGCAACCCCGACGGCTCCGGCTGCCTCCTGCGCACCTGCGCGTCCGAGGGCGCCAACTGCGGCCCCATCGGCGACGGGTGCGGCGGCATCATCGACTGCGGCGCCTGCACCGCGCCGGAGACCTGCGGCGGCGGCGGCAGCCCGAGCGTCTGCGGCGGCGCCGGTGGCTGCGTGCCGAAGACCTGCGCGGAGCTGGGCGCCACGTGCGGCCCGGTGGGGGATGGGTGCGACGCCCTCCTCGACTGCGGCACGTGCCCGGCCGACCAGAGCTGC
This sequence comes from Polyangia bacterium, assembly GCA_036504295.1. Taxonomy (GTDB): domain Bacteria; phylum Myxococcota_A; class Polyangia; order JACRCY01; family JACRCY01; genus DASXVK01. The sequence continues at coordinate 9,677 of DASXVK010000445.1, forward strand.
GGGACCGGCGGGGTGCCGAACACCTGTGGACCCGCGGCGAACGATGGCGGCACGTGCAAGCCCCTGACGTGCGACCAGCTCGGCGCCACCTGCGGTCTCGTCGGCGACGGCTGCGGCGGCACGCTCGACTGCGGCGCGTGCGTCCTGCCGCAGACCTGCGGCGCCGGCGGGGTGGCGAACCAGTGCGGCACGCCGCCGTGCGTCCCGCGCACCTGCGCCGAGGCCCACGCCGGCTGCGGCGCGATCGGCGACGGCTGCGGCGACATCCTCGAGTGCGGCACCTGCGCCGGGATCGACAGCTGCGGCGGCGGCGGGGTGGCGAACCAGTGCGGCAGGCCGCCCTGCACTCCCCGCACGTGCTCCCAGGCGGTCGCCGCCTGCGGGACGGTCGGGGACGGCTGCGGCGGGACCCTCACCTGCGGCACGTGCACCCCGCCGATGACCTGCGGCGGCGGCGGCACCGCCAACGTGTGCGGGACGCCGCCGTGCGCGCCGCGGACCTGCGCCCAGGCGGGCGCGAACTGCGGCCACGTCGGCGACGGCTGCGGCGGCATCCTCGATTGCGGCACCTGCACGGGGAGCGACACCTGCGGCGGGGGCGGCACCCGGAGCGTGTGCGGGACGCCGCCGTGCACCCCGCGCGCCTGCCCCCCGCAGAGCTGCGGGGCGATGGGCGACGGCTGCGGCGGCACCCTCGACTGCGGCGCCTGCGCCGCGGGCACCTCCTGCGGCGCCGGCGGCGTCGCGAACGTGTGCGGGGCGCCGCCGTGCACCCCGCGCACCTGCGCCGATGCCAGCGCCACCTGCGGCGCGATCGGCGACGGCTGCGGCGGCATCCTCGCGTGCGGCGTCTGCTCCGGGACGGACTCGTGCGGCGGCAACGGCGTGCCGAACCAGTGCGGGACGCCGCCGTGCACCCCGCGCACCCAGGCCCAGGCCTGCCTCGGCCTCGACTGCGGGATCGTCGGCGACGGCTGCGGCGGGACCCACGACTGCGGCACGTGCTCGGGCGCCGCTGCCTGCGGCGGCGGCGGCGCGCCCAACGTCTGCGGCGTGCCGGGCTGCACCCCGCGGACCTCGGCCCAGGCGTGCAGCGGGCTCGACTGCGGCGTGGTCGGCGACGGCTGCGGCGGGACGTATCTCTGCGGCACGTGCACGGGCCAGACGGCCTGCGGCGCGGGCGGCACGCCCAACGTCTGCGGCGTGCCCCCGTGCACGCCCCGGGCCCGGACCCAGGCGTGCAACGGCCTCAGCTGCGGCGTCGTCGGCGACGGCTGCGGCGGGAGCTACAGCTGCGGCGCGTGCTCCGGCCAGACGGCCTGCGGCGCGGGCGGCACGCCCAACGTCTGCGGCGTGCCCCCGTGCACGCCCCGGACCCAGGCGCAGGCCTGCCACGGCCTCGACTGCGGCGAGGCCGGCGACGGCTGCGGCGGGAGCTACAGCTGCGGCTCGTGCACCGGCACCGCGGCCTGCGGCGCCGGCGGCACGCCGAACGTCTGCGGCGTGCCCCCGTGCACGCCGATCCCCCAGGCGCAGGCCTGCGCCGGGCTCGACTGCGGCGTCGTCGGCGACGGCTGCAGCGGGAGCTACGGCTGCGGTACGTGCGCCGGGGCCACGTCGTGCGGCGGCGGCGGCACGCCCAACGTGTGCGGCGCGGCCCCCTGCACGCCGACGGGCCAGGCCCAGGCGTGCGCCGGGCTCGACTGCGGTGTCGTCGGCGACGGCTGCAGCGGGGGCTACACCTGCGGCTCGTGCTCCGGCGCGACCGCCTGCGGCGCCGGCGGCACGCCCAACGTCTGCGGCGTGCCCCCGTGCACGCCGGTACCCCAGACCACGGCGTGCGCCGGGCTCGACTGCGGCGTCGTCGGCAACGGCTGCGGCGGGAGCTACACCTGCGGTACGTGCGCCGGGACCGCGGCGTGCGGCGGCGGCGGCACGCCCAACGTGTGCGGCGTGGCCCCCTGCACGCCGATCGCCCACGCGCAGGCGTGCGCCGGGCTCGACTGCGGCATCGTCGGCGACGGCTGCGGCGGGAGCTACGGCTGCGGCTCGTGCTCCGGCGCGACCGCCTGCGGCGCCGGCGGCACGCCCAACGTCTGCGGCGTGCCCCCGTGCACCCCGCTCCCCCAGACGGCGGCGTGCGCCGGCTTCAACTGCGGCGTCGTCGGCGACGGCTGCAGCGGCACCTACAGCTGCGGCACCTGCTCGGGCGGCACGGCGTGCGGCGCGGGCGGCATCCCCAACGTGTGCGGCGTCCCCGCCTGCACCCCGATCGCCCAGGCGGTCGCGTGCGCGGGCCTCGACTGCGGCGTCGTCGGCGACGGCTGCAGCGGCACCTACAGCTGCGGGGGCGCGTGCACCCCGCCCGCCTCGTGCGGCGGCGGCGGCGTGGCCAACCGGTGCGGTCGGCCGCCGTGCATCCCCCGCACCTGCCAGCAGCTCAACGCCACCTGCGGCGTGCTCGGGGACGGCTGCGGGGGGACCGTCAACTGCGGCGCGACCTGCCCCGCGGGGCAGTACTGCGGCGGCGCCGGGGTGCCCAACCGGTGCGGGACCCCGGCCTGCACGCCGCGGACCTGCGCCCAGGCGGGCGCCGACTGCGGCCAGGTCGGCGACGGCTGCGGCGGGGTCACCGCCGTGTGCGGCACGTGCCAGGCCGGCGACACCTGCGGCGGCGGCGGCACCGCGAACGTCTGCGGCAACCCGTCGGGCGTGACCTGCGCCCCGGGCGTGCACACCACCATCAAGGGCACCGTGGTCGCCGGCACCGATCCGGCGCGCTTCGGCGCCCCCGATCCGGTCTACAACGCGTTCGTGTACGTGCCGAGCGGCCCGGTCCAGCCGATCGCGACGGGGGCCACCTGCGACCAGTGCACGACGCTGCAGCCGGCCATCGTCCAGGCCGCGACCGGCGTCGACGGCAAGTTCGTGCTGACGAACCCCCCGGTGGGCACCAGCGTGACCGTCGTCATCCAGCTCGGCAAGTGGCGGCGCGTGCTCCAGCCCCTCACCGTCCTCCCGTGCCAGGACAACCTGCTCACGACCGCCCAGACGCGGCTGCCGCGCAACCGCGCCGAGGGCGACATCCCGCGCTTCGCGATCGACACCGGCGACGTCGACGTGATGGAGTGCGTGCTGCGCAAGATGGGCATCGAGGATCCGGAGTTCGTCAAGCCGAACATCGTCGCCGGCCATCCCACGAACCCCGGCCGCGTGCACCTCTATCAGGCTCACCCCTCGAGCAACGGGAACGGCGGGGCGATCATCGCGAACTCCAACCGCTGCGGCGCCGCGCCCTGCACCCGGCGCACGGTCTCCCAGGCCTGCACCAGCCCCGGGCTCAACTGCGGCCTGGTGGCGGACGGCTGCGGCGGGACCATCGACTGCGGCACCTGCACGGGCGGCAACACCTGCGGCCGCGGCGCCAGCGCCAGCGACCCGAGCCGCTACAACCACTGCCGCAGCTCGGGGAGCGCGTGCGTGCCGCGCACCCAGGCCCAGGCCTGCACCGGCCTCGGCTTCAACTGCGGCCTCGTCGGCGACGGCTGCGGCGGGTCGATCAGCTGCGGCACCTGCGCGGGCGGCTTGACCTGCGGTGACAACCTGGCGACGACTCTCGAGGACGCTCTCCTGGCGTCGCAGACCACCATCAATGACTACGACATCGTGATCTTCGCCTGCGAGGGCGGCCAGGACGAGGAGACGGCCGCGCGCAAGCAGCTGGTCCGCGCCTACGCGGACGCCGGCGGCCGCGTGTTCGCGAGCCACTTCAGCTACGTGTGGCTCCACGACAACGACACCTGGGCGACCACGGCGACCTGGGACCTCAATCGCGGCACGTGGGCTGGTCCCTTCACGGGGTACATCGATGCCTCGTTCCCCAAGGGCGTCGCGCTGGAGCACTGGTTGCAGCTCGCCATCAGCCCGCCGTTTCCGCCGGGACAGATCCCGGTCGAGGTCATCCGGGAGGACTTCACGGCGGTCGGGACGCCGTCGCAGCGATGGGTGTCTCTGCAGTCGCCCTATCCGGCCTCGATTCCGATCCACTTCACGTTCAACACCCCCGTCGGGGAGGCGCCGGCGAACCAGTGCGGCCGCGTGGTCTTCAGCGACTTCCACGTCGAGAACTCGAGCGGCGCCTACAACGTCGTCTTCCCCGCCGAGTGCGGCGCGGACCAGCCGCTGACCCCGCAGGAGAAGCTCCTCGAGTTCATGATGTTCGACCTCACGTCCTGCATCGCGCCCGACAACCCGACCTGCACGCCGAAGTCGTGCGCCTCCCAGGGCTTCACCTGCGGCATGCAGAGCGACGGCTGCGGCAACATCCAGGACTGCGGGAGCTGCCCGCAGGGGCAGCTCTGCGGCGGCGGCGGGACGCCGGGCGTGTGCGGCGGCGCCTGTGCGCCGCTCACGTGCGCCCAGCAGGGCTTCAACTGCGGGACGCAGGGCGACGGCTGCGGCGGCATCCTCCCGAGCTGCGGTGCGTGCACGCCGCCGCAGACCTGCGGCGGCGGGGGCACGCCCGGGGTGTGCGGCGGCGGCTGCGTGCCCAGGACCTGCGCCGAGCAGGGCTTCAACTGCGGGCAGCAGGGCGACGGCTGCGGCGGCACCCTCGCCTGCGGCACGTGCACCGTGCCGGGGCAGAGCTGCGGCGGCGGCGGCACCCCCGGCCTGTGCGGCGGCGGCTGCCTGGCGAAGTCCTGCGGCGAGCTGGGCTTCAACTGCGGCGTCCAGAGCGACGGCTGCGGCGGCACCCAGGACTGCGGCTCGTGCCCGGTGGCCGGGCAGAGCTGCGGCGGCGGCGGCACCCCGGGCGTGTGCGGCGGCGGCTGCGCGCCGAAGACCTGCGCCCAGCAGGGCTTCACCTGCGGCACCCAGAGCGACGGCTGCGGCGGCACCCTCGCCTGCGGCAGCTGCCCGGCCGGGCAGAGCTGCGGCGGCGGCGGCGCGCCGGGCGTGTGCGGCGGCGGCTGTGTCGCCAAGACCTGCGGCCAGCAGGGCTTCACCTGCGGCACCCAGAGCGACGGCTGCGGCGGCACCCTCGCCTGCGGCAGCTGTCCGATCGGGCAGAGCTGCGGCGGCGGCGGCACCCCGGGCGTGTGCGGCGGCGGCTGCGTCCCCGCCACGTGCCATGGTCTGGGCCTCCAGTGCGGCTCGTGGGGTGATGGCTGCGGCGGCGCGATCGACTGCGGCCCCTGCCCGGCCGGCCAGGCCTGCGGCGCCGGCGGCGCGCCGGGTCTGTGCTTCGGCAGCTGCGTACCCAAGACCTGTGCCCAGCAGGGCTACGGGTGCGGCCTCCAGGGCGACGGCTGCGGCGGGACGATCGACTGCGGCCCGTGCCCGGCCGGCGAGTTCTGCGGCGCCGGCGGCCCGGGGTTGTGCGCCGGCTGCGCGCCCAGGACGTGCGCCCAGCAGGGCTTCCAGTGCGGCCTCCAGGGCGACGGCTGCGGCGGGACGATCGACTGCGGCCCGTGCCCGGCCGGCGCGTTCTGCGGCGCCGGCGGCCCGGGGCTGTGCGCCGGCTGTGCGCCCAGGACCTGCGCCCAGGAGGGCTTCGAGTGTGGTCTCCAGGGCGACGGCTGCGGCAACGTGATCGACTGCGGCCCGTGCCCGGCGGGCGAGAGCTGCGGCGGGGGGGGCGTCCCAGGCGTGTGCGGCGGCGGGTGCGTGGCGCGGTCGTGCGCGCAGCAAGGCTACAACTGCGGCCTGCAAGGCGACGGCTGCGGCGCGATCATCGACTGCGGCCCCTGCACCTCGCCCCAGACCTGCGGTGGCGGGGGCGTCCCCGGGGTGTGCGGCGGCGGCTGTGTGCCCGTGTCGTGCGCCGACCAGGGCCTCGGCTGTGGCCTTCAGGGCGATGGCTGCGGCAACGTGATCGACTGCGGCCCCTGCGTCGCGCCCGCAGTCTGCGGGGGCGGCGGCGTGCCGGGCCAGTGCGGCGGCGGCTGCGTGCCGGAGACGTGCGCGCGACAGAGCATCGGCTGCGGGCCGGCGGGCGACGGCTGCGGCCACCTGATCGACTGCGGCCCGTGCACGTCGCCGGACACCTGCGGCGGCGGGGGCGTCCCGGGCCAGTGCGGCCACTCGGTGACCTGCTCGCCCTTGACCTGCGCGCAGCTGGGCCTCGGCTGCGGGCCGGCGGGCGACGGCTGCGGCAACGTGATCGACTGCGGCCCCTGCACGGCGCCGGACACCTGCGGCGGCGCGGGCGTCCCGGGCCAGTGCGGCCACCCGGCGTGCACGCCGCGCACCTGCCAGCAGGCCGGCGCCAACTGCGGCCTCATCGGGGACGGCTGCGGCGGCGTCACCGACTGCGGCGCCTGCGTCGCGCCCGCGATCTGTGGCGGCCTGGGTGTCCCCAACGTCTGCGGCACGCTCGGCTGACGTCGGAACCGCGCATCCGTGAGCGCCTCAAGGCCGGCTTTCTGCCGGGGTCAGCGCGGGTGTAACTTGGAGTCACCTTGGAGTCACCGATGATGCGCCGGATCGACATCCTGGCCGCGGTACTCGGCCTGGGGCTCCTGGCCGCGGCCTGCGAGCGCGGAGACGCGGCCGGGAACGGACGCCAGGACGCGCAGGCGGCCGGGGACGCGGGCGACGGGACGAGCGCGGACGCGGCCGCGCCGGACGCCGCGGTGCCGTGCACGGCGGCGAGCTGCCCCCTGGGGTGCTGCCACGGCACGACCTGCGAGACGCCGTCCAGCCTTCACTGCGGCGGCGGGGGCGGCGTCTGCCAGCCCTGCACCGGCGCCACGCCGGTGTGCAGTGGCGGGACCTGCGTGGCGCCCCCGCCGAGCTGCACCGGCTTGCCCGCCACCTGCGGACCCGGCGGGGACGCGAGCTGCTGCGACGCGAACCTCGTGTTCGGCGGGACGTACGACCGGGGCAACGATCCGAGCTACCCGGCGACGGTGGACGACTTCAAGCTGGAGGCGTACGAGGTCACCGTCGGCCGGTTCCGCACGTTCGTGGCGGCCGGGGCGGGGACGCAGGCGAGCCCGCCGGCCGACGGGAGCGGCGCGCTGCCGAGCCTCCCGGACAGTGGCTGGCGCGCCGCGACGTGGAACGCCAGCCTGGCCGCCGACACGGCCGCGCTGACGGCGGCGCTGAAGTGCGAGCCGACGTTCGCGACGTGGACGGACGCTCCCGGTGACCACGAGACCCGCCCCATGAACTGCGTCGACTGGTACGAGGCGTTCGCGTTCTGCGTCTGGGACGGCGCGCGGATGCCGACGGAGGCGGAGTGGAACTACGCGGCCGCCGGCGGAGACGAGCAGCGCAAGTTCCCCTGGTCGGTGCCGCCGTCGTCGATGACCATCGACCCCAGCCACGCCTCGTACCACTGCCTGGGCGACGGGTCGCCGGACATGCAATGCGCGGTGACGGATCTCCTCGCCGTGGGCACGAAGCCGGCCGGCAACGGGCGGTGGGGGCAGGCAGACCTCGGCGGAAACGTGCAGGAGTGGGTGCTGGACTGGTACGCGGCCTACTACGCGACGCCGTGCGACAACTGTGCCGCGGTCGCGGCCGGCACGGACCGGGTGTTCCGGGGCGGGTCCTTCTACTTCGCCGGGTCGACCCTGCTCACCTCGCTCCGGGTCTACGCCGCCCCGACGAACCGCACCGCGTTCCTCGGGCTCCGCTGCGCGCGGAGTCCGTAGCGGGGGCGCCCAGCGGCGCTACGCGAGCGCCTCGTCGACGGTCGCGGCCGTGACCGCGCGGGCGACCCAGCGCTCGAGCGTCGCGGGATCGGTGCAGCCCGTGATGCGCTGCCGCTGCGCCTCCGTCACCGCGAGGCCGCGGGCGGCCAGGAGCCCGAGCAGGGCGCGCGCCTCGCCCTCGGCCCGGACGGCGTCGAGGCTCGCGTAGCCGCGGCGCTGCAGCAGGTTGCGCAGCACGGTCTCGTGGGCGGCCACGCGGTCGAAGAGCGCGTCCACGGGCACGGCGTTGCGCAGGATCCCGGGGGCGCGGAGCTCCTCCCCCGGCGACACCACGTGGACCGGCGCCCCGGCCGTGTACACCTCGACGCGTCGCGGACCGACCAGGCGCGCCACCCAGACCACTCTGGTGCCGGCCTCGAGCAGGTCCTGGATCTTCTCCTGCAGCTTGGCCTCGTCCTGGCCCGTGTCCGCGTACTCGAGCGCGAGCTGCGGGGCGCCGCCGACCCAGCCCGGCTCGGAGGGCACGTTCCCGACCGCCACGTCCGGCGCCCGCAGCGTCGCGGGCTCCGGCGAGAAGCCCGTGTCCACGCCCGCGGCATCGACGTCCGGGTCGGAGTCGACGACCGCGCCGCCCACCAGGTTGGCCTGCGACCCTCGGCCACCCTGTGGCGCGGCCCACCTCGGATAGCCCCGGGAGAGCTCGTACTCGTCGCCTTCGCGGAGCTGCTCCGCGCGGAACGGCCCCTTGTCCCCGGAGCGGCGATGGCGCGCCATGCCCACGAAGATGCCACCGGGGCGCGGGGGCGGCAAGTGAGTCGCGGGCGGCCTCCGCAGGCTCACCACGCGAACGTGACGCTGGACAACCGGATGCCCTGATGCTGTGCTCTCGTGGCGAGCTGGCCGTGCGCCTGATCGAACAATACCGACTCGTTGGACTCCCGCATCGCCGTGGTTTACTCGGAGCGTTCCCTTGGGGTCGCTGAAGTCGCCGTCCCGTAGCGGGCCGCAGACTGCTGCCCCGTCGTCACACCACCCCCACCTCCCGCAGCAGCCCCGCGATCGCCTCCATGTACCCGCCGCGCCCGAGGTGCAGGAGGTGGCTCCCGGGGAACCAGTGGAGGCGCGGCCGGCCCCAGTGCTCCCACAGCGCCGTCGCGTGCGCCGGCGGGACGATGCGGTCGCCGCGGCCCGCGATGATGAGGAGGCGCGCGCGGTCGATGGCCGGCGCGGGGCGCGCGAGCGGGGCGTGGACCGACATGAGCCCGCAGAAGCGGTCGAAGCTCATGCCGCGCTCCTCGGCGCGGGCGCGGTCCTTCGTGCCCTCGCCCCAGGACCAGAGCAACGCGGGCATGTCGGCGATGGGGAGGACCGGCACCGCGAACTCGATCTCGGGCGCGGTCGCGGCCAGCATCGCGGCCGCGTAGCCACCGAGGCTCATGCCGACGACGCCGCCGCCGCGGCCGCTCTCGGCGCGGTGCGCGGCGAGGAGCGCGCGCACCTCCCAGGCGGTCTGCAGGAACGCCTCGTTCGTGCGCGTCACGTTCGTCGACGGGTGCAGCGTGCCCCGCAGGGGCCGCGCCCCGGGCCGCCGCGCGCCGTGGTACGGGTGGACGTACAGGTACACGTCCAGCCCGAGGTCGTAGAGCCAGCGCGCGCGGAAGAGCTGCGCCTCGACGGCGTAGCGGCCCCCCGCCCAGCCGTGCAGGCAGACGATGGCCGGGCGTCCCGCCCCGGCGTGGCGGTAGCGGCGCGCCCGGGCGACGGCGTTCTCCGGGTACTGCGCGAGCAGCTCCTCGGCGGTGTCGCGGCCCGGCGCGTAGGCGCTGGGGAAGACGAGGTCCTCGATGAAGCCGCCCGGGATCGCCGTGCGCGCGAGCACGCTCAGCGCCGCCGGACCCGGCAGCGGAAAGAACGGCGCGGGGTCGAGCGCGGCCGCGTCG
>DASXVK010000446.1:0-15771 GCA_036504295.1 Polyangia bacterium
GAGCTCGTGCGGGGAGAGATGGTGCGCGCCCCCGCATGCGCGAGTTGCCAGCTCGCGACCAAGTGCTACGGCGTGCGGCGCAGCTACGCCGCGCTCTACGGTACCGACGAGATGCACCCTGTCACCGCCGAGTGGCTCGCAGTCGCGTCGGAGATCCCATGACGGGACCCCGCGGCGGCGCGCGCGGTGAGCGCCTGCACATCAACCTGGGTGCGGTGTGCAACAATAACTGCCTCTTCTGCCAGGAAGGCGATCGCGCCGCGCGCCTGCGCAACAACTCAGCCATGACCTCCGAGAGGGTCCGCTGGATGCTGGAATCGCACCGTGGGGCCGAGGAGGTGTGCTTCACCAGCGGCGAGCCGACCACGAACCCGCGCCTGCTCGATTTCGTGCGGTGGGCACGCGCGCTGGGCTACCCGCGAATCAGCCTCATGTCCAACGGTCGCCGGCTGGCGTACCGCGCCTATGCGTCACGCCTTGTCCGCGCGGGTCTCAACCGCGTCTGTCTCTCGGTTCACGGCGACACGGCCGAGCTGCACGACGGCCTCACCCGCACTCCTGGGAGCTTCGAGCAGACCGTTGCCGGCCTCGGGGCGGTCGCGCGCCTCAAGGGCCCGGGGCTCGACCTCCACACGAGCACGGTCGTCACGGTCCGAAATCTCCCGGCGCTCGCCGAGGTCTACCGGTTCCTTCGCGACCGTGGCGTCGACCAGGTCGTGTTCAACGCCCTGCAGCCCTGCGGCCGCGCGGCGACCCTGTTCGAGCAGATCGCCCCCCGCTACAGTGTCGTCGCCGACCGGTTTCGCGACTTCGTCGCGCGGCTCGGCACGGGACCGGTGATGGCGTTCCTCGTCGACGTGCCGCTGTGCGTGACCGAGGGGCTCCCGGAATTGAATCGCGGCTACGTGGAGCGGTATTTCCACTACGACCTGGCGGCGCACGCCGCGGTCCTCGCCGCGCGGAAGCCGGACCGGCAGGCCGTCGGCGAGGGCGCGGGGCTTGCGCTGGTACGGCGGGGCGACCTCGACGCGGTGGCGCGCAGCAAGCGTCCTGCGTGCGACGGCTGCCGCTACACGTCCGGCTGTCCCGGCGTCTGGGACCACTACGTCGCCCACTATGGCTGGCACGAGTTCGTGCCGGTGCAGTGAGTCAGTCGGGACGGGTGCGGCGGGGATCCAGAGGTCGAGCTACCACGAGCCGTGGGAGCCGTGCGACCCGTGTGAGGCGTGTGACCCATGCGAGCCGTGGGAGCCGTGGGAGCCGTGCGAGCCGTGGGAGCCGTGGGAGCCGTGCGAGCCGTGCGAGCAGTGCGCCGGGAGCGGCTGACCGGTGCCTGGCAGCCCGGGCCCGACCTGTCCGGGGCTCGTGGGGTCGGGGATGGTGCCATCCTGCGGGAGCGTGCTCGCGAGGGCGCTGCGACCCGTGAGCAAGGTGGCAGCGCCGACGAGGACCAGGGTGGTGCTCGCCGTGAGGAAGTCGCGGCGAGCGATCCCGGCCTCTTCACCGGCCAGGAAGAATTTCGCCTTCCGCTTGAGCGGGGGCAACCCGCCGGCCTTGGAGGCGCCACTGTCCGATGGTCTCTTCGCCCGGCCGGGGATTCCGGACCGGCGTGGCACCACACCCTTGGCCCCTGCGCGCTTCCTCGAGGGCATACCAGCCTCCTACATGATAAGCCTACACACCCTCGATTGAAGCTGTCAAGGACATCCCGAATGTAGGCGAATGTAGGCCCCCCGCGCGCGTGCTGGCCGGACCGCCGGGCCGGGGGGGGCCGCGCGGCTCCAAGGTCTGTCGTGACGGGCGGTTGCGTCGTGTGGCACGGGCGCGTATGGTCAAGGAGCCAGGGTCCGAGACGGAATGGTCGCCGATTGCAGCGCACTTGAAGCGGCGCTTCTCGCGCCGCTGCCGCCGGGGGCAGACCTCGGGGGCGGCTGGGTCTTCCCGCGGCTCGGCGGCGGCGAGGAGGCGATCACGTGACGTTTCGTCTGAGCAGGGCGGCTCTGCGCCGGTTCGGTCGTCGAGTGGCCCGACTGCCGTTCCTCGTGCGCGACTTCGCGCGCAGCGAGGTGCGCCGCAGCCGTCCGACGGTCCTGGTGATGGCCCCGACCAACCGGTGCAACGCCGGCTGCAGCTTCTGCCTCGATTTCCCCCGTGACCCGCCCCAGACGATGTCGTTGGCGCAGTTCGACACCATCCTCGCGAAGCTCGCGCCCGACCTCGAGCTCGTCGACTTCTCGTTCTACGGCGAGCCGATGCTCAATTCGTCGCTGCCCGAGATGATCCGACACGCGCGCGCGTGCGGGCTCGGGACCATCCTGTACACCAACGGCCTACTGCTCGATGACGGCCGCATTCGCGCCCTGGCCGACAGCGGGATCGAGGTGGTGGTCATCAACCTGAACGCGTGGGGCGACGACCAGCGCGTGGTGGACGTGGACGGTTTCCCCGCGGCTCGCGTCGAGCAGGTGAGCCGGCTGGTGCGGGCGTGCGCCCCGCGGACCCTCGTCGTGCTGCAGGTGCTGACGCGGCCCGGCGGACGGGGCTGCGACCTCAGGGCGCTCGCGCGCCGGTTCCCCGATCCGGGCAACCGGCTGCTCCGGCTCAAGCCGGAGCAGCGGTTCGCGTACGAACGCGGGCGCGCGGCGAGCGGGCGAGTCAGATGTCTGCGGCCGTTCGAAGAGATCGCGGTCGCGCCCGACGGCGTCGTGGCCCTGTGCTGCAAGGACATGCTTCGCCGGAGCACCTTCGGGAACCTGCTCAGCGAGGACCTGGATGAGATCTGGATCCGGCGGATGAACGTGGCGCGACGCGACAACCGCGCGGACCTGTGCCTCCGGTGCGAGGCGCCGGGAGACCCGCGCCGGGTGCTCGCCAACGTGCTGCTCTCGCCGCTAGACGCCCGCCGGCTCTACCTGAGGGTGGGGTCGTCGCTCGGCTCTCGGATGCCGCGGCGATCGCGAGCCCCCCGCTGATGCTGATGCTGCGGCTCGGCGTCCTCGCGGTGGTCGATCTCGGCGCAGTCTTCGGGCTCGCGGCGCTGCTGCAGGTTCGGCGGCGCGACTACGTCGCCCTCGTGCTCCTCTGCCTGGCGGCAGGCGGCGTCCTCGCGGCCACCCAGCCGATCATCGCGCTCTCCGAGTACAGTGACTACCGCTACTATCTCCACGCCGTGGGCGCCATCGAAGGCGTCGTGCCGCCGCGCCGGCTCTTCGCCTGGGCGCTGGCCGGCGCGCGGCGCTTCGAGGCGCTCCTGTGGCTCAACGGGTTGATCGCGGCGTCGCTCCCAGCCTTGAGCTACCTCGCGGCCCTGGCCGCCGGCGGCAGCCGCAGAGCTGCCGCCGCCGCCGGCCTCACGCTGATGGCGAGCGCCCCCTTCCTCGTCTACGCCACCGACGGCAACCCCATGACGCCTTTCGCGTGGGCCGTCGTCGTGGCCGCGCTCCTGCTGCAGGTCTTCCTGCGCGCGCCCGCGGCGCCCGGGGGGCGGGCGGCGCTGGCGCTGAGCGGAGCGGTCGCGGTCCTCGCGTTCCTGTGCCGCGAGGAGGCGCTGGTGCTGCCCCTCGTCCTGGCGGCCGCGATCGCCACCAGTGATCAGCCCAGCCGCCGGCGCGCGGCGATCACGGTCGCGGCGTGGCTCGGCCTGGTGTGCGTCGCGCACGCGGTGCTCGCCGCGTTTGACCCGCGCCCCTACCTGTACACCCTGGCCCGGTTTCAGGACTACTCGCGGCGCCTCGGGAATCACCTGTGGCTCTTCCTGGCGACGAACGGCCTGCTCGTGGCGTTCCCGGTCGTGCTCTGGAGCCGGGGCCGCCGCCCGCTGCTGCGCGAGCTGGCATCGCCGCTGCTCCTGCCGGCGCTGGTGTACACGCTCGTGTACCTGAACGGGGCCGCCGGGCAGGAGCACCAGATCGTGGTGCTCCCGCTGCTGGTCCCGCAGACGGTCGTCGCGCTCGCCGCGCTCCGGCGCCGGCGACCGCGGTCGGCGGTCGCGCTCGCGTCGGTCCTCGCGCTCTGGCTCGGCGGCAGCTCCGCGGCGCTCGCCGCCGTGGCGCTGCGGGCGCCCAAGCAGTCGGAGCATGCGGAGCTCGCCCGAGGCACGCCGCCCGGCTCGCGGGTCCACTTCATGGCCTACCCGGCCTTCGACGGCGATCCCGCCGCGCCGCTGCAGGCGCTCCTCGACGATTCGACCCGCCTCGTCGAGCTGTCACCGCCCGCGGGGTGCCCGCCCGACCTCTTCGCCGCGCTCGCGTTCATGCACGAGCGCTGCGTCGAGAACCACGGACCGCTGGAGCGCTGCCGCCAGGTCCTCGCGCGGGCGGGCGCCGACTGGACGGAGCAGGCGCTCGCCTTGGCGCGGCTGCTGCGCGTGAACGCGGACGAGGTGCGCGCCGGGACCGCTGCGGGCCGAAAGTGGTTCCGCCGCCCCGCCGCGGTGCTCCGCGGGACGCGCGCTCCAGCGGCGCGAGCTCAGGTCGGCGCAGGGGGCCACGACTACCTCTTCGTGCCGTTCTGGGCGCGCCCGGACCGCTTCGCCGATTACGCGGCCAGCGATCTCCCCCAGTTCCGCTGGCTGGAGGCGGTGCGCCTGGCTCTCGATGTCGCGCCCCCGGATCTCGCCTCCGTGCCCGGCGCGCTCGTCGAGGCCCATTTGGCGGCCGACGGCGCCGGCCGGTGCCAGGCCCTGCGCGCGCGGCCCGCCGGCGCGGCCCTCTTCGGCCTGCTCGAACGACCAGCCGCTCGGCCGCTCCGTCGATGACAGAAGGTGAGTTGAACCGGTCAGGGTGCGGGCGCCGCACCGACAATGGCGCACAGCGCGGCGCGCAGCGCTCCCACGTCCGCCTCGGTCATGTCGTCGTACCAGGGGAGCTGAATGGCCTCGGCGGCGAGGCGCCGCGCGACGGGGACCGGGTACGCGCCGGCCCCGGCGTAGCACACCATGGGTGCGGGCAGGGCGGCCAACCCCGCCTCCAGCAGGCGACCGAGCGCTCCCTTGGCGTCGGGGAGGCAGGCGATGGCAGCGTACTCGGCCGAGCTGGCGGGCCGGTCCGAGCGCAGCAGCAGCCCGGGCGGCAGGCCCACGCGCAGCAGCGCCGCGCGCTGCCGGCGCGCCGCCAGTCGCTCCGGCAGGTCGTCAACCTGACGGAGCCCGGCGCGCAGCGACGGCAGCCCCGGCAACGGGCGCAGGTCCTCATCCGCGTGCGGCTTGAGCCAGGGGCGGACGTAGCGCTTGTAGGCGGGCAAGGCGCCGCCGCCAAGACTCCGGAACAGAGGGTGGCCGATCAGGCCCCAGAGGGGCGCCGCCGTCGCGACTCGGAGCCCGGCCGCGACCAGCGCGTGCCACGCTTCGGCGCCGGCTCCTCGCACCGGATGGCGGCGCGCTGCCGCGCGGACCTGGGCGGCGAGGTCGCGATCGGCGGTGAGCACCATGCCCCCGCCGCCGCAGTCGATGAGCTTGAACAGTGCGAAGCTCGTGAAGGAAGCCCGGCAGACCTCGCCGCGCTCGCCTGGGGGCGAGATGGGCGCGTGAGCGCAGTCCTCGAGGAGGGGCACGTCGTGCGCGGCCGCCAGGGCCGCGACTCTGTGGTCGCACGGGTGGCCGAAGAGCCGCACCGAAATGACGGCGGCGGGGCGGACCGTCGCGAGTGCCTCCTCGAGGCGGTCGGGGTCGAGGGTAGCATCGGCGCGACGCACGTCGCACGGGACCGCCTCGAACCCCAGGCCGAGCACCGTCTCGATCACGCTCCGATCACCGTAGGCCGGGAGCACCACCCGCGTCCGTCCTGACCGGCGCAGCGCCGAGAGGACGAGTCGCAGCCCATCGCGGCCGGAGGGCACCAGGATCGCCGTCCCGCCGGCGTTGGCGGCGGCGTACGCGCCCTCGAGCTCCTCGACGGCGCCCCAGTAGTCGTCGCGGGAACCGAGGCGTCCGGCGGCGAAATCGCGCGCCGCGATACCGCCGCGGGGCGGCCGGAGCGGCGGGAGCCGCACGCTCACGACGCACCCCGGCGCGCGGCGGCGCGGAGCACGTGGAGGGCGGGGCCCAGCCGGCCGGCTGCGGCGAAGTTGAAATCGACCACCGCCGGGTTCCAGCACTGCGCGCAACCGCCGGCTTCCAGGCGGGCCAGCGCGTGCGCGGCGCCGCCGCCGGAGGCGTCCACGCCCTCGCCGCGGGCGCCGTCACCCTGGCGCCACTCGCACGCCCGCAGCCGGCCGTCCGGCGTCACGCGCACGAAGAGGCGGCCGGCGAAGCAGGGGATCGCCGTGGGCGTCGGCCACCGCGCGAGATGCTCGAGCGCGAGGCGGGACTCGGTCAGGAGCTCGCGCTCGCCGCGCTTCACGCGCAGGAGCTCGCGGAAGACCGCGGCGTGGGCGTGGGGCGGGAGCGTGAGCGGCGAGTCCGCTTCCGGCCAGAGGTGGTTGCCGGTGTAGACGGGGTGCACCGAGGCCTGGGCGCCCCAGGCGCGGCACAGCTCCAGGAAGGTGCCGAGCTCGTCGACGTTCTGGCGGTTGAGCACCATCGTCAGGCGCAGGCGCTTGCCGCCGGCCCGCACCAGCGCCGCGGCGGTCTCGACGGCGGCGAAGGACCCCTTGCCGCGCAGACGATCGTGGACGCCTGGTCCGCCATCCAGGCTCATCGCCACGCCGTCGACGAGGGCGAGGACCTCACGGCGTGCCGGCACGAGCGTGCCGTTGGTGTTGAGGTTGGTGCGCAGGCCGAGCGCGACGCAGTGGCGCAGGATCGCGGCCAGGTCGTCGCGCCGCAGGGGCTCGCCCCCCGTGAAGCCGACGCGGCGCAGTCCCAGGCGGCGCAGCTCGCTCAGCAGCCGCATCGCCGCGTCGGTCGGAAGCTCGGTGCCGGAGTTGCGCTGGGCATGGCAGTAGGCGCACGCGCGGTCGCAGCGGTACGTCACGGCGTAGGAGGCGAACAGCGGGAGCCGTCCATGGCCGAACCGCGCGCGGGCGAGGCCCCAGGCGGAGGCCAGGACCTCAGGCAAGCGCACGAACGCTACCTCGTGTGATCATACCGGCGTGGCACCCTCTGACATGATACGCTTTGCCAATTCTGTCGCGTAGTGGCTCCGCAAGACGTTCGCAGAGCGGGAAGGGTCTCCTGCACCAGCCGTGTTGAACGTAGCCTGCATCTACCCACCGTTTGGGCACCACCCGTTCCAGGAGAACCTGGCCGTCGTCGACGAGGACTTCGGCCGCCTGCCCCCGCTGAGCCTCCTCTATGCGGCGGCCGTGGCCGAGCGGCATGGCCATCGGGTCATCGTCGTCGACGCGAACGCCCATTCGCTGAGCCTCAGCGAAGTCGTGCACCGGTTGCGGGAGTTCCGGCCGGACGTACTGGCGTTCACCCTGTCCACGTACGCCTTCGACACGGCGACCGCCTGGATGGACGCCCTGCGGCGCCAGCTCAAGGTCCCGACGGTCGCCGGGGGGGTCAACGTCCAGCTCTTCCCCGAGGCGACGATGGCTCACCCCGCGGTGGACTACGGCGTCCTCCATTTCGGGACCGCCGGTTTCCCCGCGCTGCTCGACGCGCTCGAGGCCGGCCGTGACCCGGCGGGGCTCCCCGAGGTGGTCACGCGCGGCGCCGACGGCACTGTGTGCCTGGGGCCAGTGGATCGGCGCACCAATCCGTACCTGCACCTGCCCGCTCCCGCGCGCCACCTCGTCGACAATCGTGTCTATCACTCGTTCATCTCGCAGCGCCGCAACTTCACCGTCATGGTGACCAGCACGGGGTGTCCCTTCCGCTGCTCCTTCTGCGCCATCCCGCCGCGGCCCCGGTACCTGAACCCGCTCGACGACGTCGTGCGTGAGGTCCGCTCCTGCGTGACCGATCACGGCATCCGCGAGATCGACTTCTTCGACTCCGATCTCTTCGCCGATCGCGCGCGGGGGCTGGAGCTGTGCCGGCGCCTCACCGCCCTGGGCACGGACCTGGAGTGGTCCTGTCGCACGCGCGTCGACCGCCTCGACGAGGAGCTCGTGCGCGCAGCCCGGCGCTCTGGGTGCCGCAAGATGTACGTCGGCATCGAGACGCCGAGCCCCGCGGCCCAGCGCGCGCTGGGCAAGCGCGTGAAGCTCGACTGCGTCCCCGCGAACCTCCGCATGATGCGACGGCTGGGCGTGCGGCCGCTCGGCTTCTTCATGCTGGGCGTCCCCGGCGAGACGCACCGCACCGCGCTGCGCACCATCGCCTACGCGCTGGGGCTGCCGCTCGACTACGCCCAGTTCTCGCGGATGATCCCCAAGCCCGGCTCGGAGATGCACCGGGAGCTCGTCGAGCGGCTCGGCGAGGACCCGTGGGTGGCGCACCTCCGCGGCCAGCAGCGCCTGGGGCGGCTGCCGAACCTCTGGAGCAGCATCGGCGAAGCCGCGATCGAACGGTACACGAAGCTCGCGTACGCGGCGTTCTACTACCGGCCGACGTACGTCTTGCGCGCGCTCGCGCGCATGCGCAGCCTCGAGGAGCTCGCCCGGAGCGGCCGCACTGCTTTGCGCATGATCGCTGCCCTCGCGTACCACGACGCCGGAGCGGAGCCGCCGTTGCCAGGCGTGGCGGCGCGCGCCACTCAACGGCGCCGCAGGGACACCACGAGGTAGGGCCGCTCCGAGAGGCGCTGTCGCTCCAGCGCGACGTCCGCGAACAGGGAGCGCATCCCCGGGTGCGGCAGGGCCGCCAGCGCCGCGACGAGGCGGGCGTGAAGCTCCGGATCGACGATCAGGATCGCGTCGAGCAGCGCCCGGCGAAACGGGCTCCACCACCGATCGATGGCGGCCTGCAGCGCGTCGGCCGTGTACTTCACGTCCGCGGAGATGTCGACCCGCGCGACGGTCGTGAGCCGCGGATCGGCGTCGAGCGTCTGGAGGAAGTCGGGGTTCAGGGTGTCGGCGAGCACGATGGTGCCGCCGGGTGCGAGGAGCGCCTCGCACTTCGCGAGCAGCGCCGCGCTGGACTGGCGGACGCCGCCGGGGTCCATCGCGAGGAAGTAGTTGACCGACTCGGCCAGCAGCACCACGTCGAAGCGCTGGTCGGTTCGATACTCCTCGAAGCGGGTGCAGACCGTCTCGAGCCCGTCGACACCGGCGGCTCGAATCAGGGCGGCGTGCTCGGCGACGGGCGTCAACGCCGTCACCGCGATCCGGCGCCGCGCCAGGCGGGCGGCGATCGACCCGAGGCCACAGCCCACGTCGAGGAGCGAGGCGGCGCTCGCGGGGACGCGGGCCACGACGAAGTCCGCATAGGCATCCTGGGCCAAGGCCAGGTTGTCGGGGCGCTCCTCGACGTCCGCCCAGAGCCCCCAGTGGAGGTGAGCCAGGGGCCCGCGCGCGGTCAGGCTCTGCATCAGGTCGAGGTGGACCCGCTGGAGCCGTGCGCGTAGGGCGAGGTCGTCCCCTGTGGTCATTCAGTCCTCACTCTTCGGCAGTCGACTGACATACGAGAAATGATCGGCGAAGAGGCCGAGGAAGAATACCAGGACGCCGATGAAGAGCGCCAAGTGCCCGTCGGTGCGAGGCGTCCCGTCGAGGACGTCGGTGACCAGCCTCAGCCCGCCGAAGAGGATCAGGACGAGGCTCGCCGGGAGAAACACCCGGAGCGGACTGAAGAGCGCCACGATGCGCACGATCGTAAGCACGATCCTGAGGCCGTCGCGCAGGGGCGTCACCTTGCTCACGCCGTCTGACCGCGGCCGGATCGTGCTCCACGGCACGAACGTCACCGCGTGCCCGCCTCTGAGCAGGGCCAGCGTCATCGTCGTCGAGGCCGAGAACCCGTTGGGCAGCAGGCACAGATACGGGAGCAGGACGTCGCGCTTGATCGCGCGGAACCCCGAGGTCAAATCGGGGATCCTGCGCCCGGCGATGGAGCTCGCCAGCCAGGAGAGCACGGTGATCGCGGCCGCGCGGCCGAGCAGCCCCTTCGACTTCCAGGTGCGCGCCCCGACCACCATGTCGTACTCGGCGATGTGCGCCACGAGCTTCGCGACGTCGCTCGGGTGGTGCTGCCCGTCGCCGTCCATGAGGACCACGATGGGGCGGGACGCATGCCGGATGCCCTTCCGGATCGCCGCGCCGTAGCCGATGTTGTACGGATGTCGGATGACCACGGCGCCCGCGGCCCTGGCGACCTCCGCCGTGTCGTCGGTCGAGCCATCGTCCACGACGAGGATCTCGTGATCGACGGGCAGGGCGCGGATCTCCTCGATGATCCCGCCGATCGTGCGCTCCTCGTTGAAGGCGGGGATCACGATGCTCGCGCCGGGCACCGCGGTCGCCGGCGGCGGCGGGGCGCTCGGATGCGGATCCCGCGGCTTCATTTCAGCTTCGGGATCCGGTTGATCGTCCGAACCGCGTCCTGCATATCGACGCCAATCGTATCACCATACCACAGCAACGACTCGATGCGCGGCGTGTTCCAGACCGCGCTCTCCGCGAGCGCCTCGGCGCGGCTCCTGCGCCCGTCGCGGACCAGGTTGCTCAGGAACGTGTCGTGCTCGGAGAAGCCGCCGACGGTGAAGTAGATGTAGTTATAGAAGGCGGCGGTGCCGTCGTCGATCCGCCACGTGCTGTCGGAGTCGCGCGCCGCCTCCCACTTGTACTGGCCGCGCAGGGTGCCCACGATCGTCGGCTCGTCCCAGCGCACGTAGTCATAGATCTTCAGGTAGTCGTGCGGCAGCAGGTAGAACGACACGAATGCGTCGAAGGAGTCCCACAACGAGCGGTTCAAATAGGCCGGATTCAGCAGGTACTCGCGGCCATAGAACAGCAGCATCTTCAGCTTGTCGACCTTGCGGATCGAGTACGCCATCGTGCCCTTCGTCGTGAGCCTCGAGCCGCCGTAGCCGACCTTGAAGTTGGTGCTCTCCAGCGCGTGTTCCCCGTAGAACATCAGCTTCACGCCGAACTGTCGCCGGAGGTCATAGGAGATGCGGTAGAACTGCTTGTCGCCCGCCATGAAGAGCGGCACGGTGCCGAGGTGCGGGCGGCGCAACCAGGCCAGCACGTTGGCGCGAATGTAGGCCCGCTTGCGGGGAATGTCGGCCGACACGAGGATGTGCTCGGTGCCGGTCCCGGCGCACATCCGTGACACGTTCCGACGCCCCTCGTCGGTCATCATGCCCCAATCGTAGGTGAACGCGACCGGGTGGAGTCCCAGGACCCGCTTCACGTAGTGCAGGGTGTAGCTCGAGTCGCGGCCTCCGCTGATCGCGACCAGGCAATCCGGGCGGCCCCCGTGACCCCGGTGGCGGCGCACCAGGTCCTTCAGTGCGACCTCGCCGAGCACCGTGACCGGACGGTAGTCGCGGCAGTAATTGCACACGCCGCCCTCGTCGAAGTCGATGAAGGGCATCGTCTCCGGGAGGATGCACCTCGTGCACCGCCGGAGCCCGCGATCCGGCTCGTACTCGACGTCCAGGGTCCGCCCCTCCGCGCCCCAGCGGCCGCCGCCGCCCCCCTGAACGTCCGCTGCCACCGGCGGGTAGGCGGAGTGGTCGAGGATCTCGACGGCGCGCGCGGCGGGCGCCCGGGTCGCAGCGGGGGCGGCGCCCGGGCCGGCAGCCGCCAGGGTGAAGTACTCCGTGCGGAGCGTCTCGCCCTGGACGAGGCAGGCGTCCCCCGGTTTGAGTTGCCGGACGGGGGCAGCGCCACCCGGGCGGATTCCGTGGGGCAGCAGCCGGCGCAGGAAGATGCCCTCCGAGGCGAACACGAACACCCCGAGCGCCTCGTCGTGACACGTGTAGAGCGAGCCGGTGTTCGTGGCCAGGAGCAGCTCGTCGGAGGCGACGAAGAGAGCCGCGATCGAGGCCATGCCTTCGACGCGCGCGTACAGCCGGGACGCGGCCAGGGGGATCGAGCCGAGCTGATCCTTCAGCCGCTCGAGCGACGTGAAGAGCGCCTCCGAATCCACCCCGGACCGCCGCCCGCCCTCGCCGAGTTCATGCCGCAACTCCGCGTCGTTCGTGACGATGCCGTTGTGGACCCCGACCAGCGCGTCGCTGAACAGCGGCTGATTATTGTGGTTGTCGGCCGGCGTCCCGTTCGTCGCCATGCGCGAATGGCCGAGGATGCACAGGCCGCCCTGCGCCTGCCCGGCGTGGCGCATGATCTCGCGGTACTGCGGCGACTCGACGAGCAGGGACGCGGGCTGCTGGCACCTGAGGACGCGCGCGACACCGCGCGCCTTGACCGCGATCCCGGAGGACTCCTTGCCGCGCGACTCGGAGCGCCTGAAGAGCTCGCGGACGGTCCGCCGCAGCAGCGCGCCCTGGAGGGGCGAGCCCGTGCTGGTGACCACGCCGAGGATGCCGCACATCGACCGCTACTCCGCCCCTCTCCCGCCCCCCGCCTTCTCTACGAGGAAATCGCCGATCGCGAGGGCGTCCATGCCGGTGCCGAAGAAGCACCGCACGGCATCGGCAGGGGCGCACACGATCGGCTCGTTCTTGACGTTGAAGGACGTGTTGAGCACCGCCGGGGTGCCCGTCAGTCGCCGGAATCCGTCGATGAGGCTCCAGAACCGCGGGTTCGTCGCCCGACTCACCGTCTGGGGCCGCGTCGTCTTGTCGATGGCGTGCATCGCGCTCGCGATGGCGGGTTCCTTCCCCGGCACGACGTCGTGGGCGACGATCATGAACGGCGACGGGCCGGGCCGCTGCAGGTACTCGCCAGCGTGCTCTTCGAGGATCGAGAGCGCGAAGGGCCGCCAGCTCTCGCGCAGCTTCACGCGGTCGTTGATGAGGTCCTTCATCTCGGGCCGGCTCGGATCGCCCAGGATCGAGCGCGCCCCGAGCGCCCGCGGCCCGGCCTCCATGCGCCCCTGGAACCAGCCCACGATCTGGCCCGCCGCGATGAGCCGCGCGGCGGCGGCCGCGATGTCGGGCGGGCGGCGGAACGGGATCCGGTTCCGGTGCAGGACGGCCTCGATCGCGTCGTTGCCGTAGTCCGGCCCCCAGTACAGGTGGTCCAGCAGGCAGCGGCTCTCGTCGCCGTGCTGCATGGCGACCGCCTGCGCCGCCCCGAGCGCCACCCCGGCGTCGTGGGCCAGCGGCTGCACGAAGAGGCGCCGGGCGATGCCGCGGCGGTGGATCTCGCCGTTCATCTTGCAGTTCAGCGCCACGCCTCCAGCGAGACAGAGGTTGGCGCTGCCGCTCAGGCGCAGCGCCCGCCGCGCGAGGTGCAGGCCGGCCTCCTCGAGCCGCCGCTGCACGGCCCAGGCGATGGCGCGATGACGGTCCGTGATCGGCTCGTCGACCCCGCGTGGTGGTCCCAGCGCCCGCACGACGGCGTCGCCGAAACGCGCGCCGTGACTCCGCCGGCCGTAGAAGAGCTGGGTCGCGTCCACCCGCACCCCGTCGGCGGTCAGCGCCAGCATCCGCTCGACGTGGCGGACGATGGCCGGATCGGGGGCCCCGAACGGCGCAAGGCCCATCAGCTTCACCTCACCCTCGTCGGGGCTCCAGCCGAGGTACTCGGTGAAGGCGGAGTAGAACCAGCCCAGCGAGTGCGGGATGTCGATTTCCTGGATCAGCGTGAGCCGCGGGCCGTCCCCGCGCCAGATCGTGATCGCGTTCTCCTCGCCGTGCCCGTCGAACACCAGCACGGCGCTCTCCTGGAGTCCGGACGAGTAGAACGCGCTCGCGGCGTGCGCCCGGTGGTGCTTGACGAAGACGATGGGCGGGACCTTCGCGGTGTCCTGTCCCGCGTCGCGCAGCCCGATCACGATCTTCTCGGTGAGCGCGCGAGGGTGGTAGCCGACGAGGCTGCGGACGCCGGCGGCCAGGGCCGAGCCCAGCGACGGCCGGCCCTCCTGCAACGGCGCCCGAGGCGCGAACGCCCCCTGAACGCGCTGGCGCACGAACGACGCGGCTAGGAAGAGCGGGAACCGCCATCGATACGCGGTCGCGTCCCAGCCGAACGCGAGGAGGTCCACAGCGCCGAGGCGCAGGCCGGCGCGTTCGAGGCAGAAGCGGACAGCGTGGCTCGGGAAGTAGCCCGCGGCCTGCTTGACGCGGATGAAGCGCTCCTCCTCCGCGAAGGCGATCAGCCGCCCGTCCCGCAGCAGGCAGGCTGCGGGGTGGCCCCCGGTGTCCGACGCGATGAGGCCGAGGACATTCATCGTGCGCCAGAGCGCGACGGCCCTCCGGCCAGTCGGCACTCGAGGCAGGTCGGCTCCATCTGGCTGGAAGATTATCAGCGATGACCGGACCGACGTCAATGCGCCGTCGAGAGCCTGTCGGGAGCGGGAGGATCGTGGCGTGACGCGGGCGTTGCACCCTCGTCGCGCCTCGGGTAGGCTCATCGGAGCCGATTCACGGCCCCTCCATGTAGGGCACACGCCTCGTGTCGCGCGCAGCACTGGCTCGCAGGACAGGACGCATTGCGGCCGAGTTCGGCGCGTTCGCGCTGCTGCTCTTCGCTACGCGCTTCCTCGCCCAGGGCCACCTCCTGCCGTGCATGGATCAGGAGTGTCACTTGGGGGGCATCGCCGTCGACGTGCTCGCGAACGGAGTGCGATTCCCACTCGCCACCTACGCGCCCAACGACTACGACAATGGCTCGTTCTTCAGCGGCCTCCTCACGGCCGCGGCGTTCGCGCTTCTGGGCCGCAACGTCCTCGCCGCCAAGCTCGTGACCCATGTCTTCGCGGCCGTCGGCGCGGTCGCGTCCCTGTACCTCCTGCGCACCTGCCTCCGCGAGCTGCGCGTCGAGGATCGCTGGGCCCGCTGGGCGGCTATCGCCGCCGTCGTGATTGGCACTGCCTTCGCTCCGCGCGTCGTCACCACCGTGTCGCTCGTGGCCCTCGGCAACCACGCCGAGGGTGCCGCCATTAACCTCGTGCTCCTCGCGCTCTTCGTCACGCGGCGGCACGACCGCTCGGCGGCGCTCACGGCGACCTTCTGGGCCCTGGTGGGCTTCGCCCTGTACGTGAACAAGGGGACATTCCTGGCTGTCCTCACGCTCGGCGCGGCGGAGGCCACCCTGTCGCGTCACTCCGCGCGACGGCTCACGGCCGCCGTCGCCGGGTTGGGCCTGGGGGCGCTCCCGGAGATCGTCACCACCGTGCAGCGGCACGGGCTGGGCTGGGTGAACGTGCTCCAGAAGTCCGAGCGGAACGTCCAGGGATTCCCGCGCGCTGCGTTGAGCTCTCTCAGTACGTTTGCCGATGGGAGGATCGAGCTGCTGGTCGCGTGGGCGCTGGCGCTCGCCGTCGGCATCGTGCTCGCCTGGAGATCCCGGTCCGTCGCGACCGCCGTCGTTGCCGGCTTCACGGTGTTCTACCTCGCGGCGCTGGGCGTGATGGCGCAGGGCGGCCTCGACCCGTACGTCGTCTACGGCCACCCGTTGCTCGTGGTGCTGATCGGGCTGACCGTCGCGGTGGTGACCGCGCGCGCCAGGGCGCGCTGGGGGCCCCGCGCGGCCGTGGGAGCCGCATTAGGGCTGAGCGCGGTCGTGCTGGTGGCCTGCCGGCCCGCGGCCGTCAGCTGGGATCCGGGCAGGGTCACCGCGCTCTGGCGTGACCGTGCCGCCGCCGCCTGCTCCTGGCGGCTCGCGGAAGGCTTCGCGCGGGAGCACCGAGCGGGGCGGGCGGCGGCCGGCCGGACGCAGGGACAGCACATGATCGCGCGCTGCCGTTCCCTGTCGGAGCCGGAGCAGGTCGCCGACTGCATCGGCGGCATCGCCCGTGAGCTCCACTGGCGCCATGGCGCGAAGGTGGACGGCGGTGAGGCCCCCGGTGGGCTCACCGAGACCGAGCGCCTC
>DASXVK010000447.1:0-10140 GCA_036504295.1 Polyangia bacterium
GGTCACCACCGTCGTCGCCGGCACCGGCGGCCCGGGGGTCGGCGCCGCCAGCGCCTCGGCCTGGTCCATGATGACGTCGGCGTCGTCGATATCGATGGGCTCGTCCGCGCGCTGGGCCGACGCGAAGGCCTGCTCGACGGCGGCGTCGGACGCGGACGGCGCCGCCGGCTCGGCCGCGGGCACCCGCGGGACCGAGTCCCCGGGCACCCGCAGCGCGACCCGCCGGCGCGCGGTCGGCTCCGGTGGCACGGCCGCGGGCACCCGCGCGGCGCGGTTCAGGATCTCGGCGCCCATGTCCGCGAGCTCGTCGGGGGAGAAGTCGAGCTCGGTATCCCAGTCGCGGTTAGCCACCCGACCCCACCTGTACCGCGCGCGTGGCCCGCGCGCTCATGCCCCGGCCCCGGCGGCGACCCGCCCGAGGGGCGCGCCGCAGCGGACGTGGTCACCG
Source organism: Polyangia bacterium (assembly GCA_036504295.1). Taxonomy (GTDB): domain Bacteria; phylum Myxococcota_A; class Polyangia; order JACRCY01; family JACRCY01; genus DASXVK01. The sequence continues at coordinate 449 of DASXVK010000447.1, forward strand.
CGGGCGAGCGGCTCCAGCGCCACGCGCCCGGACTGAAACAGGACGATCACCGTCGAGCCGAGGTGGAAGACACCGATCTCCGCGCCCTTGCTCACCGGCCGCGGCGGCGTGTACGTGCGCGCGCCGGCGCAGCGGCGGGCGTGCGTGTGGATCTCCTCGTCGTAGGTCGCGGTGATGTGCCCCACCCCGAGCGCCGCGACCTTGACCACCGCGACCCGGCCGGCGCTGCCCTCGATGAAGGTGACCAGGCGCTCGTTCACGGTGTACAGGCCGTCGACGTCGCACACCGCCCGGGCGTTGACCGGGTAGAAGCGGCCCGCGAGGTGCTGGCTGCGGACGATCAGCCCGCCGACGGGGGCGTGGATGCGGTGGTAGTCGCGCGGGGACAGGTACAGCGTGACGAACGTGCCGTCGACGAAGCGGGCGGCCTCGTCCTCGTCGCCCAGGAGCCCCGCCAGCGAGTACTCGCAGCCCTTCGCCTGCAGCAGCCGGTCGCCCGTGATCGCGCCGTGCTCGAGCACCTCCCCGTCCACCGGCGAGACCACCACGCCCGCCCCGGGCGCGACCGGGCGCGCCCCCGGCCGCAGGCGCCGGGTGAAGAACGCGTCGACGCTGCCGTACTCCTCCAGCGGCAGCTCGACCTCGGACAGGTCGATGCCGAAGAGGCCGGCGTAGCGGGTGAGCAGCCGCGCCCGCACGCGGGCGGGCACGGGCCGCCGCGCGAGCCATCCCAGCGCGGTGGACCAGGACCGCTTGGGGGTTGCGCGGATGACCTGCTTCATCAAGCGCGCGGTGAGCGCATCCCACTGCCGCTGCATGCGTATCCCGCGGACCCTGCCGCCAGGTCGTCCAGCGTATGGCAGGCAGGCGGGAAAGTCAATAACTGAAGGGGCTTAGGAAAGGGGCTCCAGGCGGGGGCCTGGAGCCCCGGGAAGGGCGCCGAGGGGGCCGGGGGTCAGCAATCGTAGTAGAGGCCGAACTCGAACGGCGTCGGGCGCAGGCGGACAGGCTGCACCTCGGCCTCCATCTTGTACTCGATCCACGTCTCGATGACGTCGCGGGTGAAGACGTCGCCCTTCAGCAGGAACTCGTAGTCGCGCTTGAGCGACCCGAGCGCCTCGTCGAGCGAGAAGGGCGAGGACGGGACGTCCTTGAGCTCCTCGGGCGAGAGGGCGTAGATGTCCTTGTCGAGCGGCTCGCCGGGGTCGATCTGGTGCTCGATCCCGTCGAGGCCGGCGAGGAGCATGGCCGAGAACGCGATGTACGGGTTGCACGACGGGTCCGGGGTGCGGAACTCGATGCGCTTCGCCTTCGGCGAGGGCGAGTACATCGGGATGCGGATCGCCGCCGAGCGGTTGCGGCTCGAGTAGGCCAGGTTCACCGGCGCCTCGAACCCGGGCACCAGCCGCCGGTAGGAGTTGGTCGACGGGTTCGAGAAGGCGCAGATCGCCTTCGCGTGCTTGAGGACGCCGCCGATGTAGTGGAGCGCCATCTCCGAGAGGCCGGCGTACTTGTCGCCGGCGAAGAGCGGGCGGCCGTCCTTCCACAGCGACATGTGGCAGTGCATGCCCGAGCCGTTGTCGCCGTAGAGCGGCTTCGGCATGAACGTCGCCGTCTTGTTGTTCCGGCGCGCGACGTTCTTCACCACGTACTTGAACCACATGAGCATGTCGCCCATCGACGTGAGCGGACCGTACTTCATGTCGATCTCGCACTGGCCGGCGGTGGCGACCTCGTGGTGCTGCACCTCGACCTCGATGCCCAGCTTCATCAGCTCGAGGGTGATCTCGGCGCGCACGTCGACGAGCGAGTCGGTCGGCGGCACCGGGAAGTAGCCCTCCTTGTAGCGGGGCTTGTAGCCGAGGTTCGGGCCCTCGTCCTTGCCGCTGTTCCAGCGCCCCTCCTTCGAGTCGATGTAGTAGTAGGCCTGGTTCGTGGTGCTGTCGAAGCGGATGTCGTCGAAGATGAAGAACTCCGCCTCGGGGCCGAAGAACGCGGTGTCCGCGAGCCCGGTCGACTTCAGGAACCGCTCCGCCTTCTGCGCGATGTTGCGCGGGTCGCGGCTGTACGGCTCGCGCGTGATCGGATCGACGATGTTGCAGATCAGGCTGAGCGTCGGGTTCTTCGTGAACGGGTCCATCCGCGCCGACGACGGGTCCGGGATCATCAGCATGTCGGAGGCGTTGATGGGCTGCCAGCCGCGGATGGACGAGCCGTCGAAGCCGTAGCCGTCCTCGAAGGCGTCCTCGGTCAGGCGATGGATCGGCACACTCGTGTGCTGCCAGATCCCGGGGAAATCCAGGAACTTGAGGTCCAGCATCACCGCGCCGTGCTTGCGCGCGAGCTCGATCACCTCGCTGGGAGTCCGTGGCGTTTGCATACTTCTCCTCCGTGTTAAGGCTAAGCGCCTTCCGTACGTGCCTTCGCCCGGCCGCGCGGGTGCGGCCGGCGCCCGTCCCTACACCGCGTCCGAGCCGCGCTCGCCGGTGCGGATGCGGATGACTTCCTCGACCGGCGTGACGAAGATCTTGCCGTCGCCGATACGGCCGGTGCGGGCAGCGGCGGTGATGATCTCGATCACCTGATGGACCATGTCGTCCTTCACGATGATCTCGAGCTTCACCTTCGGGACGAAGTCCACCACGTACGCCGAGCCGCGGTAGACCTCCTTCTTGCCCCCGGTGCGACCGAAGCCCTTCACCTCGGTCACGGTCATGCCCTGGATGCCAGCCTCGTTGAGGTTCTCTTTGACCTCGTCGAGCTTGAACGGCTTGATCACGGCCTCTATCTTCTTCACGGCAACCCCCGTTGGGCTCTCGCTAGTTGTATGCCGAACACGGTTTCCGGGGCGTTTCGTGAGCGTAAATTCCAGCCGGGGCGCGCTTTATCTACGCCGGCGGCGCGAGCGCCCCGCGCAGGTCCGTCACCCGCGCGACCCCCTCCTCGTCGCAGAAACGGGCGAGCTCCCGCACGACGCGCACCGCGGCGTCCGGCTCGACGAAGCTCTGGGTGCCGACCTGCACCGCGGTCGCGCCGGCGAGGATGAACTCGGCCGCGTCCTCGCCGCTCTGGATGCCCCCGATGCCGACGACCGGCGCGGTGGGGAACGCGCGGTGCACCTCGTACACCATCCTGAGGGCGATCGGCTTGATCGCCGGCCCGGACAGGCCGCCGAACCGCGTCGCCAGCCGCGGCCGGCGCGTGCGCGCGTTGATGGCCATGCCGCGCAGCGTATTGATCACCGAGAGGCCGTCGGCGCCGCCCTCGAGGCAGGCGCCGGCGAGGGCGACGATGTCGGTGATGTTGGGCGTGAGCTTCACCCACAGCGGCACGCGGGTGGCGGCGCGCACCGCGGCGACGAGCCGGCCGGCGGCCTGCGGGTCGGTGCCGAACTCCATGCCGCCGCGCTTCACGTTCGGGCACGAGATGTTCATCTCGAGCGCGGCGATCCCGGGCAGCGCGCCCAGCCGCGCGGCGCACTCGACGTACTCCGCCTCGGTCTCGCCGAAGAAGTTGACGACGGTGGCGGCGCCGCACTCGCGCAGGAACGGCAGCTTGTCGCGGCCGAAGGCCAGGACGCCCACGTTCTCGAGGCCGATCGAGTTGAGCATGCCCGCGGCCGTCTCGCAGATGCGCGGCGGCGGATTGCCCGCCCGCGGCGCGAGCGAGATGCCCTTCGTGACGACGCCGCCGAGCGCGGCCAGGTCGCACACCTGCGCGAACTCGCGCGCGTAGCCGAACGTGCCCGAGGCGCACAGGACGGGGTTCTTGAGCGCCACCGGCCCGACCTGGACGCTGAGGTCCGCGCTCACGCGTACACCTCCTCCGCGTCGAACACCGGCCCGTCTTTACAGACGTAGAGATACGGCCGCGAGCGGCCGGGCACGGCGCAGCCGAGGCAGGCGCCGAGGCCGCAGGCCATGCCAGCCTCGAGCGAGACGAGGCACGGCAGGGCCTTCGCGCGGGCGAGCCGGGCCACCGCCTCGAGCATCGCGTTCGGGCCGCAGCACAGGAGCGTCGCGCCCGCCGGGACCTCGACCAGCCGGCGCTGCAGCGCGTCCGTGACGAGGCCGCGCAGCCCGCGCGAGCCGTCCTCGGTGGCGACGTGGACGCGCACCCCGAGGCGCTCGAAGCGCGCGAGGAGCGGCAGATCGCAGCCGCCGCGGCCGCCGATGAAGAGCTCGACGTGGCCGGCGAGGCCCTGCTGCACGGCGCGCTCGGCGTGCATGTAGAGCGGCGGCACGCCGCAGCCGCCGGCGACGAGGAGGTCGTGGCGGTCCGCGCGCGGCGCCGGGAACGAGGTGCCGAGCGGCCCGAGCACCCGCACGCGCGTGCCGGGGGCGAGGCGCCCGAGCAGCGCGGTGCCGCGGCCGACCTGCTTGAGGAGCAGCGCCGCCTCGCCGGCGGGACCGACCGCGAGCAGGCTCACCGCCCGGGGCAGCAGCGGGTCGCGGCCCCAGTCGCCGCGCACCATGACGAACTGCCCGGGGGCGGCGTCCGCGAGCGCCTCGCAGCCGCCGAGCCGCAGGACGAAGTACCCCGGATCGAGGTCCTCGCGTCCCTTGATGGTCGCCTCGAAGAACTCCATGGCGGCGGATCCTAGCACGGCGCCCCGGGGGGCACGCGGCACAGCTTGGATGCCGCCGGGGTGGAAAAGATCAGTAGGTGCCGAGCACCGTCTCGCCCGCCACCACGCGGTCGCCCGGACGGCAGGTGAGCGCGACGCCGGCGCGCCGCGGGATGAAGAGGTCGCACTGCGAGCCCATGCGGATGAGGCCGACCTTGGCGCCGGCCGCGACCTCCTCGCCGGGCTGCACGAAGCAGTCGATCGCGTGCACGTAGCGGTCCGCGATCTGCACCAGCACCACCGGCACGGGCCCGTCGATGACGATGGTGTTGCGCGCGTTCTGCAGGACGTAGTCCGCGGCCTCGTCGAACGGCAGCATGCCCCACGCGAGGCGCATGAGCGCCCGCGCCATCGAGCGGTTCTCGCCCTGCGCCGGGCGCGGCACCACGCGCGTGACGCGGCCCGGGACCGGCGCGCGGTTGAAGTGCACCGAGAGCGGCGTCATGTAGATGCCGACGAGCGTGCCCTCGCCCTCGACGGGCGGCGCGCCCATCCACTCGTCCAGGGGCACGGGCACGCCGCGCTTCACCGGGCGCGGCACCTCGCCGCGGGCGACGTCGGTCACGTAGAGGACGCGGCCGTCCGCGGGCGCGAGCACGTTGCGGCCCGGGGGCGGCCGGCGCACCGGGTCGCGGAAGAAGTAGTAGAAGCGCCAGGTGAGGAACGACAGCGGGTCCATGCGGTCGGGTCTTACGCCTTGGCGGCGCGGGCGACGAGGTCGATGAGCCGCTCGCGCACGGGCGTGCCGGTCGCGCGCTCGGCGAGCGCGAGCGGCGCCCGCAGCGCGACGAGGCCGGCGCTGAACGCGCACATCGCGCTGAAGGTGGCGTAGTCGGCGGCCAGCGCGGCCAGCGCCCGGGCGGGCTCCCGGCGGAGCCGCGCCACGAAGAGGCGGACGCCGGTCACGCGATCTCGCCCACCACGAACTGGTGCACCATCGAGAAATCGTGGAATGCGAACTGGTGCTCCATGGTCTGGTCGCGCCGCAACCGCCGCGCCTGCGGGGGCTTCAGCTCGCGGTGTACGATGCAGCCGCGCGACACCATGCGCGCCGCCGGACGGGCGGCGTCGAACACCAGGTCGTACAGGTGATCGAAGGCGTCGTCGTGCAGGTACGAGCAGATGTCCGACAGCGAGAAGGCGTCGAAGCTGTCGGGGCCGGCCTGCGCGAGGACCTCGTCGACGCGGCCGGTGATGATGTTGAGCCGGGTCTCGGCGAGGCCGGCGCGGACGCGCGCGTAGGTCGCCGCGTTGAGGTACTGCGGCAGCGCCGCCTCGTTGATGTACTTGCCGAAGATCGCGAGCGCGAGGACGTGGTTCTCGCGGGCGAGGTGGTTGCCGAGGTGGCGCACGATGTTGTCGTAGATGCGCCGGTGCAGCGGCAGGTCCTCCGGCAGGTGCTTGTAGAAGCCGGGGTCGCCCGAGAAGTACTTGAAGCACTCGCGCCGCAGCACCGTGTGGGCCACGGCGCGGAAGAGCGGCGTGTCGAGGCGCTGCAGGAAGCGCCGCTGCTCCGAGAGATCCGTGAAGCCGAACAGGGTGTCGAGCCCGAACGGGCGCACCAGCCGCAGCACGATCGCGAGCTTGCTGAAGAAGCGCTCGAGGCGGCCCTGGTAGATGAGGCCGCGCGCGATCCGATCGCTGCCCGCGTCGAAGAAGCTGCGGGCCGCCGGCGTGAGCTGCGGGCGCAGGAGCTCGTAGGTGGCGAGCCGCGTCGCCGACGGCCGGACCCCCAGGAACCGGAGGTACGCGTCGTGCTCGAGGGCGCGCAGGGCCGCGACCTTGAGCTCGAGCAGGTAGGTCTGGCAGGGGTTGAGGTCGACGGCCCACACCTCGCGCGGCCGCTCGCCGAGGAGCGAGAGCACGCGCCCGCCGCCGGCGGTGACGCAGAAGAGCTTCTTGCCCGGGCCGAGGCGCAGGGCGCGGATCTCGCAGCCGGTGTCCTCGTTGCAGGCGGAGAAGATGACGTCGTTGTTGGTCCAGACGACTCCGGGAGCCAGCTCCTGTTGCTCGTGGACGGGCGCGGCGGGCGCCGGAGCCGCGGACCACGGGAGCCTCTCGATGAGAGCGCGGGCGACGGAACGGGTCATGGGTTTTCCTCGCAGGGACGGGAGACCGGTGGCAGCGCCGTTGTCACGGCCGGACTTCCCCGGGGCAGCCGGTCAAGCCTGCGTATTGTTGAGGTGAACCACTATCCCAGGTAACGCGACCTTGTCAACCGAAGGTCGCCGGAGACCCGGCCCGGAGCGCGTCGGGTGAGGGGGGGCGGGACCGCCGGTCAGCCGCGCAGCATGCCGCGCGCGCGGGCGACCTGCTCGATCGTGGCGCGGCGGCGGGCGAGCTCGTCGAAGTCCTTGACCGGCAGGAAGCGGGACGCGGCGCCCTCGCGGGGCACCTTGACGTAGGCGGCGGGCAGGACCCCGGTCAGCTCCTGCACGAGCCGCTCGTACTGGATCGCGACGCGGCTGCCGACCTTCTTCTCTACCTCGAACCAGTTCCAGTCGATGCGCACCGTCTCGAGGGCGGCGGCGTCGACGAGGAAGGTGTTGGTGTTGAAGACCGGCACGGTGGTCGCGTCGAAGCCGTCGGGGAGGCGGAACTCCTCGAGCACCTGCAGGTGCCCCAGGGCGTGCACCGGGATGCCGCCCTTGTCGCCCGCCTTGTCGACCACCTCGACCTGGACCTGCGCGCCGCCGCGCCCGGCGTTCTCGATGAAGCAGCCGAGGAGCGCGGGGTCCACCGTGGCGCCGAGGTTGTCGAGGTTCGCGATCCAGACGTACTTGCCGCCGGCGGCGCGGAACGCCTGCAGCAGGCCCGACCGCCGCAGGCCCTCGACGACGTCGCCGTGGCCGGTGGCGTAGGTGCTCGGCTGGCCGTCGTCGCCGCGGAAGAGGCGGCCGTCGGGAGTGAGGCGCAGGCCGAGGCCCTGGCCGAAGGTGCGGACGTGGGCCGGGACGCCGGCGGCGGCGAGGGCCGCGCGGATGGGGCCGTCGGTGGCCTCGCTGGTCATCAGCCACAGCGGGAGGGGGCGCCCGCCGCGGTGGCCCCAGGTCTCGTTCTCGCCCAGCCGCAGCTCGAGGAAGGTGTGGCCGCCGAAGGCCTCGACGAGCGCCTTGACCACCCCGCCCATGCGGGTCGCCATGCCGCCCGCCATGACGCAGAAGCCGAGCTCGCCGCGCCGGATCGCCGCCTCGCCGAGCGCGGTGAGGCGCGCCGTCTCGGGCGCGGCGCGGGCCGGCGCGGGCGGCACCTCGTCGGGGCGCGGCGGCGTGACGGCGCCGCGCACCTGGTTGCGCTCGCGCTGGCGCGTGCGCGCGTCGGTGCCGGGCTGCCACAGCGCGGCCGCGAGGCCGAGGAGCCACTCGTCGCGGAAGCCGGACGCGTCGAGGCGCGCCCGCAGCTCGGCGGGCAGGCTCTCCAGGTCACGGCGAAGCTCGTCTGCGGGGCTGTTGCTCATGATCCCTCCCTGGTTGGATGGCGGGCGCCGGCCCGACGGCGGCGGCGCGACTAGTCCCCGCCCTTCTTGACCCGCCCCATCTCGGCCCGGAGCTTGTCGATGAGGCCGTCGAGGCGCTCGTACTTGTCGCCCTTGCCGTAGGTGGCGAGGAAGAGCACGGCGTTCCACTCGGGCTCGAGGCGGGCGCCGTAGGCCTTCTTGAAGTCCCCGTACTCGCGCCGGACCGCGCGGAACTTGGCCTCGACGCGCTCGTGCCCGGCGGGCGCGGGGGCGGCGGGGGCCTTGGTCGCGGGCAGCTTCGGCTCGCGGGGCGGCTTCGGCGGGCGCGTCCGCGGCTCGGTCGGGTGCTTGCTGTGCTCGACCACCAGGGGCGGGAGCGCCGGCATGGCGTCCACCACCACGGCGGCGCGGGCCGCGTCCTGCTGCCCGCCGGCGTCGACGGCGGGGGCCGCCGCGACCCGCGGGGGCGTGGGCGCGTGCGGGCGCAGCAGCGCGAAGGCGAGCACGCCGCCGAGCGTCGCGACACCGACGAGCCCGCCGACGTACGCCGCGACCGGCACCGGGCGCCGCGCCGCCGGGATGGTGCCCGTCGGCACCCGCGAGGCCGGGGCGGCGAGCCCCGGCGCGGGCAGCGCCGGCCGAGCACCGCTCTGGCGCACGCCGCTCGGCAGCGCCGGGCGGGCGCCGCTCTGCAGCGCCGGGCGCGCGCCGCTCTGCAGCGCCGCCGGCGGGGCCGCCGCGGGCGCGGGGAGCAGGCCATCCGCGAGCGCCGCCGCCTCGAGCGCCATGAGGGCGGCCTGCCCGCGCGGCAGCGGGCTCGTCGCGGGCCCCGGCTGCTCGGTGACGCTGGCGACGGCGAACGAGACCGTGTGCGTGCGCTGGTTCTCGAACGCCGACTGGAACTGCGCGAGGTCGATGCCGCGCTCGCGCTCGACCCGGCGGCGCTCGGCGGTGACGTCCGAGGCGAACACCCGGTGGAGGAACCGCGCCAGCGCGTCCGCGCTCACGCTCGGGTTCATGGCGTAGAGCTGGCGCTGGATCGCGTCCCGCATCTCCTCGGCGCTCTGGAAGCGCTCGTCGGGATCGGGGCGCAGCGCCCGCATCACGAGGTCGTCGAAGGCGCGGCCGAGGACGGGGGCGCGCTCCGACGGGTACGCGACGTCGCCGGAGGTGACCGCGCGCGCGACCTCGCGGTAGTCGGTGCCCTCGGGGAAGAGGAAGAGCCGCTCGCCGACGAGCATCTCGTACAGCACGACCCCGAGCGCGTACGTGTCGGTGCGGCGGTCGATGTCGCCGCCCGAGACGAGCTGCTCCGGCGCCATGTACCCGAACTTGCCGAACCCGACGTTCGGGTTCGTGCCGGCGATGCGGATGGCGCTCTTGGCGATGCCGAAGTCGATGATCTTCACCTCGCCCTCGAACGACAGCAGGATGTTCGGGGGCGAGATGTCGCAGTGGACCAGGTTGATCGGCCGGCCCTGGTCGTCGACGCGGCGGTGGGCGTACGCGAGCGCGTTCGCCACCTCGCGGGCGACGTAGAGGCACAGGTCCGGCGGGATGTGCTCGCGGATCTCGTGGCAGTGCGACAGCGTGCGCCGCAGGTCGCGG
>DASXVK010000448.1:0-8031 GCA_036504295.1 Polyangia bacterium
CCGGCGCGGGGGCGACCCGGCGAAGGGCCGCAGCGTGACGACGTCCCCGTCGAGGCGGACCATGCACTCCGGCGACGCGCCGGTGATCGCGCACTCCGGGAACTGCAGGTGGAACATGTACGCCGACGGGTTCACGGCGCGCAGCCCCCGGTAGAGGTCCAGGGGGTCGACACCGTCACGCTCGACCTCGAAGCGCTGGGACAGGACGAGCTGGTAGGCGTCGCCGGCGGCGAGGTGGTCGCGGGCCCGGCTCACGGCGCCGCGGAAGTCCTCGCGGGCCAGCGCCGGGACGGCGGGCACCGGTCCGGGACGGTCGAGCTCGAGCGGGCGCAGCGCCGGCGCCGGGCCGGCCAGCAGGCGCGCGAGCTCGTCGATGCGGTGGCAGGCGGCGTCGTAGCAGGCGTCGGCCCGGTCACGCGAGGGGCAGATGCTGTTCGCGACCACCTTCACCGTCTGCCGGAGGTTGTCGAACACGAGCAGCGTGTCCGTGACCACGAGGTAGCACGACGGCAGCCCGAGGTCGTCGCCCACCCGCGCGTCGGCGCCGCCACGCGGGCGGCACACGTCGAAGCCCACGTAGCCGACCGCGCCGCCGAAGAAGTGGGGCAACCCGGGAGGCGGCTCGGGCCGGAACTCGGCGAGCAGATCGGCGAGCGTGGCGAGCGGATCAGCGGTGACGAACGAGATCTCGCGATCAGGGCCGCCGCCCTCGATGTCGCGGCGCGTGACCAGGACGCGGTCGCCCACGGCCCGGAACACGATCCGCGGGGCGACGCCGATGAAGCTGTGGGCGGCCCACTTCTCGCCGGCGATCACGGCCTCGAGGAGGAACGAGTGCTCCCGACGCCCGAGCTTCGCGTAGGCGCTGACGGGGGTGTCGCCGTCGGCGATGATCTCGCGATAGACGGGGATCAGGTTGCCACGGGCGGCATACTCGCGGTACTGCTCGCGGGTCGGCACATAGGTCGCCATCCGCGCAGCCTATCACGGGGCCGGACCCGCCGCAGCGCGGTCGTGCGCGGCCGCCCGCCCTCACCCTTCGCGTGAGTGCGGGCGGGCTTTGCCTGCCAGCACTCTGCGCGGGAGGTCAAAGGGACCCTCCCAGGGTCCCTTTCTAAGACTCGCGCTGGTCGGTCAGCCAGCGCTCCACCGCCGGCCCGACGCGCTCCAGGTTGGGGCGCACGCGGCCGACGAGGTAGCTCTCGACGTGCGAGCCGGCGCCGCGGAAGATGAGCGGGACGTGGATCGCCCGCAGGTCCACGGCCAGCCGGCCCGTGATCTCGAGCGTCGAGCCGCCGCCCTCCCGCGCGCGGAAGTAGTTGATCCCCGAGCAGCGCACCAGACCCGGCGTCGTCCCCAGCTCGTACTCCCAGGCGCAGGTGCGCGCCGCCGGGTCCCACACGGCGCGGTCCAGCCAGCTCAGCGCGTGCTTCGGCATGAAGGGGCGTACGACCGTGGGCACGGTCGAGGGCTTCGCGCGCCAGCGGTTCGTGAGGTAGGTCTTGCCCCCATCCTCGCGCCGCTCGACCACCTCGATGCTCTCGACCTCCTCGAGGTAGGGCGTCAGCTCGACCAGCCGATCCCGGTACGCCACGAACACCGCGTCGACCGGGTGCGACAGATGCTGCGGGACCTGGAACTCCATGCGCTGAACGGTGCCGAAGTACCCGCTTGTCGTCAAGACGGCGGCCGGGCTACAACGGACGGAGGAGGATCTGCCATGCACCCGCGCTTCGTCGCCGCCCGCCTCGCGGTCGCGGCGCTCCTGTCGGTCGCCGCCTGCGGCAGCTCCTCCGGGGCCGGCGGCGTCGATGCCGCGACGGACGCGGGCGCCGATGACGCGCCCCCGGCCGGCGACGCCGCGGGCCGCGCGGTCATCGAGATCTACGTCGCCGGGGACCTCACGCCCAAGACCTTCACCGACGGCGCCAGCGGCGAGACGCCGCTCAGCTACACGATGGGGCTCAGCCGCTTCGACCTGCTCCGCTCGGCCGCCGACCCGGCGCCGGTCACGGTCTTCGACCACGGCCCCGACTGGGTCGAGCTGAACCTGCTCGACACGAGCCTCGCCGGCTCGGTCGCGACCGCGTCGCTGCCGGCCGGCACCTACACCCACGCCCGCGTGCTCCTGTCGATGGCCCGCTGCGCCGTCGCCGCCACCGCCCACCTCGGCACTGCCAGCATCCCCGGGACCTTCACGATCACCGGCGCCTTCCGCGACACGACCATCGACGGCACGCCGCTCACCCACGGTCAGGCGCGCTACGCCTTCGAGGCCCTGGGCCAGACCCAGTCCTCGGGCGGCGCCCTGCCGCCGCTCCCCTCGACGCCCGGCGGCACGGTCGTGACCGACGCGAGCGGCACGTGGCTCGTGTTCCAGCTCCCGCAGCCGCTGCCGATCGACCCGACCTCGCCGGCCACCCACCGGGCCACGATCACGTACGAGGTCTACGAGTCGTTCCGGTGGCAGGACCAGGCGACCGCCGGGTTCGCGGACGGCGTGTTCGACCTCACGGCGACGGCCGCGGAGCCGGTCGTGAGCTTCGGCGCCACGGGCTACCGGATCGAGGCCGAGTAGGCGGTCACTCGGCGGCGCGGGCGGTTGCGAGTTCACTCGGCGGCGCGGGCGGTCGTCTACTGGGGGGCTCTGCCCGCCCCCCCTCGACGGGCAAAGCCCGTCGAGCCTCCCCCTCACCGCGCGCTCCCCGCGCGAGTGGTTGGGAGTCACTCGGCGGCGCGGGCGATCATCGCGCGCAGCCGGGCCGCGTGGTCCTCCTCGTTCGCGACGAGGCGGCGGAAGAAGTCGGCCACGGCGCCCGTGGCCGTCCCGGCGAGCGCGTCGTAGTAGAGCGCCGCGTTGTTCTCGGCCTCGAGGGCGATGCGCAGCGCCTGATCGAGCGTCGTGCCCTCGTGGTGCGCCCATCCGGGCGCCGTCTCCCCCAGATGGACGTTCGGGTCCGCGCGCCCCGGCAGCTCGACCGCGACGGTCACCCCGAACCGCTCCAGCTCGGCCGCGTGCTCGTGCTCCTCATCGGCCATGCCCAGGAGGAAGAGCCTGGCGTCCGGATCCGTCGTGTGGGCGGCGAGGCGCCGGTAGTAGCGCTCCGCCGCCAGCTCCGTCTCGACCGCGTTCCTCAACGCCTGCCCGAGTGTCAGCTCGGTCATAGACTCCCCTCGACCCGGTAGCTACCGCCCTGGTTAGGTGCCACGGCGGCCTCGTCCGACGGCGGCACGCCTCGACCAGCTCGGGTCATCTCACGATTGAAGCAAATCGTCGAGGTTTTCCATCATGCGTGCATCATTTCTCGCGGGCCTGCTCACCTGCACGGCGGTCGTCTGCGTCGGTCGCCCGGCTCACGCGGGGCTCCTGAGCCAGCACGTCGATCTCATCCAGGTGACCCCGTTCGTCGGGGCCGAGACCGTGCGCCTCGGGCTCGCCGATCTCACCGGCCTGAAGGCGCCGGGCGTCTTCACGACGAGCGGCGCGACCATCGGCGGGGTCGTGGGCATGCGGCTGGGGCCGCTCGGTCTCGGCTTCCTCGTGCAGCACACCGACGCGTCCGACCCGGCGAACGCCACGCTCTCGCTGACGAAGACGTACGGCGAGCTCGCCATCAACGCCCAGTACGGCCGGGTGCTCATCCCGGTGCACTTCGACTTCGGCTACGCGTACCTGGCCACCCCGGACACGAGCGTGCGCGGCCCCGGCGGCAAGATCGGCATCGGCGTGGACGTCCTCGCGCTCAAGGTCATGTCGTTCGGCGCGGGCGCGGACTTCGACGTCCAGGGCTACTCCCAGAACGGCAAGCTCATCGGCGGCTACGGCGGCACCTTCGTCTTCCGCCTCGGCCTCCACATCTAGGCTGTACGCCCCTCTCGAGCCTCGCTGGGCGCATGCTATAGTCCGCGTCCACCATGGATCCGCGTCACCTGCGCATCGAGGGCTATTTCGCGCGCGACCCCGAGCACAGCGTCGAGTCCCTGCGCCAGGCGTTCGCGCAGGCGGGACTCGACGGCGCCTGGCTGCGCGTGGCGCCGGTGCGGGCCGCCAGCAACGGCGGCGCCGCGCTCGGCTGGCTGGTGGCGGAGGTGACGGGGTTCGGCAGCGACCAGCTCCTCGCGAGCCAGGAGGCGCTGCGCACGCTGTCGTCGAAGGGCCGGACGGTCTTCCTCCTCTCCTACAGCGGCGACGAGGACCGGGTGGTGTACGAGGCCTATCGCGACGGCGCCCGGGTCGGCGGGTGGGAGGGCGTCCGCCGCGAGTTCCCCACGACGATCGAGCCGGAGGCGGGGGCCGAGGAGAGCGACGACGACGGGCGCGGCACCCAGGGGCAGCGCGCCTTCGACCGGACCTTCCGCGCCCACACCGAGCTCGACTTCAAGGCGCTCCTCGGCTCCGACGCGGCCTGGCCGATCCTCGACCACGCGACGCGCGAGGCCACCGAGGCGTTCTTCCTCGGCCGGCGCCTCCAGGTCCCGGCGGGCACGCCCAAGCTCCTCGACCTCTTCCGGTTTCATGACCGCACCGGCCAGGCCGGCGACCGGATGGCCTTCATGGCGCTCGACATCGCCGCCGCGACCCGCCTGCTCGAGGGCGCGCCCGCGGCCACGCTGGCGCAGCTCCTCGGCCGCCTCGACGAGGGCGCCGCGTTCCGTCTCGGCCCGTTCATGCACGCGGTCAAGGAGGTCGCCGCCGAGGTCGAGGCGATGCCCGCCGAGAAGCCGGTCGCCGCCGCCCACCCCTCCCTCGACCTCGTCGAGCTGGTCCAGGTGGTGCACACGGGCGGCTGCACCGCCGGCGACGGCGTCGACTACTTCGATCACGTCTTCTTCCCGCTGCTCAACCTCTACGACCCCGCCCAGCTCCCGCCGCTCGGCCCCGAGGAGCTCACGGACCTCGAGGACGCGGGCGTGCTCGCCGCCATGGCGGAGGTGCTGCCCTACAACGCGCCCGAGGGCCAGCTCCTCGAGTCGCTCGCGGACGCCGAGCTCCGACCGCTCGCGCCCGCCTACGCCGAGGAGGGGGAGTACGACGGGTCGATCTACCTCGTCACGCGGGACCGGCTGCGCACGCTCCTCACCGCCTTCGACGGCCCCCGGCTGATGGAGCAGGTGGAGAAGTTCCTCTCGGCGTGGTTCCGGGCCATCGACCCGGAGGCGACCGACGCCGCGTACGGCGCCTGGCGGCGGGGCCGCGATCACCTCGACCGCGACGACGTGGACCGCTTCGCGCAGACGCTGGCCGAGCTCCGCGCGGTCGTCGGGCTGTGCGACACGAACGGGCTCGAGCTCGGGCTCGTCTTCTACGAGGCGTGACATGCTGCTCACCTGGCTCGGCGCGAAGGCCGCGTTCTGGTCGTCGGCGGGCGTGCTCGGCTACACCTACGCCGGCTACCCGGCGGCCATCGCCGCCCTCGCCCGGCTGCGCCCGCAGCCGCCCCAGCGCGCGGCGTGCGAGCCCACGGTCACCGTGGTGCTCGCGGCGCACGACGAGGAGCGCGTGATCGGGCGCAAGCTCGACAACCTGCTCGCCCTCGACTACCCGCGCGAAAAGCTCGACATCGTCGTGGTCAGCGACGGATCGACCGACCGTACCGACGCCATCGTCGCCGGCTACGCCGGCCGCGGCGTCACCCTGGTCCGCCTCGCGACGCCCCAGGGCAAGCCGGTGGCGCTCAACCACGGCGTGGCCCGCGCCCGCGGCGAGGTGATCCTCTTCTGCGACGCCCGGCAGCGGATCGAGCCGGGCGCCCTGCGCTCCTTGACCCCGTGGTTCGCCGACCCCGTGGTGGGCGCCGTGAGCGGCGAGCTCTCCATCGACGATGCGCGCGGGCCGGGGCTGTACTGGCGCTACGAGAAGGCCATCCGCCAGGCCGAGAGCGCCGTCGACTCGGTGCCGGGCTGCACCGGCGCGCTCTACGCGATCCGCCGGGCCCTGTGGCGCGACCTGCCGCGGGGCTGCCTGCTCGACGACGTCTTCACGCCGATGCAGATCGTGCTCCAGGGATACCGCGTCGGCTTCGAGCCGACGGCCCGGGTCTTCGACGAGGAGACGGATCTCGAGGGCGAGTTCCGCCGCAAGGCGCGCACGCTCGCCGGCAACTTCCAGCTCCTCGCCCAGCTCCCCGGGCTCCTCGACCCGCGCCGCGACCGCATCCTGCCGCAGCTGGTGTCGCACAAGCTGCTGCGGCTGGCCTGCCCCTACGCGCTCGCGACGCTCTTCGGCTCGAACCTGGTCCTCTGCGCGACGTTCGCCCCCGGCTGGCCGTTCTACGTGAGCACGCTGTGCGGTCAGGTGGGGCTGTACGCCCTCGCCGCGCTCGAGGCGCTCACCGGCCGCGGCGGCCGACTCGGGCGCGTGAGCCACACCTTCGTCGTCCTGAACCTCGCGGCGGTCGCCGGCCTCGTACGGTACCTCAAGGGCGATTTCGCGTGGACCAGCGCCCGCCCGGAGGCGCCGGCGGCGGCGGCGCCGCCGGCGGCGGCGCCGGCCCCGGCGGTCCCGGCGGCGGCGGCCCGGGGCTGACGCGTGCCCGCCGGCGCGGGCGCCTGGATTCTCGGCGCGGGCGCGCAGGTCTTGCCCGCGATCAGCCCTAATGCTACAGTTATGATACTCGGCTGGAGGAGGGTCATGGCCACGGAGAAGGTCTCGGCGACGCTGGGGAGCGAGACGCTCGCCGCCATCCGCTCTCACGTTGGCGCGCGGGGTTTGTCGTCGTGGCTGGAGCTGGCCGCGCGGGAGAAGCTGGAGCGCGACGAGCGGGTCGCCCGGATCCGGGACTACCTAGCGGAGCTGGAGGCCGAGGATCCCATCCCGCCGGCTGCGCGCGCGCGGGCCAGGCGATTGCTGCGAGACATCGTGGGTCGCTGAGATGGGCACCATCGTGTTCGACTCGGAGGCCTTGACGGCGTTCGCCCGGAACCACGTCCTCCGGGCCGCGGTGGGGCTGCTGCTCGACGAGGGCTGGGATGTGCACGTCCCCGCGGTCATCCTCGCGGAGAGCACGACAGGACGCCCCCGTGAGGACGTGACGACGCACCGCACGCTCCGCCGCTTCGGGACGGTCATGACGAGTCAGGCGACGGCGCACTACGCCGGAGTCATGCGCGCCCGAAGCGCCCGGGCCGGCCGTTCGCTCCCGAGTGGCATCGACGCCCTCGTCGCCGCGCACGGCGCGCTGACGCCGGGCGCCAGCGTGATCTTCACGTCCGATGCGCCGCACCTCCGGGCGCTCGTCAGGGAACACCCGCGGGTCTCCGTCCGCCGCGTGCCGTGACACGCCACCGAGGTCCCCGAACGGCCAGCTCCTGAACTGCGCGCCCGACGGCCTGCACGACCGTCCGAACCCGGGCGCGTTCTTGCGCCCGCCGACCCCGGCGCGCTTGGCCCGCTGGCCCGTTACGGCTCGAACGGGTTCACGTACGGCACCGCCGTCGGCGCGACGTCCTTCACGTTGCGGGTCGCGAGCGTCAGGCCGTGCACCCGGGCCGTCGCCGCGAGGAGACCGTCGACCGCGGGCAGCGTGGCGCCCGCCGCGCTGAGGCGGATGGTCTCGACCCCGCGCCGGATCTCCCCGATGACGAGGACGCTGAGGTACACCTCCTCGTCAGCGATGCTCGCGAACCAGGCGGCGACGTTCGGGTCACAGCGCTCCCGCTTGCGCAGCTCCGACACGACGTTCGTGTCGATGAGCCAGCTCACAGGGCCACCCGACGCGGTCGGTCGGGACGCCGCGCAAAGTCCGCGTCCTCGCCGACCTCCGGCATGGCGAGCAGGAGCTCCTTCAGGGTGCGGCCGGGACGCGCGCCGAGCAGCTCCCGCCGGAGGATCTCCCGATGCTCGGCCTCCGCCGATCGGCCGTGTCGCGCCGCGCGCTCCTTCAGGCGGCGCACCAGCTCTTCCTCGAGGTTGCGGACGACCAACTGCGCCACGCGACGCCTCCTGCTATCAATGATAGCATCGGCCCTCCGCGGGTCAACGAGCCCGCCCTGACAGCGGCCCGTTGCCCCGGCGGCGATCAACTCAGTTCT
>DASXVK010000449.1:0-4512 GCA_036504295.1 Polyangia bacterium
GCAGCGGCCTCGCTCACACCGAGGGCCCGGCCGATCGCCGCGCTCGTCAGACCGCGGCTGCTGAGGATCGCCGCGCGCGCGAGCCGAGCGTGCAGGCCGTAGCGGCCGCACAGCACGCCGCAGAGGTCGTGACCGCGGCGGGACTCGCGCTCGACGATCATGCCGACGAGGTCGCCACCCGCACACCACACCAGGGCGCGCAAGTGGGTCCGGCCTGAGCAGAGCCGCAGGCGCTCGGGCGCGGGCGGCGCGTCTACCGGGGGCCTCGCGGCGAGACGCTGCGCCGCACCCGCCGCGACCCGCGGCAGCGCCACCCCACGCTCGCCCCGGCCCGCGCCGAGGAGCCGCCGCGCCTGATGGTTGGCGCACACCACCGTGCCCTCGCGGTCCAGCGCGAGGACCCCGAGGTCGACGCGCTCGAGCGCGGCCTCCAGCTCGCCCAGCCCGCAGGCGCCGAGGTCCAGCGCCGCGACGGCTGGGGCGCGGCCCACTCGCGTCGCGGGGCGGGCCCACGCCTCACTGGCTACGGCCCTCTCGGCCGGCGCCTCCGCCGCGTCCCCGGCGTCCAACGCGTCCTGGATCGCACGCGCCACGTGAGCCCGACTCGCGGCACCCAGCCGCTCCCGCAGGCGCGCGAGGCGCATCTTGACCGCGGCGACGGAGATGCCGAACTGCCGTGCGATCGCGCGGTCGGGCAAGCCGTCGAGGACGCGCAACGCGAGGCGCCCCTGGGGGCCGCTCAGGTGCAGGCGCGCGCAGACGGCCGTGTGCCGTGCGGCCGGGCGCCGCGCTTCGGGCCGGATGATTACGGTGAGGTGGGCGGCGGAGGTCACGACGCACCGGCCGCGCAGCACCGTCGCGCCGAGCGTGAGCCTGAGCGGCGCCTGCGCTCCGATCGTGCGCAGGTCGAGAGCGGCGAGGCGGCGCGCGAGCGCCAGGGCCCCCCCGCCCTCCGCCTCCAGGCGCCACCGCCCGCGGCCTGCAAGCCCGAGCAGCGCGCGCGCCGCGCGGTTGGCGAGTGACGCCGTCCCCTCGGCGCGGCGCACGAGGAGGAGCCCCTGAGGGAACGTCTCCACGAGCTCCTCGAGCTCGGCGGGGGTGAGCGCGGTCATGGCTGCGGGATGCTGTGTCCCCGTCAGGCGCGGGGCCAACAAAGCGTGCTAATATCGGTTAAGATGGGCGCAGCGGCGAGGAGGGCGCCGGGGCGCTCGCGGTTGACAGGGCCGGGCGCTCGGGGACAATGCGGCCGGAGACGTCGCGACCAGCGGCAGAGGAGGCCCCGTGAGCTCAGCGTCCCCCGCGATCTTCGTCGGCCGCCGGGTCGAGCTCGAGCGCTTCACCGTCGCGAGCCGCCGGCTGCGGCTCGTCCTCGTCTACGGCGTGGCGGGCGTCGGCAAGACCGCCTTCGTGCTGCGCGCGGGGCACGCGCTCGCGGCGCGCCTGCGCGGCCGGCTCGTGCATCACCGGTGCCGGCCGGGCGAGACCCTCGGCACGGTGGCGCGGGCCGCCCTCGTGCAGCTCGCGGCCGGCGCCGGGCGCCCGGGCCCAAGCCACCCGGCGGACCCCGTGCTGGGCCTCGCTGCCGCCGCCCAAGCCACGCCCGTCGTGCTCCTGCTCGACGACGCCCACCTGGCGCGCCGCCGCAGTCTGTTCGAGGACGTGGCCCAGCTCGTCCGGGAGCGGCCGCGCCTCTTCGTGTGCCTCGCCTCGCGGGAGCTCCTGCCCATCTCGCCCGCCGAGGTCGACCACCTGGTGATCCGGCTCAGCGGGCTCACGATCGAGGACACCCACGCGCTGTGGACGGCGCTCGAGCGACTCTACGGGCCGCCGGCCGTGCCGCTCGGGGCCCTCGCGCGCCGGCGTGCCGGCAACCCGCTCCTGCTCAAGCAGGCGTTCGCCAGCCCGCCCGGGCCCAAGGCGGCGGACCCGCTCGGCGTGCGCCGCCTGCCGGCGCTCGAGGCCGACCTCCTCGGCGAGCTGTGCGCCTACCGCCGGCCCGTCCCGCCCGCGGCGCTCCTCCCGGGGCGGGACCCGCGCGCGGTCATGGCCGCGCTCGAGCGCCTCGGGCGTCGCTTCCTCGTCGAGCGCGCCCCGGGCGACCGGGTCGTCGTGCACGACCTCGTGCGCGACGCGGTGGCCCAGGCCGGGCGCGGGCCGACGGCCGCGCAGCACGGCCGCTGTTTCGCCTACTACCGGGAGCTGCAGCGGGCGAGCCCGGCCGACGAGACCGTCGAGATGGAGCTGCTGCACCACGCGGTCGGCGGCGGCGACGACGAGGCGGCGCTCGCGATCCTCGACGCGCACGCGCAGGAGCTGCGGCGGCTGGTGCCGGCGAGCGCGGTCATGGAGCGCGAACTCGGCAGCGCCATCGATGAGCTCGGGCGGCGGCGCGCGCTGCCGGTCGCCGTGCGCCTGCTGCGCGCCCGCGTGCGCGGCCGGCAGGGCGAGGTGGCGCGGGCGTACGAGGAGGCGGCGGCGCTCGTGCCGAGCGGCGAGCCGCTGGTCGCGCTCGACCTCGGGGAGATGGCCTACGTGCTGGGCCACCTCCAAGAGGCGGCCCAGCACTTGAGCGCGGCCGCGGCGAGCCCCGCCCTCGGCGCGGCCGGGCGGACCTGGGCGGGCTTCATCCTCGCCGAGGTGCACCGGCGGCGCGGTGCGCTGCGGGCGGCGGAGCGCACGGTCGCCCGCCTGCGCCCGCGGCTCGCCGCGCTCGGCCCGCTGGGCCAGACGCTCGACGCGTGGGTCGCGGGCATGCTCGCCTACGACCAGGAGGACTACCCGCGGGCGAGCATTGCGCTCCGGCAGGCCGCGGCCCAGCTCCAGCGCGCCGCCGGCGAGGGCGTGAGCATCCCCCTCGTCGGCTCGTTCCTGCACGTGGCGATGGTCGCGGGCGGCGAGGGCCCGGTGGCCTCGCCGCCGACCGGCGAGGTCTTCGACGACACCCTGTTCTTCCGTCTGGCGGCCCGCATGTACCACGCTGAGGCGCTCCTCTACGAGGGTGCGGCGCGCGCGGCCGCCGCGCTCGCCGGGACCACCAGCGACGCCGCCGGCAGCCTGGGCTACCTCGGGCAGGAGCTGTGGGCCGGCTACATCTGGGGCGAGGCGGCGGGCCTGCTCGGCCATCCCGCGGCGGTCGTGGCCCGGTTGGAGCCGCTGCTCCGCCGGGGCGAGGCGCGGCGCGCGGTGCGCGAGTGCCCGCGCCTCAGGCTCGCGACCGCGCGGGCGCTGCTCGCGCAGGGTGAGCTCGGCCCGGCCGCCGCCCTGGCGCGCGCGGGGCTGCGCGGGCTCGCGCGGGCGCCCGGCACGGCGGCGGGCCTGCGGGCGATCCTCGCGGGCGTCGCCGTGGCCGCGGGGCGGCCGGCGGCCGCCCTCACGGCGCGCGGCCCCGCGCCGCGCGCCCAGGGGTACCACGCCGCGGCGTGGCGGCTCGCGCGGGCCGAGGCGCGCCTTTGCGCCGGAGCGGTGGCGACGGCGCAGGCGGAGGCCCGGGCCACGCTGGCCACGGCGACGCGCGCCGGCTGGGGGGCGCGCGCGTGCGCGGCGTCCCTCCTCCTCGCCGAGGCGGCGCTGCGGGCCGGCGACTACGCCGCCGCAGAGGAACCGCTCGCGGCCGCCGCGGAGGCCGCCGCGGCCGGCGGCTACGCGGCCATGGGCCTGCGTACCGGCCTGCTCGAGGCGGCGCTCGCGCGCACCCGCGGGGCCGCCGAGCCGGCGCGGGAGGCGCTGACCCAGGTCATCAAGCGCGGCACGGAGCTGGGCCTGCCCGTCGAGACCGACGCGGCGCGCGTCGGCCTCGCGGCGCTCGCGGACACCGCCACGGCGCCGACCACGCCCGCGGTCCGGTTGGCCGCGCGGCTCGGCCTGGCCGAGCCGCTCACGCGGCGCCTGCGCCGGGGGCCTGAGGTCCGGTGGCTCACCGACAGCCAGGCCGCGGCGATCGACGATCGAGGATACGAGCTCTTCGTCGACCTCGGCGACGGGCGGGTCCGGCTTGGCAGGCGGCGCACCTCGCTCGCCGGCCAGGCGCTCCTCCTGCGCGTGCTGGGGGTGCTGGCGGCCCGGCCGGGCGTCTGGCGCTCGCAGGCCGAGCTGCTGGCGATCGCGTGGGGCGAAGAGTTCCACCCGTTGCGCCACCGGGGCCGGGTGCCGGTCACGATCGACCGGCTCCGGCGGCTGCTGGGTGCCGACGCCATCGAGGGCGGCCACGACGGGTACCGGCTGCGCAGCCGCGGGCCCTGGGCGATCGTGGAGGTGCTGGAGCCGCCGCGCGCCGACGGCTAGGCGCACGGCGGGCGCGCGGGCGGTGCCGTCCGACGGCGCGAGCGCCGCGGGCAATCCAGGTGTGGACCGTTACCTTCTTGACTTGAAGCGCACGGGGACGCGGCCGTAACATGGGAGTGTCGCCGCGCGAGGCGCGGCGTGCGGAGAAGGAGGGACGCGATGTCGCACAGGGCGCTTTCGGTCCGATGCCCGCTCGTCGTGGCCGTGGGGCTCACGCTGCTGCCGCTCCTC
>DASXVK010000450.1:0-6038 GCA_036504295.1 Polyangia bacterium
GGCCGAGTAGAGCGCCTCGGCGTAGTTCTGCTGCATGTCGAAGCGCTTCGGCGACGCCGAGAAGAAGTCGAGGTAGTTGCGGTACGCGTTGGCGGCGACGCTGAAGGCCTTCGGCTCGTTCGCGTCGCGCGCCGCGACGTGGGCCTTGGTCGCCAGGTCGCGGGCGTAGGGCTCGAACTCGCCGAAGAGGTTCGCGCGCTCCTTGTCGTTGATGCGCCACGAGAAGTACGAGCGCCCGAGCACGCCGACGATCAGCTCGACGTCGGAGTCGGCCTGGTCGAAGTTCTTCCCGCGGATGACGCCGTCGTAGAGCATGCGGGCGTGATCGACGGTGTCCTCGGTGTCGCCGCCGAAGTTGAGGATCTCGCGGTACACGAGGGTCGACTGCTTGTACATGCCCTTGAAGGAGTAGCGGCGGCCGAGCTTGGCGAGCGCGGCGAGGTAGGTGGTGCGCGAGTCCGCGTTCTTGCGGAAGTAGGGCAGCGGGTTCTCGACCTTCTTGTGGACCTCGGTGAAGGCGAAGACGAGGTCGACGAGCGCCTCGCGCCGGAGGTCGAGGCGCTTGTCGCCGCCGGCCCGCGCGCCGGCCGCGGCCCCGGACATGCCCTTGATGACCGCCTCGAAGTGCTCGAGCGCGCCCTTGAAGTCCTCCTTGTTCATGCGGACCCAGCCGAGCTTGTAGCGCGCCATGCCGTGGCTGCCGGACTCGGGGCCGTGGAGGATCATCTTGTAGTAGCGCTCGGCCTGATCCAGCTCCGACTTGTCGAAGTGGACGTCGCCGATGACGAGCAGCGCCTCGTTGCGGTAGGGGCTCTTCGGGTAGTCGTCGATGATGCGCTGCAGGGTGCGCATCATCTCGTCGAAGTTGCCGAGCTCGCGCTGCTCGTGCGACGACGAGAACAGCACCTTGTCGGCCTCGCGGAAGTCGGGGAACTCGCGCAGGATGCGGCCGTAGATGGCGATGGCCTGGTCCTTGAGCAGGCGCGCCTGCACCGAGGTGACCGCGCGCTCGCGCCGCTTCGTGCCCTCGTAGGCGATGTAGTAGTGGTACTTCGCCTCCTCGACGTACAGCTCGGCGAGCCGCAGGTAGAGGTCGGGCAGGTACGGTTGCCCCCGGGCCCGGCCGATGAGCTGCTGCGTGGACTCGATGGCGTGCCGCACCTTGGCGATGTTGCGCTGGAGGCGCGCGACGGAGTCCTCGGGCGCCGGCGGCCGCGGGATGTGCGCCCCACCGCAGCCGCCGAGCGCCGCGACGAGCGTCAGCGCCGCCAGGAATTGAACAGGGAGGCGGGGAGACGGGGAGGAAGCCTTGGGTTTGGTCGTGCCCGTGCGGACCGGGCAGGCCTGTCGGGGCGGGCAGGACCCAACCATCAGACCTCCATCCAGCCTCCCCGACTCCTCGTCTCCCTGTGATCCGGTTCCCACCGGAGCCGCGTTCGCGGCGCTCGCATGCATGGCCTGGGTGCTCATTCCACGCACCTGTCTTGAATGAGGAACCGCATGTCGGGCAGCTCGTCGGTCCAGAACTCGCCGTCGAAGCGGTAGTACGTGCGCGGGCCGCCGGTGGGCACCTTCTCGGCGGGCGCGCGCAGCAGGCCGCGGCCGCTGGAGTCGGTGACGCGGCGGAAGATGGCGACCCCGACCTCGTACTCGAGGAGGTTCGCCTGCTCCTCGGACTCGAGGATCTGCTCGGCGGCGTTGCGCGCGCCGCTGCGCAGGGCCGCGTTGACCGTCCGCCCGGCCTGGACCTCGAGCGAGTCGTACATCTTCTTGAGGTGGTCGTAGAGGCCGCCCTTGAGCAGCGCCTTGCGCATCTTCTCGACCTTCGCCCGCTCGTCGGCGACGGCGCGGTAGAGCCGGTCGTGCGGCATCACCTCGGGGCGCTCGAGCGCCGCGCGGCGCACCTGCACCACGGTCTGCGGCAGCTTGCCGGCGCGCAGCTCGCGGATGGGCGCGCCGTAGCGGCGCCGGAAGTCGGCGACCGCCGCCTTGGCCGCCCGGAAGTGGCAGAAGCGCTGGTAGATGAGGCCGCGCAGGATGTACTGCTCCGGGAGGAAGAGGTCGCGGTTCGACGGCGCGACGAGGGAGTAGAGGAGGCCCATCGCGTCGTGGTACGCGCCGGCGCGGAAGCGCGACCAGGCGCGCTCGAGCAGGATCTCGCCCATCGGGATGGCGTTGGACTTCTTGACCCGGAGGTACTCGGCCAGGGCCTCGTCGATGCGCTTGGCCTCGTAGAGCAGCCGCGCGCGCGTGAGGCGCGCCCGGGCCTCGGTGAGGCGGTCGGGGTTCTTGCCGAGCAGCTCGTCGACGAGCTTCAGGGCGCCGGCGCCGTCCCCGGCCTGGAGCCGGGCGACGGCGCGGACGTAGCGGGCCTGGTTCGCGTAGTAGCCGTCGGGCTTCACCTGGTCGAAGTCGTGGTCGACCCAGCGGCCCAGGCCCGAGCGCAGGTCGGCGAGCCCCTGGTAGTAGTGGACGAAGTCGGCCACCTCGTCGGAGAGGTCGCCGAGGTCGGCCTCGACCAGCACGCCGCGCATGAGCTTGTCCTCGGCCACGAGGCCGCGGCGGGCGAGCTGGTCGAGCCCGGCGAGCGCGCGGGGCAGGAGCGCCGGGGTGCGCCGGTTGCGGGCGACCTCGAAGTAGTACTCGGCCGCCGCCTGCTCGAAGCCGAGCCGCGACAGCGCCTCGGCGAGCGCGAACTGCGCGCCCTCGTACTTGTCGGCGGACGGCGTCGAGCGCGTGATCGACGCCCACGCGTAGTGGGCGGCCTGCAGGTTCGCGCCGAGGCGCAGGGCCTCGATGGCCTGGCCGTGCTCGATGACGCCCGGCTGAACCTCGCTGGCGCCGGTGTCGGCGGGCGCGGTAGGTGCGGCGGGCGCGGCGGGCGCGGCGGGCGCGGCCTCCTCTGCGCCGGCGCGGGCCGGCGCGAGCGCCCCCAGCAGGAGCGCGGCGACGACGAGCACGGGGCCGCGCCGGGCGGGCGCGTGCGGCTTGTGGTCAGTCACGGCTCACCCCCGTGCCGCCCAGGTTCAGCGAGATGCCGAGCTGCACGAGCAGCAGGTTGTCGTTGTTGTCGTTCTTCGTGAACCGGTGGAGCTGCTGGAACCGGTAGTAGCGCAGGTCCAGCCGCGCCGAGAAGTGCTCCGACATGTGCACGCGGAACCCGAGGCCCGTGTCGGCGCCGATGTAGTTGCCCGTCTCGGTGTAGCGGGCCCCGGCGGCGCCGATCACCCAGTACAGCTCGCCGTACACGAGCGACCGGTTGAGGTAGGCGAGCTTGCCATAGAGCGGCTTCCAGACGAGGTTCGAGTCCCCGAAGAACTGCATCTCGGGGATCTTCGGGGCGCCGGGGGCGCGCCAGTTGTACTCGAGATCCTTGCGCAGCGTGGTCCAGAAGTTCTGCGAGTACGTGAAGCTCACGATCTCCCACGCCCACGACGGCCCGAAGTGGAACGTGTACTGCCCGGTCCCGGTCAGGCCCTTGTAGTAGGCGTCGATCGGGATGGTGCCGACGGCGAGGGTGAGCTCGTGCCGGAGGACGTGCTTGCGGTTCTGGATGGCGGTGACGGCGCCATCCTCGCTCAACGCTGTGGCCGGCCCTTGGCCGCCCACGGGCTCGTCGGCCGCGGCGGGCGCGGCGGGCCCGAGGAGCGCGACGAGGAGGACGGGAACGAGGCATCGTTTCATTGGCGCCTACCTGATGTTGAGCGAGAGGCCGAGCTGCAGGAAGAGCACGTCGTCGCCGACGGAGCCCTTGATCTGCATCTGCTGGAACCGGTAGTAGCGCAGGTCCAGCCGCGCCGAGAAGTACTGCGACAGGTGCACGCGGAACCCGGCGCCGGCGTCGCCGCCGATGTACGCCCCCGGCGTGTTGTACTTCGCGACCGCGGGCCCGATGGTGAAGTACAGCTCGCCGAAGATGAGCGACCGATTGGCGTAGGCGAGCTTGCCGTAGAGCGGCTTCCAGACGAGGTTCGAGTCGGCGAAGTACTGCATCTCCGGGATGTTGACGGGCTTCACCTTCCAGTTCTGCTCGAGATCGCCCCGCAGCGAGGTCCAGATGTTCGAGGAGTAGGTGAAGCTGACGATCTCCCAGGCCCACGCGTCGTTGAAATGGTACGTGTACTGGAAGGTGCCGGTCAGACCCTTGTAGTACGCGTCCATCGGGATCGTGCCGACGCCGAGCGTGAACTCGTGCCCCAGCGCGTGCTTGCGCGGCTGGATGGCGTAGAGCGTACCGCCCTCGTCGAACTCGTCGGCCGCCGCGGGCGCCGCCCAGAGCACGGTCAACAGCAGCGCCATACCCAGGCGTGGTCTCATGCACCGTACCTCATTGATCGGCTTTCGCTCCCTAGAACCCGGACATCCGGAAGATGAACGGATAGCGCACCGACGCCGTGCCGCCGATGGGCGACGGGAAGCGCCAGCGGCGGATCTCGTTCACGATGCACGCCGCGACGGCGCCGCCGCCGGTGCCCATGCTCGACGACGCCATGCGCGCGGAGCTGACCGCGCCGCCGGGCGCCACGTCCCAGTCGAAGGTGAGCTTGCCCTGCAGCCCCGGGTCCTTCAGGAGCTGCCGCTCGTAGCACGCCTGCACCGCGGCCAGGTGCTCGGTGACCACGCGCTGGACCGCGGCCGCGTCGAGCACGCCGCCCTTGGTGGTCGGGCGGCCGGCGCTCCGGACGGTGCCGCGGATCTTGCCGCCGCCGCCGCCGCCGGTGAGGGCGCCGGCCTTGGCGCCCTTCTCGCCGCGGAAGAGCTCGGCGCCGACGCGGGTCTCACGGCCCTTGCCGCCGCCGCCGCCGCCGCCGGTCGCGAGGCGGACCTCGCCGCCCCCGAGCTTGCTGAACGTGCCGGTGACCTGGAACCCGGCCGAGGTGCCGGTCGGCACGCGCACCGCCGCGATGTTCGAGACCGCCGCGCGCAGGGCGGTGTCGCCGCTGTCGGCGGCGGGGCGGATGTCGTTGAGCGCCGAGAGCACGCCCGCGGGCTTCTGCGGCGTGGGCGGCCCCGGGCCGCCGCCGCCCGTCGCCGGACCGGGCGAGCGCACGCGCTTCGGCGCGGCCGCCGCGACCTTGATCTTCTCGAGCTGCGGCATCTCGGCGTTGACCGGCTCCGGCGTCTCGATCTTCTTCTCTTCGGCGGGCTTCTCGAGCGCCGCCTCCTTGAGCGAGACCTGGGCGAAGTTGAGCTCCTCCTCCTGGAGGCGGATCTCGGCGGGGCCGGCGAAGAACGAGGCGACCCACAGGCCGACGATGACGACGGCGACGGTCGCGAGGCCGCAGCCCATGAACACGAGATCGGTGGCCGAGAGGTCGGAGCCGAAGTGGTGGGGCGGCGCGGGCGGCGGCCGCACGAAGCGCGTGAGGAACCCGCCGCCGCCCTCCATCAGGATCTGGGCGTAGTCGCCCTCGCACAGCATGACCGAGTAGACCCGTTGGGCGCGCTGGTACAGGCGGTCGTCGACGCACAGGTCGCGCAGCGGCGTGGTCACGCCGGCGAGCACGACGCTGCCCTCGGTGGACTCGGTGAAGAAGAGCTGCGCGCGGCCGTCGCCGTGCAGCTTGATCAGCTTGAAGGCGCCGCCGCGCGGCTGGCCCTCGCCGCCCGCGAAGATGTCCATGTCGGCGCCGCGATGCAGGCGCGCGACGTCGAGGATACAGCGGCCACGGTAGCGGATGACCTCGAGGACGGCGACGCCGGCCGCGCCCGCCGGCGCCTTCGGGTGGTCGCGCAGGACGTTCTCGAGCAGCGAGAAGGGCTCGAACCAGTCGCGCTCCTCGACCTCGTCCTCTTCGAGCTCGTCCTCCTCGGTGAACGGGATCGCCCGCGGCGGCAGCGGCCGCTCGTTCTCGTCGAACGTCTGCGCCGCGCTGTCCACCTCGGCGCGCCGCCGCACGCGGCCGGTGTCCGCGGCGCCGGCGCGGGCCGCGACGGGCACGGCGACCTGGGAGGTCGGGTCCGCGACCTCGGCTTCCGTCGGAGGCGCCGGAGACGCCGGAAAAGCGGGCGGCGGGGTCGGCGCGGTGGCCGTGGCG
>DASXVK010000451.1:0-21013 GCA_036504295.1 Polyangia bacterium
TCGCGCAGGCGCGGACGTCGCGAAGTTCACGGGCACAACCGATCAGGACGGGCGCTTCGTGTTCCCCGCGCAGACGACGCTCGAATACGCGCAGGCGTACGGTCGCTCCGCCCCGCTCGACGTCGTCAACCCCTTCACCACCGTCTACAGCGATCTCCCGAACGTCATGGGGACCAACGGCGTCCTCCTGTTCCGCATCACCGACGGCGTCGGCGACCGCGCCTACCGCTTCCTCGATCTCGCGCAGTTCGGTCTCGAGTACGCGCGCGGCCACGTCGGCGACGCCACGTACGTGGTCGATCTGCCGTAGGCGGCCCGACCGCGGGGCGCCCGACCCACGCGGCACGGCTTCAGCGGGCATTTCGCAAGACCGGCGTTGCAGCACGCCACGGATCGGACGGTGCAGACCACTCCGTCGCCAGGATCGCAGGACGGCCCGACCCTTGCAACGCCTGAGCGTGAAGGAAGAGAGAGGTCATCATGTACTGGTACTACTGGTCGTTCTTCGGGATGCACTACTTCTGGTGGTTCTTCTGGATCGTGCTGATGGTGGTCTTGTTCTCCCTGACGATTCCGGTGCCGCGACGACGGATGCGCCTGTACGAGCATCCGCTGTCCGTGCTCCAGCGGCGCTACGCTGCCGGCGAGATCACGACCGCCGAGTACGACGAGCGCAAGGACCGCATCGTGCGGGACATGCGGGACGCCGAGCCTCGGTCGGCACTGACACGCCCCTCGGCTCCAGGGTCCTTCGCATCGCCCCCCCAGACGCAGCGTTAGCGCGCCCTACCGCTCCACCGCGCCGCGCACCGCCGCGCGCAGCTCATCCATCAGGAACGGCTTCTGTACGCAGCCGGCGAGGCCCTCGTCGGCGTAGCGGCGCCGCACCGCGTGCGCGCCCTGGGTGCTGGCGAGGACGACGGGGAGGTCCGGCCGCAGGCCGCGCAGCGCGCGGAGCAGCTCCAGCGCGTCCATGTCCGGCACGCTCTCGTCCAGCACGACGGCGCGGATGCCGGCGGTGTTCGCGCGCAGCGTCCGCAGCGCGCCGCGGCCGCCCGCGGCGCAGCGGACCGCGAACCCGAGCCGCTCGAGCATCTCCCGGGCGAGCGAGCGGACCGCCGGCTCGTCGTCGACCAGCAGGAGCGTGCCCGCGCCCCGCCACTCGCCGAGCCCGGCCTCGCGCGCCGGCGCCTCGGCCGCCGCGCGCGCCGCCGGGAAGAGCACCTGGAACGTCGTCCCCTGCCCCGGCTCGCTCGCGACGCTGATGGCGCCGTGGTGGCCGCGCACGATGCCCAGCACCGCCGCCAGCCCGAGCCCGCGGCCGGTGAACTTCGTCGTGAAGAAGGGCTCGAAGATCTTGCCCATCACCTCGCCGTCGATGCCGCAGCCGGAGTCGGTGACCTCGAGCGCCACGTACGGCCCCTCGGGGATCTCCTTGCCGAGGGCGCACCCGGTGAGGAACCGCCGGTCGCACTCGCGCACGCGCGTGCGCACCGTGATGAGGCCGCCCGCGTCGCCGACCGCCTCGGCGGCGTTGAGCAGGAGGTTCATCACCACCTGCCGCACCTGCCCCGGATCCGCCTCGATCCCGGGCAGGTCGTCCCCGAGCTCGCACGCGAGCCGGCAGCGCTTCGGGATCGAGACTTGCAGGAGGTGCGCCATCTCCTCGACGAGCTCGGAGAGCCCCAGGAGCTCCGTCGCGAACCGGCCGCGGCCCGAGTAGGCCAGCATCTGCTGGGTCAGCTCGGCGGCGCGCCGGGCGCCGGTGAGGATCTTGTTGACGTCGCGCCGCGCCCGCGCGGCGGGCGGCCGCTCCAACAGCGCCAGCTCGGCGTGGCCGAGGATCGTCGTGAGCAGGTTGTTGAAGTCGTGGGCGATGCCGCCGGCGAGCACGCCGAGGCTCTCGAGCTTCTGCATCTGCTGCAGGTACGACTCGAACTGCCGGCGCTCCTCCTCGGCCTTGCGCTGCTCGGTGATGTCGCGCGCGATGCCGCACAGCCCGACGATGATGCCGGCCGGATCGCGCAGCGGCACCTTCACGACGCTGAAGGTGTGCGGCTCGCCGTGGACCGGCTTCGTGCTCTCCTCGCGCACGATCTCGCCGCCGAGGACCCGCCGGTCGACCTCCGCGAGGTGGCCGGCGGCCGCGGCGCCGAAGAGCTCCACGTCGGTGCGGCCGCACAGCTCCGCCGCCGTCATGCCGAAGAGCCGCTCCATCGCGGCGTTGACCTCGGTGTAGCGGAGGCTCCGGTCCTTGAGGAAGATGCAGTCGGCGGCGCTCTCGAAGATGGCGCGGAAGCGGCCCTCGCTCTCGCGCTGCGCCTGCTCGGCGTGCTTGAGCGCGGTCACGTCCTTGATGACCGTCACCACGCGCGCGACCCGGTCGCCCTCGAACACGGGCACCTTCTGGGTCTCGGTGATGAAGGTGCGGCCGCCGACGACGGTGGTCTCGAGGGTCTCGACGGTGCGGCGCTCGTGCAGGACCGTGCGGTACTGCTCGCGCCGGGTGTCGTCGAGGAACGGGTAGTTCTCGCCGAGCTCCCGGCGCTCGACGTCGGCGGGCAGCCCGAGCTCGCCGTTCACCCGCCGGAAGCTCTCGTTGAGGAGCACGAGGCGGAGCTGATCGTCGACGACGTGGATCCACTCCCCGAGCGCGTCGACGGTGGTCCGGTAGAGGTGCTCCGAGCGTCGCAGCGCGTCCTGGGCACGCCGCTGCTCGGTCATGTCCTTGATGACCCCGACGCGGAGCAACGGCGCGCCCGTCGCGTCTCGAACGATGCCGCTCGAGATCAGGGCCGGCAGCTCGCGCCCGCGCGGCCCGCGCAGGAGGTACTCGACGCTCCTGAGGGTCCCCTCGAGGGCCAGGCGAGTCGAGTTCGCCACGGCCCGTTCGCGGTCCGCCGGCGCGATGAAATCGTAGATGCTGCGGCCGATGAGCTCCTGCTTGGGGATCCTGCCCAGCTCGCACGCCGCGCGGTTGCAGTCGACGATCACGTTGTCGAGATCGGCGATGGCGATCGCGTCGGGCGAGGCGTCGAGGATGCTGCGCACGAGGTCGCGCTCGCGCCGCAGCGCCTGCTCCGCCTCCTTGCGCGCGGAGACGTCGCGGACGAACGCGCACGAGTAGCTCTGGCCGTCGATCTCGATGAAGCTGGCCGAGATCTCGACCGGGATGATGCGGCCGTCCTTGGTGTGGTGCTCGGACTCGAAGGTCCAGAACCGCCGCCGGCGCAGCTCGTCGATGATGGTCGCCCACTGCCCGGGCTTGAGCCCGCGGCTGATGTCGGGCACCGACATCTGCAGCAGCTCGTCGCGCGTGTAGCCGAGCCGGGTGCACGCCGCCTGGTTCACGTAGACGAACTGGCCGCCGTCGGTGAGGCACATGACCGGGTCGGTCGCGTGCTCCATGGCGAAGCTCGTGAACCGGCGCAGGGCCGCCTCCGCGTCGGGGCTCCGCGCCGAGAACGTGCTGACGAGGTTGGTCATGAGTCAGGGCCGACCCAGCCCCATGGTCAGTTACCTCCGGCCCGGAGTCAAGCGCGGGGGCGGGTCAGCTCGAGGCGGAGGTGTAGTGGCCGAGCGCCTTGATCCAGACCAGGCGCGCCATCATGGCGAACACGGCCGCACCGGCGACGCTGAGGAGCCCGGTCGAGAGCCGCAGCTTGCCGAGGAGCGCCATGGTCGGGTAGGTGGTCATGAGCGCGAGCGGGATGACGAAGGTGAAGACGAGCCGCGTCAGGCCGCGGAACATGCTCACGGGCCAGCGGCCGAACTCGAAGATGGACATGAAGAGGGTGGCGAGGTTGTCGAGCCGCACGACGAAGAACGCGGCCGACACCACCAGGATCCAGGTGGAGTAGAGCACCCAGCACGCGGTGCCGAGGAGCAGCAGGGCGGCGGCGAGGTGGTCGACGCCGGGCCAGCGGCCGAGCGCGACGAAGCCCCAGACGCACACGCCGATGCCGGCCACGACGTCGAGCATGCGGTACGGGTCGAACCCGCCCGACGAGACGAGGAACTGGGCGTCCGCCGGCTTGAGCAGCACGTAGTCGAGCGAGCCGGTGCGGATGTGGCCGACCACCGACGCCAGCGACGGGTTCACGGCGCCGTCGATGACGCCCTTGAGCAGCGTGAACCACCCGGTGATGACCAGCATCTCGGGGAAGCTCCAGTCCGGGATGTCGTGGGCGATCCGCCGGAAGACCCACAGCGGCAGCAGCGTCAGCCCGAGGAAGGCGACCGCCATGACGCCCTCGAGGAGGAAGTCCCAGCGGTACTGGAGCCGGACCTGGATGGAGGTGCGGAGGCTGATCCAGAAGAGGTAGGGGTAGCGACGGAGCTCTCGCATCTTCACGCGCCGAACGCGTTCCAGCGCCGGATGCCGGCGCGCCAGACGAGGGCCAGCAGGCCGTAGAGGCCGGCGACGTACAGGGCCATCACGCCCAGGCCGTGCAGCGCGGCGGTGCGGCCGTGGTGGCCGAGGATGAGCTCGATGGGGAAGCCGCTCTGGTAGTAGAACGGCAGCGCGTGCAGGGCGTTCATCACCCGCGGCGCGTGGGTCTGCAGGAACTCGAGGGGGAAGAGGTAGCCCGAGAGGGCGAAGAAGAGCGCCTGCCACACGTAGACCAGGGACGTCGACGACTCCATGAAGAAGGCGAGCGACCCCATGATCGACATGCTGAGGAACATGATCATCCAGGCGCCGACGACGGCGGCGAGCGCCATGAGCCAGACGGCCGGGTCGTGGTTGAAGCGGCTCGCGCCGGCCAGGAAGAAGGCGAGCACCAGCACCGGCAGCGACATCGCCATGCGCATGGGCAGCGCGGCGAGGTTCTCGGCCATGTAGGCGAACAGCGGGTGGATGGGCCGGAGCAGCCGCATCGAGAGCCGGCCGCTGCGGATCTCGCCGTTCATCTCCCACACCACCCACGAGCCGGTGAGCTGCCGGACGACGAAGCTGGCGAGGAAGTACGCGATCAGCTCCGGCTGCCCGAAGCCGCCGATCGGCCCGCGCGCCGCGACGGTGTGCCACAGCGCGAGGTTCACGAGCGGCATGGTGGTGGTCAGCGCCCAGATGATCATCTCGGCGCGGTAGGCCACCGCCTCCGCGAGCCCGATCTTGAGCAACGTCGGGAAGGCTCGAATGGTCAGCGCCAGGCCGCCGGCGCGGCCGCTCATGGCTGGATCACCGCGTCCCCGCCACCTCCGGCGCGCGCCGCGGCGGCCGCGGCTTTCTCCGACGCGTTGCGCGCGAAGAGGTCGCGCATGACCTCCTCGAGCGGCGGGTCCTCGACGGTGAGGTCGGACACCGGCAGCTGGGCGAGGAGGCGCGACATCGCGTCGCGCAGGCCGCTCACGTGGACCTGCAGCACGCCGATCGCGCCGTCGTGCTTGACGACCGGGGCGATGGCCTCGAGCTCGCCGCGCGCCACCGGCCGCTCGAGCTGCACGACGATGCGCTTCTCGGGGCGGATCGAGCGCACGAGGTCGGGGAGCGGCCCGTCGAAGCAGAGGCGGCCGTGGTCGATGACCACGACCCGCGGGCACAGCGCCGCGACGTCGTCCATGTAGTGGCTCGTCAGGATGATCGTGGACTCGTAGCGCTGGTTGTAGTGGCGGACGAACTCGCGCACCGTGAGCTGCATCGACACGTCGAGGCCGATGGTGGGCTCGTCGAGGAAGAGGACCTTGGGCCGGTGCAGCAGCGCCGCGCACAGCTCGCACTTCATGCGCTCGCCGAGGCTGAGCTGGCGGGCGGGCTGGTGCATGACGGGCTCGAGGTCGAGCAGCTTGTTCAGCTCGGCGAGCGTCTCCTGGTACTGCCGGCGCGGCACGTCGTAGACCGCGCGGTTGAGCTCGAAGGTGTCGGCCGGCGGCAGGTCCCAGAGGAGCTGCTGCTTCTGCCCCATGACCAGCGTGATCTTCCGCAGGAAGCTGAGCTCGCGCTTCTGCGGGACGTGGCCGCCGACGCGCACGTGGCCCGTCGTCGGGTGCAGCAGGCCGGCCAGCACCTTGAGGGTGGTCGTCTTGCCGGCGCCGTTCGGGCCGAGGAAGCCGACGCGTTCGCCGGGATCGATCTGGAACGAGAGATCGTCGACGGCGGTGATGTTCTCGTACGTCCGGTGGAAGAGCGAGCGCATGGCCGCGGCCATGCCGGCGGGCCGCCTGTGCACCCGGAACTTCTTGGTGAGGCCGTCGACCTCGATCACGGCGTCACCGGGCGTGCCGGGCGCGCCCAGTCAGGCCGGCGGCCGACGCACGCGGAAGCTGCGCCGATCGATCGCCAGCCGCCCGATCTTGCGCCGGAGCGACCGTTCGTCGATGCCCAGCTCTCCTGCCGTCTCCCGCAGCCGTCCTGCATTCCGTCTCAACGCCTCACTGATGAAGTGGCGCTCGAACCCCTCCACGGCCACGGCCAGGGGCCGCGGCTGCTCGGGTGCGACGGGTGGGCCGGCCACCAGGCTCCGGTAGTCCGGCGGCAGGGCCGCCGGCGTCAGGAGCTCTCCTCTCTCGAGCGCCAGCATCGTGGATAGCACGTTTTCGAGCTCGCGCACGTTGCCCGGCCACGCATACGAGTAGAGGAGCGCCAGCAGCTCTGGTGAGACGCGCGGCGGCGTGCGGCCCCGACGGTGGGCGGCGCGCTGCAGCAAGGCGTCGACGAGCAGCGGCAGGTCGTTGAGCCGCTCCCGCAGGGGCGGCACGTCGATGCGGAACATGCCGATGCGGTAGTAGAGGTCGTCGCGCAGGCGCCCCGCGGCGATCAGCTCGCGCGGGTCCTGGTTGACCGCGGCGATCATGCGGGCGGTGAGCTTCTCGTCGCGGTCGCTGCCGACGGGCGTGAAGACGCGCTGCTGCAGCGCGCGCAGGAGCTTCGCCTGCAGCCCGAGCGGCGCGGCGGCCACCTCGTCGAGGAAGAAGGTGCCGCCGCCGGCGCTCGCGAGGCGCCCGGGGCGGTTGCGCATGGCGCCGGTGAAGGCGCCGCGGACGTGGCCGAAGAGCTCGCTCTCGATGAGCGACTCCGGGACGGCGGCGCAGTTGAACCCGATGAAGGGGCCGGTGTGCGTCTCGCTCTGGGCGTGGATGGCCCGGGCCACCAGCTCCTTGCCGGTGCCGGTCTCGCCGCAGATCAGCACCGTCAGGTCGCTCTGGGCCGCGGTCGTCACCAGCTCGTGGACCCGCCGCATCGGCGCGCTGCGGCCGATGAGGCCGTTCGGCGCGTCCTCGTGCGGCAGCGCGCGCGGGCCCGCCGCCTCGGCGGTGAGGTGCAACCGCTCGACGGCCCGGCTGAGGCGCGCCAGCAGCTCCGTCGGCTCGACCGGCTTCGGCAGGTAGTCGTACATGCCGTAGCGCATCGCGCGCACGGCGGTCTCGATGGTCGAGTAGGCGGTGAGGATGATGATGCACAGGCCGGGGGCGCGGGCGAGGATGCGCTGGCCGAGCTCGATGCCGTCGACGCCGGGCATCCGCAGGTCGAGCAGCACGATGCGGATCCCGCCCTCCTCCACCGCCCGCATCGCCGCCTCGGCGTCGCCGGCGCTGGAGACGAGGTAGCCGCGGTGCTCGAGGAAGCTGCCGAGCGTCTCGCGGATGTTGGGGTCGTCGTCGATGATGAGGACGCCGATGCCGCTCGCGCTCACGTGGCCTCCGGCAGCTCGATGACGAAGCGGGCGCCGTGCGGCGCGTCGGCGAGGTACACCCGCCCGCCGCTCTGCTCGGCGAAGACGAAGACCTGCGACAGCCCCAGGCCGGTGCCGTGCGGCTTCGTGCCGTAGAACGCGTCGAAGATGCGCTCGCGGATCTCGGGCGGCACGCCCGGCCCGTTGTCGCCGACGGTGATGCGCACCCGCTTGTCGGCGGCCGTGACGCTCACCGCCACCTGCGGCCCCGGCGTGTGGGCGAGCGCGTCGATGGCGTTGACCACGAGGTTCGACACCGCGGAGAAGAGCTCCTCGCGGTCGGCCCGCACCCGCACGGCCGCGCCGTACGCCTCACGGAAGTGCACGCCGGCGGCGCGGGGCTCGGCGCGGAAGCGCTCGACCACCTGCGCCACGAGCTCGTCCACGCGGCACTCCTCGTCGCGGCCGCGGCCGCCGCGGGCCATGGCGTAGAACGCCTCGACGCGGTCGCGCATGCGCCGGATGTCGTCGTCGAGCAGCGCGAGCGACTTGAGGGCGGGCGCATCGGGCAGCGGGCCGCCGACCGCGTCGCGCACGTTCTGCACCGCGAAGGTCATCGACGTCAGGCGGTTCTTCAGCTCGTGCGAGATGTCGAAGGCGAGCTTGCCGACGGCGGCGACGCGCTCCATCCGGAGCAGCTCCCCCTGCACCTCGTGCAGGTCCCGGAGGGCGTTCTCGAGCGCCGCGGTGCGGTCGCGCACCCGGAGGGCGCTGCCCACGTTCGCGACGACCGCCTGGTGGAACTGCACGTCCTCGTCGTCGAAGGCGCTCGGCTCGCTCGGCTCGCGCTCGACGACCATGACGGCGACGAGCTCGTCCTGCACGAAGCCGGGCACGAGCAGCGACGAGAGCGCGCCGCGGTCGCCGCCCTTGAGCATGATCGGCAGGTCCCGCAGCGCCAGCTCGCCGAACGGCGCCCCGACGAGCGGCAGGCGGACCGCCTCGCCCCGCACCTCGCGCGTCGAGACCGCGAGGGTCAGGCAGCCCTCCTCGTACGCGTAGATCGAGCAGCGCTCGCCGTCGAGGAGGTTGGGCAGCTCCTGCCCGATGATCGCCAGCAGGTCGGCCCGGTCACCGGCGCCGTTCATGCGCCGGAGCGCGCTCTCGAGGCGGCGCCAGCGCGCCTGATGCACCGCGCGCGCCCCGGCGGCGTGCTGGGCCGCCATCGCGCGCTCGACGGCGAGCGCGAGGTCGGTGGGCGCGAAGGGCGCCTCGAGGTAGGCGAAATCGCCGTGACGCAGGGCGCCGAGCAGGTCGGCGTGGCGCTCGGGCACGCCGACCGCGACGACGCGCGGGGCCGGGTGCCGCTTCTGCACCGTGTCGAGGAACGCGGGGAACACCGGCGGCGGCCCGAGCTCACAGACGAGCGCATCGAACGACCGCCGCTCGAGCAGCGCCAGGGCCGCGGCCTCGTCGTCGGCGATGCTCACGGAGTGGCCGGCCTGCCGCAGGATCGGCACCGCGCCGCTGCTCTGCCGCGCGCCGGCGATCACGAGCGCCGAACCGCGCTCGGCCGGCAGCTCCTTCAGGGGAGACACGCCTCTACTATAGCAGGGCCCGCGCGAACCAGACACTCCTGTCCGGTTTCACGGTGGTCAAACCGGACACATCTGTCCGCTCCGCCTCGAGCTTCAAAGACGAATACTGGCGTAATCACTCATACATTGCGCCCGGGTCATGATTGGCCCCCGGTTTGCTTGGTGCGAGGATCGTGGAGCGTCCGTCTCACGAGCGCCGCCTCGCGGCCGAGCCGCACGGCGAGAGCGCCCTCACGCTCGCCTGCGGGGTGTGCGGCGGCACGGCGCGGCCGGTGCTGCACGTGCTGCGCGTGCGCGAAATGGCGGTGAGCTGCCGCCTGTGCGGCGCGGCGCTCGTGCTCCCCATCGCCCTCGAGTCGCCGGCGCCGCGCGCGGCGGCGGGCTGCCCCAAGTGCGGGGCCCCGCGCGGCGTGGAGGCGTGCCCCCGCTGCGGCCTGGTGTACCGCAATTGGTCCGGGCACGGCGGGGCGCGCAGCGACCGCCTCGACACCGAGCGGCTGTGGCGCGAGGTCGCGGGCCGCTTCGACGATCCCACGCGCCACACCGCCTTCGTGGCGCACTGCCTGCACTCCGGCGAGCTGGCCTACGCGGCGAGCCGATACGCCGAGGAGGAGCGTGCGCAGGAGACCGAGCGCGCGCGCATCGCGCAGGCCCGGCGCCGCCAGGTCCAGGCGCTCTGCGACGCGCTGCTGCGGCGGCCGCCGCGCCCCGAACCGTCCAGCGGCGCCGCGCGCCGCCTCGTCACGCTCCTCGGGA
The DNA here is from genome assembly GCA_036504295.1 of Polyangia bacterium. Classification (GTDB taxonomy): domain Bacteria; phylum Myxococcota_A; class Polyangia; order JACRCY01; family JACRCY01; genus DASXVK01. Next base: position 9,971 of record DASXVK010000451.1, read on the forward strand.
TGGCAGCCGTCGTGCTGCTCGTCCTGTGGATGGGCGCCGTCGTCCTCGGCCCGGGCGCGGCCCGCGAGGCGGGCGGCGCGCCCCTCACCCTCCGCCCCGCGTCCCGCGCGGGGGTCAAAATATCCCACCAGCCCGGCCCGGGTGTCCCCCCAGGGGCGGCTCCGAGACCTCCCGGCTGACCCGGTCGGCCCCCCATTCCCGGAACCGCCCTACCCCTCCTCCCCCCAGACCAGAGCCCGGGCCGGGCTCCTATTCTGCCTGGGCCGTCCTGCAGCTTGCCCTTTGTAGTCTGGCCCTCGTATACTACGGGGCATGAAAGGTCTCGAAGGGCTGCGGATAACGACGTCGAAGGACCCCGTGACCTTCGACGTCGACACGCGGATCTATCCGCTCGATGCCGTGCTGGGCACGGCGTACGTGTTCATCAACAGAGCCTTCGTCTACCTCGACCATCCGGCACCGAACCGCGTTCGGGTGTCACTGACCGGCAAGCAGAAGCTGGATGCCGCGGGCGTCAAGCTGCTGTGCGGCGAGTTCCTGAACGAGCTGCTCGGCCAGGTGCTGCGCGAGCGCGCCGCCAAGAAGTACGGCAAGCAGCGCGAGGCGCTGCTCGCGAAGGCGCTCTTCTCCGCCGCGCCGGGCCTGGCGTACGAGGCCGCGCCGGACGCCGGCGCGCCCGCGCCCGCCGAGGCCGCGGCGCCGCCGCCCGCCGCCCAGCCGTCCCTCGCCGACCTGCCGCCCGAGAGCGCCGACTATCTCGAGGACCCGCTCGGGATCGCGGTGCCCTGGGAGGACAAGTACGGAAAGGGCCCCAAGGGCGATGCCTAAGAAGACCGCGGCCAAGACCTCGCGCACCCCGGCGAAGAAGCCCGCGCCCGGCGCGCCGAAGCAGCCGGCGTCCGGCGCGTTCGAGCCGGCGCCGCACCGCTTCCGCGCCGTCGGCGGCCAGTGGCTCGTCACGGGCGACGCCGGCACGCACCTCTTCCTCACCGGCGAGGAGTTCAACGCCTGGCAGCGCGGCGAGCTCACGGGCCAGGAGCCGGTCGCCGAGCGGCTCAAGGCCGCCGGCCTCGTCGGCGCGGGCTACGACGAGGACGCCGTCGCCGCCCGCATCTGCCGCCGCAAGGACTTCCTCACGGCCGGGCCCTACCTCCACATCTTCGTGGTGTCGCTGCGCTGTAATCAGCAGTGCGTCTACTGCCACGCGAGCCGCGCCGGCATGAAGGCGACGGGCGTGGACATGACGCCGGAGGTGGCCGACCGCTGCCTCGACCTCGCGTTCCACTCGCCCTCGCCCTTCATCAACGTCGAGTTCCAGGGCGGCGAGCCGCTCTCCAACTGGGACGTCGTGCGCCACGTGGTCGAGGGCGCCGTCGCCCGCAACCGCGAGGCGCGCCGGGAGCTCAGCTTCTCGCTCGTGACGAACCTGAGCCTGATGGACGAGGCGAAGCTCGAGTACATCCTCGACCACGGCATCCAGGTGTGCACCTCGCTCGACGGCCCGGAGGCGCTGCACAACGCCAACCGCAAGTGGCAGGGCGGCAACGCCTACGCCGAGACGGTCGCGTGGATGAAGCGGCTCAACGACGGCTACGTCGCCCGCGGCCTCGATCCGAACCTCTACCACGTCGAGGCGCTGCTGACGGTCACCCGCGACAGCCTCGCCTACCCGCGCGAGATCGTCGACGAGTACGTGAAGCAGGGGCTCAAGGGGCTCTTCCTGCGCCCGCTCAACCCCTTCGGCTTCGCCGCCAAGACCTCGGACGCCATCGGCTACGGCGCCAAGGAGTTCATGCCGTTCTACCTCACCGCCCTCGACCACATCCTCGCGCTGAACCAGCAGGGGGTCGAGATCATGGAGCGGTGGGCGACGATCTTCCTCGCCAAGATCCTCACCGACCAGGACCCGAACTACGTCGACATCCGGTCGCCGTGCGGCGCCGGCGTCGGCCAGGTCGCCTACAACTACGACGGCCAGGTCTTCACCTGCGACGAAGCGCGCATGCTCTACCAGATGGGCGACTCGGCCTTCAAGGTCGGCGACGCCGCGCAGCTCTCGTACGAGGAGATCATCGACTCGAGCGTGGTGCGGTCCCTCCTCTTCGCCTCGACGCAGGAGGCGCTGCCCGCCTGCTCCGAGTGCGCGTACCTGCCGTACTGCGGCACCTGCCCGGTCTACAACTACGGCACGCAGGGCAACATCTTCGGCCTCATGCCCTCGAACCAGAAGTGCCTGATGCACATGGCCATCATGGACCGCCTCTTCACGCTCCTGCGCGACGGCGGGCCGCAGGTCCGGCGCGTCTTCGAGCGCTGGACGACCGTGCGCGAGCGGCCCTATTACATCCAGCACGACTAGTTCGGATCTCGCCGCCTCGTGCTCGACCGCGAGCACGAGCACGAGCACGAGCACGAGCAGGAGCAGGAGCAGGAGTTAGACCGTGTACATCCTCGGCCTCGCTTGCGCCACCTCGCTCCACCACGGCGCCGCGCTGCTCCACGACGGCGAGCTCGTCGGCGCCGTCGAGGAGGAGCGGTTCACGCGCCGCAAGGGGTACGGCTACTCGCCCCCCGGCCGGCCCGACGCCAACCTCATCAACGACGCCGCGGTCGAGCTCGAGGCGGCGCTGCCGCGCCACTCGATCGCGTGGCTGCTGACGCAGGCGGGCATCGCCTTCGACGACCTCGACGCCATCGCCCTGAACGGCATCCCCGCCAAGCACCAGGACACCTACGGCGCCCTCGAGCGGCACCGGCCGCCGCGCGTGCTCAAGGAGGGCCGGTACGTCTACGTGCCGCACCACCTCGCCCACGCCGCCTCGACGTACCGCCTCTCCGGGCTCGACCGCGCGACGGTCATCACCATCGACGGGCGCGGCGAGCGGGAGACGGCCTGCGCCTTCGCCGCCGAGGGCGATGCGGTGCGCCGCGGCCTCGAGGTCCTCGTCGGCGCCGAGGGCTCGATCGGCGGCGCCTACGAGACCGTCACGCGCATCCTCGGCTTCGGCCCCTTCGGCCAGGGCTCGACCATGGCGCTCGCGCCGATGGGCACGCCCGCGTACGACCTCGGGCAGCTCTTCACGCTCGAGTCGCACCGGCGGGCGCGCATCAGCGAGACCGCGCTCAGCGCGACGTTCGCCGCCCTCGCCCGCGAGCGCGACGCCGCCATGGCCGACGCCCACCGGAACCTCGCCGCGAGCGCGCAGGCCGCGCTCGAGCGCAGCGTCCTCGCCTTCGCCCGCGAGGTGCTCTCGGTGCGGCCGGCGCCCGGGCCGCTCTGCCTGGCGGGCGGCGTCGCCCTCAACTGCGCGATGAACTCGGTCCTCGCCCGCCTGCCCGACGTCACCGAGGTCTTCGTCGTGCCCGCCGCGCACGACGCCGGCACCGCGATCGGCGCCGCGCTCGAGGCCGCCGCCCACCTCGGCGCGCCGCCGCCGCGGCGCCGCCTGCGCACGGCCGCGCTCGGGCCCTCGTACGACGAGGCCGCCTGCGCCGCCGCGCTCACCCGGGCCGGGCTCACCGCGCGGCGCGTCGACGACGTCGCCGGGGAGACGGCGGCCCGCGTCGCCGACGGCCGCATCGTCGCCTGGTTCGACGGCGCGCTCGAGATCGGCCCGCGCGCGCTCGGCCAGCGGTCGCTGCTCGCCGACCCGCGCCGCGCCGAGCTGCACCCGCGCCTGAACGCGATGAAGGGCCGCGAGGCGTGGCGTCCCTTCGCCCCGTCGATCCTCGCCGGCCACGAGGCCGCCTTCTTCGAGGGCGCGTTCGACAGCCCCTACATGCTGTTCACCTTCCGCGTCCGTCCCGAGCGGTGCGCCGAGGTGCCGGCCATCCTGCACGTCGACGGGACCACCCGGCCGCAGAGCGTGCACGCCGACGCGCTGCCCCGCTACGCCCGCGTCATCGACGGCTTCCGCGCGCTCACCGGGCTGCCGCTGGTCCTGAACACGTCGTTCAACGGCGCCGCCGAGCCGATCGTCTGCACGCCCGACGACGCCATCGACTGCTTCCGCCGCCTCGGGGCCGACGCCCTCGTGCTCGGCGACCTCATCCACGAGCGCGCCTGACCCGCGCCGCCCCCCGCTCCTCGATTCAGCACCACTGACACGGCAATATTCCACCCAGGTACCGTGTTATTCGGCACGCGACCTCGCGCCTTGGTTGTCCGGCATCTCCGTCGATATTAAGAGGGCGATGGGGCCTTTTCTACCAAGGACGTGTCGTGTGAAGATCGCGCAGGTCGCCCCGCTTTTCGAGAGTGTCCCTCCCCGCAACTACGGCGGCACCGAGCGCGTCGTGCACTACCTCACCGAGGAGCTCGTCCGCCTGGGCCACGAGGTCACGCTCTTCGCGACCGGCGACTCCGTCACCTCGGCGCGGCTCGTGCCGGTCTGCCCGCGCGCGCTGCGGACCGATCCGGGCTGCGTGGACCAGCTGGCCCACCAGGTCCGGCTGCTCGAGGAGGTCACCCGGCGGGCGTCGCAGTTCGATGTCATCCACTTCCACATCGACTACCTGCACTTCCCCGTGTCGCGGCGGATCCGCACCCCGCATGTCTCGACGCTCCATGGCCGCCTCGACATCCCCGACCTGCAGCCGCTCTACCGCGAGTTCGCGGAGGTGCCGCTCATCTCGATCTCCGACGCGCAGCGGGCGCCGCTCGCGTTCGCCAACTGGCAGGCGACCGTCTACCACGGGCTGCCCCACGAGCTGCACACGTTCCAGCCGGAGCCGGGCCGCTACCTCGTCTTCGTCGGGCGCGTGTCGCCGGAGAAGGGGCTGAGCGACGCCATCGCCATCAGCCGCCGCGTCGGCATGCCCCTGCGCATCGCGGCCAAGATCGACAGGTTCGACCAGGAGTACTTCGACACCGTGATCCGCCCGCAGCTCGCGCGGCCCGACATCGAGTTCATGGGCGAGGCGGGGGGTGAGGCCAAGGACGCGCTGATCGGCGGGGCCTACGCCTGCCTCTTCCCGATCGGCTGGCCCGAGCCCTTCGGCCTCGTCATGCTCGAGTCGATGGCGTGCGGCACGCCGGTCATCGCCTACCGCCGCGGGTCGGTGCCGGAGGTCATGCGCGACGGCGTGAGCGGCTTCGTCGTCGACGGCGTCGACGAGGCCGTCGCGGCGCTCGACCGCGTCGGCGGCCTGAGCCGCCGCGCGTGCCGTGACTACTTCGAGGAGCGCTTCACCGCCCCGCGGATGGCCGCCGACTACGCCCGCGCCTACGAGCGGCTGGCCGCGGCCCGCCGGTGGCCGCCGGGCGAGGTCGACGGGATGGCCCGGCGCCTGGAGCTCCCGTCGACGACGCCGCTGCCCGCCGGCGACGGCGGCGGGCAGCCCGTCGCCAAGGGTGGGCCCACGAACGGCGCCGCCGGGTGAGTGATGCCCGACGAGATCATCGTCCTCGGCGAGCAGTATTACATCCTCGCGACCTCCCAGCTCACCGATGATCGCACCCGCGTCCTCAAGCACAACGAGACCTTCGCCGTCTTCGACCGGTTCGGCGACATCCGGCCGATCGGGCCCGGCGTCCAGGGGCTGTACCACCGCGGGACGCGGTTCCTCTCGCGCCTGACGCTCCTGATCGGCGACCGCCGGCCGGCGCTGCTCTCGTCGACGGTGAAGGAGGGCAACGCGGTCCTCGCCGCCGACCTCAGCAACCCCGACGTGCGCGAGGCCGGCGCCGTGGTGCTGCCGCGCGGGACCGTGCACCTCTTCGGCGCCACGTTCCTCTGGCAGGGCGTCTGCTACCGCTCGCTGCGCCTGCGCAACTACGGGCAGACGCCGCTCGAGCTGCGCCTCGGCGTGAGGCTCGAGGCCGACTTCGCCGACGTCTTCGAGGTGCGCGGCCAGCAGCGGCGGCGGCGCGGGCGGCGCCTCGCGGACCGCGTCGAGGACGGCGGCGTCGTGCTGGCGTACGAGGGCCTCGACGGCGTCGAGCGGCGCACCCGGGTCGCCGCCGCGCCGCCGCCCGACACCCTCACGCCCGGGGAGATGACCTTCACGGCCCGCCTCGCGCCGCGCGAGGAGCAGGCGATCACGCTCACGATCGCCTGCGAGACCGGCGACGACCGGCCCGCGCCCGAGGCCTGCGACGCGGCCCTGGCCGCGCTGAGCGGCGCGCTCGCCGACCTGCGGGCGCACGACTGCGCCATCGTCACGGGGAACGCCCAGTTCAACGACTGGGTCAACCGCTCGGCGGCGGACCTGCACCTGATGGTCACCCAGCGCGCGGGCGTGCTCTTCCCGTACGCCGGCGTGCCGTGGTTCAGCTGTCCCTTCGGCCGCGACGCGATCATCACGGCGCTCGAGTACCTGTGGGTGAACCCCCGCATCGCCCGCGGCGTGCTCGCGTTCCTCGGCGAGACCCAGGCCACCGAGGTCGCGCCAGCGCAGGACGCACAGCCCGGCAAGATCCTGCACGAGATGCGCGAGGGGGAGATGGCGGCCCTCGGCGAGCACCCCTTCCGCCGCTACTACGGCTCGGTCGACGCGACCCCGCTGTACGTGATCCTCGCCGGGGCGTACTACGAGCGCACCGCCGACCTCGAGCTCGTGCGCGAGATCTGGCCCGCGGTCGAGCGCGCGCTGCGCTGGATCGACGAGTACGGCGACGTCGACGGCGACGGCTTCGTCGAGTACGCGCGCAAGGGTCGCCGGGGGCTGGTGCAGCAGGGCTGGAAGGACTCGCCGGACTCGGTGTTCCACGACGACGGCGGCCTCGCCGAGCCGCCGATCGCGCTGTGCGAGGTGCAGGGCTACGTCTACGCCGCGCGGGAGCGCGCCGCCGCGCTCGCCGACGCCCTCGGCCACGCCGTCCGCGCCGCCGACCTGCGGCGGCAGGCGCGCGCGCTCCAGGAGCACTTCGAGCACGCCTTCTGGTCCGAGGAGCTCGGCACCTACGTCATCGCGCTCGACGGGGAGAAGCGCCCGTGCCGCGTCCGCACCTCCAACGCGGGGCACTGTCTGTGGGCCGGCGTCGCGAGCCCGGCGCGGGCCGCCGCCGTCGCCGACGAGCTCCTCGGCCCGGCCGGGTTCTCGGGCTGGGGCATCCGCACGGTCACGGCCGGCGAGGCGCGCTACAACCCGATGTCGTACCACGACGGCTCGGTGTGGCCGCACGACAACGCCCTCTGCGCGCAGGGCTTCGCGCGCTACGGCTTCAAGGAGCACGCGGCGCGCGTCTTCAGCGGCCTCTTCGACGCGGCGCTGTTCCTCGATCAGCGGCGGCTGCCGGAGCTCTTCTGCGGCTTCAAGCGCCGCGAGGGCGAGGGGCCGACGCTCTACCCCGTCGCCTGCGCCCCCCAGTCCTGGGCGTCCGGCGCCGCCTTCCTCCTGCTGCAGGCGCTGCTCGGCCTCGAGCTCGACGCCCCCGCCCGCCGGCTCACGCTCCGCCGCCCGCTCCTGCCCGCGAGCCTGCCCGAGGTGGAGCTGCGCGGCCTGCGCCTCGGCGCCGCCAGCGTCGACCTCGCCCTCACGCGCCACCGTGACAGCGTCGGGGTCAACGTGCTCCGGCGCGAGGGCGAGCTGGAGATCGTGACGGTGAAGTAGGGGCGAGCCTGGCCTAGGGCTCGACGGCGTCGTCGGGGACGTCGCGGGCGGGGACCTCCGCGACGGTCGGCTCGGCGCCGGCCTCGAGCAGCGGGAGCAGCGCGCCGAGGAAGCGCGCGTCGACGGTGCCGTGGTTCACCCCCACCGTCGGGTCGGGGGTGCCACGGTTCACGAGATCGAGGAGGCCGCGGTCGCGCAGCTCCTCCTCGTGCCGGGCGAGGTAGGCGCAGAGCCGGGCGAACAGGGCGAAGACCCGCGGCCCGCCCGCGCCGTAGCGCCCGTCGAAGTAGGCCGCCGCGGCCTCCCGGCGGGCCGCGGCGCCGGCGCCGGGCCGCTCGGCGAGGAGCGCATCGACGGCGGCCAGATCGCGCGCCACCTCCTGCGGGGGCCAGATCATCGGAGAGGCCGGCGGGGTCGCCACGAAGGGAGCGTAACGGCGCCGCCCCGCGCGCGCAACCGGCCAGGAATCGGAGTTCACCACGGAGGCACGGAGACACGGAGGAACGCTTGGGTTCGGATGTGCCGAGCGCGAAGGAGCGCGGCTCGTTCGGGGCGTCCACGACCCAACCCAGATCCGACTCCGTGTCTCCGTGCCTCCGTGGTGAGTTCTCTTCCTCTTCCTCGAACTTCCCTCGCGTGCGCGGTTTTGTTACTCTCGGAGGCGCGGCATGGTGATCTCATCCGGGGCTACTCCCCCGAGGCGCCGGCCACCGGGATTCGCGCGAGGGAGATGAGGCAGCGCAGACGCCGCGAGCAGGCACCGACGATGAAGTTCTCGGCCGACGAGCTGGCGGGCTACCGCCCGGGCCGTCGGGATGCCTCGCTCATCGTGATCCACGGCAACGAGGCCGATCTGGGCATGCACCGCGTGCTCGATCGCGCCGTCACGCTCGGCCGTGATCTCGAGGCCGAGCTGCCCCTGCGCGACATCGGCATCTCGCGCCGCCACGCGATGGTGGAGCGCGACGCCCTCGGCCGCTACATCGTCTCGGACCTCGGGTCGACGAACGGCACCCGCCTCAACGGCCAGCTCCTGGCCGCGCCGACCCCGCTCAACGAGGGCGACAAGGTCATCGTCGGCACCACCGTGCTGCGCTTCACCTTCGGCGACGAGGCGGACGCCCAGTTCCACCAGCAGCTCGCGCGCGTGATCTCGACGGACCACCTGACCGGGCTCATCGCGAAGCGCCGCTACGACGCCGAGTACCACCTGGCCCTCGCCAGCGCGCGCCAGACCGGCCGGCCGACCGCGGTGCTCATGATGGACATGGACGGGGTGAAGTCGATCAACGACACCCACGGCCACCACATGGGCTCGTTCGCCATCGCCGAGACCGGCCGCCTCATCGGCGAGACGGTCGGCCTCGAGGGCTGCTCCAGCCGCTACGGCGGCGACGAGTTCGCGGCCTTCCTGCCGGGGTACGCCAAGGCCGCGGGCGTCGAGATGGCCGACCGCATCCGCCTCGCGGTCATGAACCACCGCTTCGAGAAGGACGGGCTCATCATCCGCCCGACCATCAGCCTCGGGGTCTCCGCCTACCCCGACGACGGCGACGACGCGGAGCAGCTGCAACGCCTCGCCGACGCGGCGCTCTACCGCGCCAAGAACGCCGGCCGCAACCGCGTCGCCACCTGACAGCCGCCGCGTCCGCCCCGTTCGCCCCGTTCGTCGACGGCGGGCTCCTTGACAGCCCGCGCGCGCGCCCCCTATCCTGGGGGCTCAGCGGGAAAGGAGCGGTCGATGCGGGTTGCGGTGGTGCTTGCCACGGTGGTGTGCCTGGGGTGCGGCGGTTCGACTCAGGGCACGACCGGGGATGGCGGGTCCCAGTGCCTGAACTACGAGTACCAGCCCGCCCAGTCCGGCGGCTGGGCGCCGGTGTGCTCGACGCCCGCCAGCCGCGAGGTGGTGCGGACCCAGTGCGGCGACGTCACGGAGCGCTGCACCACCGGCGGCGTCACCGCCCCGGCGCTGAGCTGCGTCACCACCCCGCCCGGCGCCGAGCCGGGGACGCCCGCCACGGTGACCCTCACCGGCTTCGCCATGGTGTTCTCGAGCGGGGGGGACTCGAAGAACATCACCGTGAAGGTCTACAGCGCCGCCGCGATCACCACGCCGGAGGCCCTCGACAGCGCCACCCCGATCGGCACGTACACCACGGCCCTGCCGGCGACGGGGACGCCCGCCGACGGCGACGTCCGCGCCTGCCCGACCGAGGACGAGAACAAGGTCAGGTTGCTCGGCTGCGTCAGCCCGAGCTCGGCGGGCTGCGTGCCGAAATGCGGCGATGCGGTCAACGGCGCCGAGTTCTGCTACGTCGCGCCCGGCCAGACGGCCGGGACGTGCATCGAGCGCAGCCGCTACGAGCCGCGCTACACCATCCCGAACGTGCCGACCCGCACGCCGCTGCTCATCGTCACCACCGGCCCGGGCGGCAAGACCGACCTCGTCTGGAGCATGATGGTGCAGCAGAACGAGTATGTCTCGACCAACGCCCCCGAGTGCGGCGCCGGCGTCGTCACGAACTGCTTCCACGACAAGGCCGGCGCGAGCCCCAGCTACGAGCTCAACGTCAACGCCCTCAGCCGCGGCGACTACTCCAGCATCGCCGTCACCGCCGGCCTGTCGCAGGGCATCCCGCCGGGCCACGGCGGCATCGCCGGCGAGGTGCGCGACTGCGACGACATCCGCCTCCAGTACGCCCAGGTCGGCGTGAGCCCCGCCCCGACGCAGCTCAAGTACTTCAACGGCGACCAGTGGAACACGCTGCCCGTCGCCGCCTCCGAGGGCACCTGCCGCCTCGGCCTCTACACCGCCCTCGACCTCCCGCCCGGCAAGGCCCAGATCGAGGCCTACGGGCTCGTGGGCGGCCAGGTCGTGTCGCTCGGCTGGTACTCGGCGATGGTGTTCCCCGACGCCGTCACGATCGCCAGCATCAACACCGGCAAGCCCCTCCCCGCCACGCCCTGAGCCCCGGCTAGCTCCCCTCGCCCAGCATCCGCGCCGCCTCCGGCGTGAACGCCCCGTCGTCTCCGTGCAGCACCAGCGGCGGCTCGATCCGCAGGGGCGGCGGCCGCAGGAGGCGGCGCCCGAGCACCAGCACCCGCGCAGCGGAGGCCTCGACCCGCGGGTGCACGAGGCGCAGCGCCTCCACCCCCAGGCCGGCGGCGGCGAGCGCCGGGAGCAGGTCGCCCAGGCGGGCCGCGTCGTGCACCAGGGCGAAGCGGCCGCGGGGCTTGAGGATGCGGTGGGCGGCGGCGGCGAAGTCGGCGAGGCGGCACTCGAGCTCGACGTTCGCGATGGCCTTCTCCGGATCCGGGTTCGGCCGGCCGCGCCCCGCCGGCCGGTACGGCGGGTTCGCGACGACGAGGTCGCAGGCGTCCGCGGGCAGGCGGCCCCGCAGGCGACGGAGGTCGGCCGTGAGCACCGTCACGCGCGCGGCCGCCCCGGCGAGCTCGACGTTGCGCGCGGCGAGCGCGGCGAGCCGCGGC
>DASXVK010000452.1:0-10092 GCA_036504295.1 Polyangia bacterium
GACCCCCGCGGGCGATAGCCCGAGCTCGGCGAGCGCGGCGGCGAGGCCCGTCGCCTTGTCGACGCCCGCCGGCAGCACCATCACCGCGCCCTTGTTGAAGACGACCGCCAGCTCCAGGCCGAGCTGGCGGATGATCTCGCGCACCGTGTGCTCGTGCGGGTGCACCGTGGCCACGATGCAGCGGCCCACGCCGAGCGGCGTGACGCCCGCGCGCCGCAGGGCCGCGACGAAGGCGGGCGGCGGCGCGGGCGCGAGCAGCCGCTCGGCCCCGGTGCCCGGCCAGTACAGCACCGCCCCGTTCTCGGCGACCACGAGGTCGAAGAGGTCCAGCCCGGCGGCCACCCGCTCGAGGTCGGGCCGCTCGCGGCCGGTCACGACGAGGAGCTTGCGCCCGGAGGCGCGCACCGCGGCGAGCGCGGCCCGGGTCGGGGCGGCGAGCCGGCCCTCGTCGGCCAGGGTCCCGTCGTAGTCGCACGCGAGCGCCAGGAACCGCATCGCCCTTGGATGCGGCCTCGACGGCCCGCGCCAGCTCACCCGCCCGCGCCCGCGCACGAGCGGCAGCGACGGCGCGGGGCGAGGGTTCGTTTGACACACCAGGATCACCAGGCTAGCTTCTCCGCATGTATCGCGGGCTCGAGGTCGCGGTGGTGATCCCCGCCTTCAACGAGGCGGCGAAGATCGGCCCGACCCTGCGCTCCGTGCCCGGCTTCGTCGACCGCGTCATCGTCGTCGATGACGCCTCGGGCGACGCCACCCGCCGCACCGCCCAGCGCTCGCGCCGCCGCGGCCTGGAGATCGTCAGCCATCCGCGCAACCGCGGGGTGGGCGCGGCCATCGCGACCGGCTACCGCCGCGCGCTCGCCCACGGCGCCGACGTCGCGGTCGTGATGGCGGGCGACGGCCAGATGGACCCGGCGGACATGCCCGCCCTCCTCGACCCCATCTCCGAGGGGCGCGCCGACTACACCAAGGGCAACCGCTTCCGGTTTCGCTCGGTGTGGCGCGTGATGCCGTTCTGGCGGCTCATCGGCAACATCATCCTGTCGCTCCTCACCAAGCTCACCTCCGGCTACTTCAAGCTCTTCGACTCGCAGTGCGGCTACACGGCCGTCGCCGCGCGGGGGCTGCGGCGCCTCGACCTCGACCGGCTCTTCCCGCGCTACGGCTACCCCAACGACGTGCTCGCGCGCCTGCGCGTCGCGGGCTGCCGCGTGCTCGACGTACCCGTGCGGCCGGTGTACGGCGCCGCCTGGCGCTCCGGGATCCGGCTGCGGACCGCGATCTACCCGATCGCCTACGTCCTGCTGCGCTCGCTGGTGTGGCGCGCCACCTGGGCGCTGCGGGGCCTCGTTGGCCGTGCGTATCGGTGTCCTGACAACGTCGTATCCGCGCGCCGGGTCTGACGCCGCCGGCCTCTTCGTCGCCGGCCTCGCGCGCTGGCTCGCGCGCCGCGGGGCGCGGGTCGAGGTGCTGTGCGCCGGCGCGCCCGGGGCGCCCGCCGTCGAGGTCGAGCCCGGCGGCCCGACGGTGCGGCGGCTCGCCTATGCCTGGCCGCGGGCGCGGGAGCGGCTCTTCTACCGCGGCGGCGCGCCCGAGGCGCTCGAGGCAGCGCCGCTCCTGGCCGGCCAGGCGGCCCTCTTCAGCGCGCGCCTGCTCGCGGCGGCCCTGCGCCGCGGCGGCGCCTGGGACGCGCTCGTCAGCCACTGGCTCCTGCCGGCGGGCCTCGCGGGGGCGCTCGCCGCCCGGGGGCGGCCGCACCTCGCGATCGCCCACTCCGGCGACGTGCACCTCCTCGGCCGCCTCGGCCCGCTCGCCGGGCCGCTCGCGCGCCGGCTCGGCGCCCCGGGCACGAGCCTCGTCTTCGCCGCCCCGGGCTTGCGCGAGCGGTTCGCCGCCGTCGCCCCCGACCTGGCCCGCGCCGCCCGCGTCGAGCCCATGGGCATCGACGCCGCGGCCCTCCAGGACCCGGCCGGCCGCGCCGCGGCCCGCGCCGCCCTCGGCCTCGCGCCGGGGGCCTTCGTCGTGCTCTTCCTTGGCCGGCTCGTCCCGATCAAGGCCGTGGACCTCCTGCTCGCGGCCGCCCGCGGGCTGCCCGGCGCGGTCGTCCTCGTCGCCGGCGACGGTCCGGCGGGCGCGGCGCTCGCCGCCGCGGCGCCCCCCGGCACCCGCTTCCTCGGCGCGGTCGCGGGGCCCGCGCGGGCCCGCGCGCTCGCCGCCGCCGACGTCGTGTGCCTGCCCTCGCGCGTGCTGCCGAGCGGCCGCAGCGAGGGCACCCCGACCGTGCTCTTCGAGGCCCAGGCCGCCGGCCGGCCCGTGGTGGCCGCGGCCTCGGGCGGCCTCGCCCAGGCGGTCCGCGACGGCATCGACGGGCTGCTCGTGCCGCCCGGCGACCCGGCCGCGCTCGCGGCCGCGCTCGCCCGCCTCGCCGCCGACCCGGGCCTGCGGGCCGCCCTCGCGGCCGCCGCAGCCGCGGCGGGCCCGGCGCACGACTGGGAGGCCGTCGCGCCGCGCCTGCTCGCGCCCATGATCGCGGCCTGCCCGGGCGCGGCACGGCTCTTTTCGAGCATCCAAGCCTCGCGGCACGTTGCGCCGGGCGCGCCCCCCTGCGATAGTTAGGACCCTCATGCAGCTGACACCTTCGGGCATCATCCTCGCGATACTCTTCGTCTCGCTGCTGATCCTCATCCACGAGGGCGGCCACTTCCTGGTCGCGCGGTGGTGCGGCATGCGGGTCCTGCGCTTCAGCCTCGGCTTCGGCAAGCCGGTGCTCAAGTGGGAGCGCAAGGGTGTCATCTACCAGATCGCCATGGTGCCGCTCGGCGGCTTCGTGCAGATCGCCGGCATGAACCCGCAGGAGGAGGTGGACGCGCAGGATCCGGCCATCTACCCCAACCGGCCGGTGTGGCAGCGCCTGCTCACGATCTTCGCCGGCCCCTTCGCGAACTACCTCACGGCCTGCGTGCTCGTCTTCTCGTACTTCATGATCTTCGGCATGCCGACGGCGTTCCAGCCCGGCATCGCCATGGTCGTCGCGGACTCGGCCGCGGCCAAGGCCGGGCTCAAGGACCGCGACGTCTTCGTCAGCCTCGGCGGGCAAAAGATCACGAGCGCCGACCAGGTGCTGCCGATCGTGAAGGCCTCCGACGGCAAGCCGATCCCGGTCGTGGTCAGGCGCGGCCCCCAGGAGCTCACGTTCCAGGTCACGCCGGAGAAGCAGAAGGCGGGGTTCCGCCTGGGCATCCTGCCCGCCGAGATCGCCACCTCGACCCGCAAGGCGAGCGTCGGCGAGAGCTCGCTCGAGGCGGTGCGCTACCCGGCCATCCAGACGGTGAACATGCTGGGCGGCCTCTACCTCATGGTCCGCGGCAAGATCAAGGCGGAGGTGTCGGGCCCGGTCGGCATCGTGCGCGCGGTGGCCCACTCGGCCAAGAGCGGGGCCGCGGAGCTGCTGCAGATCATCGCCACGATCTCGGTCGCGCTCGGCCTGTTCAACCTGCTGCCGCTGCCGGCGCTCGACGGGGGGCGGCTCGCCTTCCTCGGCGTCGAGGCCATCAGCCGGCGCAAGATCCGGCCGAGCATCGAGGCGGCGGTGCACATGGTCGGCTTCATGCTGCTGCTCGGCCTGCTCATCGTCGTCACCTTCAAGGACATCCAGGGCTGCTTCCCGCACAAGCCCTGACCCCCCACCCAGCCCCGCCCACGCGCCGGTTGACGCCCGCCGCGGACGGCATATGCTGCTGCCGCCATGGACCGCGCCCTCAAGTCGATGCAGCAGCTCGGGTTCACCGCATCCGAGGCGCGCATCTACCTGTGGCTGCTGCGCCATCACCCGGCGACGGGCTACGAGGTCGCGGCGCGCTCGGGCGTGCCGCGCTCGGCGGTGTACCACACTCTCGGCCGGCTCGCGGGCATGGGGGTCATCGCCGCGGTCTCCGGCAAGCCCGCCCGCTACGTGCCGATCGCGCCGGACAAGCTCGTCAACCTCATGGCCGCGCGCCACAAGGGCGTCCTCGACGATCTCGAGCAGTCGCTGCGCGCCCTGGACGTGCAGCCGGCCGAGGCCTCGACCGCGACGCTCGTCGGCTACGGCGCGGTGATGGATCAGGCGAAGGCCCTCGTCAGCCAGAGCAAGAAGAGCGTGGTCGCGTCGCTCTGGGCGCGCGAGGCCAAGGCGCTCGCGCCGGCGCTGCGGGCGCGGCTGCGCCGTAGCGTCGAGGTGATCCTCTTCTCGTTCACGCCGGTGGCGCTCGAGGGCGCCGAGGTCTTCAGCTACGGGCTGCCCGAGGACGGCCTCGCCCGCGAGTGGCAGCACAAGCTGATCATCATCTCGGACCTCGGCCGCGTGCTCGTCGGCGGCGCCGAGGAGACCGACGACAACCGCGCCGTCATCACCGACGAGACCACCCTGGTCGAGATGGCGCTCTCCAACCTCGTCCTCGACATCACGCTCTTCGGGCAGCGCCACGGCGTGGAGACCTCGACGGTCGTGACCCGCCTGACGACCCACATGGCGCCCGTGGACGAGCTGCTGCGGGCGAAGCGGACGAAGTAGCGCGCCGGCTACGGCCGCCGCACTGCACGCCCGGAGCCGGACGACAACCCGACTCCGGGCGGCAGCACCGCAGCCCCCCGGCGCGTCTCACCCGGGGTCCCCTGGGTCAGAGCGCCGTCACGGACGGCGCCGTCAGGAGAGCGCGGGCTTTTGACGACCCCTGGGAAAACGTAACTCACGCAAGAGTTACTTAACGCGCCCCGGGGATGTGTGTCAAGCGCATACTTGGGGGCTGATGTGGCGCAGACGCCTACGCCACGGGCTCCGCGCCGTGCGCCAGCCAGGCCGCCCACCCGACGCCCGCCATCGTGAGCGCCGCGCCCGCCAGGGACTGCAGGCCGAGCGGCTCACCGAGAGCGAAGTAGCCGAGGGCGAGGGCGGTGACGACCGTGAGCTGCTGGATGACGCCGGAGAGCGCCGCCTGGACGAAGGCGAGCGCGTAGGTCATCAGGATCTGGCCGCCGACCGAGAAGAGGGCCATGGCGACCAGCAGCAGCCACTCGCGGCCGGTCGGCGCGAGCGGGCGAGCGACGGCGGCCGGGACCGTCGCCGCGAGCCCCGCGAGGTTGAAGAAGAAGAAGACGGTCCAGGCGTTGGCGGCGCCGTGGCGGCGCAGGGCGCGGATGCAGGTGACGGCGGCGCCGCTCAGCACCGCGGAGATGAGCCCGTACGGCTGCCACGTCGCGGGGCCGATGCCGGCGCTGCCGCGCCACACGAGCGTGACGCCGACGCTGGCGAGGGCGAAGGCGCCGATGGTCCAGGGCGAGAGGCGCTCGCGCAGGAAGAGCCAGGCGAAGACGGCGGTGAAGGCGGGCGAGGTGAAGTTCAGCAGCGTCGCCGTGCCGACCGAGCCCTGCGCGATCGCCATGAAGTAGAAGAGCACCGCGACCCCGCCGAAGAGCCCCCGCGCCACCAGCAGCGGCAGCGCCCGGCGCGTGGGCCGCACGCGGGCGAGGCCCGCGGCGACGACGCCGCCGAGGCACACGAGCCCGACCGCGAAGCGGATCGCCGCCACCTCCTGGCCCGGCAGCCGCGCGCTCGCGAGCTTGGCGAAGAGCGACATCGCGCCGAAGAGGACGGCGCTGGCGCAGAGGAGCAACGCGCCGCGCGCGGCGGCGCTCCGGGCGGTGGCGGACACGCTCAGGCCCGGGCGATCTCGTCGAGGACGGCCTGCGCCGCCACCGGCACGGCCGCGGCCACGGCCGGGGTCGGCTGCTCGCCGAAGACCTCGGTCTCGCGCGCCTCGACGCCGATGATGACGACCTCGCCGGGCATCGCGTGGCCGAGCGCGCGGCCGAGCTCGAGCGCCTCCAGCAGGCCGATCTCGTGCACGGCGCCGAGCCGGCCCGGCCGCGGCAGGTCGGCCGGCGTGAAGCGGTAGACGTCGCCGGGGGCGCCGCCGTCGGTGCGGATCGCGTCGACGATGACCGCGCGGGCGTGGCCCTCGAGCAGGTCGACGAGGTCGAAGCCCGCGACCGCGGCCTCCCGCACGATCACGCCGGGCAGGCCGCGGGCGGCCACGGCGCGCGCGACCAGCAGACCGACCGCGTCGTCGGTGAGGATGTCGTTGCCGAGGCCGAGGACGAGCGTCGAGTGGGCAGCGGGCATCGGCGCGAGCATACCACCGCGCCGGCAGCGGCGTCGCGCATGGGGGATTGAACAGGGAGGCGGGGAGGCGGGGAGTAGGATTTGGGTTCGGTCGCGGTCAGCGCGCGCAACGTGCTCGAGCGCCGTGCGCGCCGGGTCGGCACCACTCAACCAAGATCAGTCTCCCCGCCTCCCCGCCTCCCTGTTGCATCGTCTCGGTCGCCCGCTCAGGCGCGGCGGCGGCGGACGGCGTCGACGATCACGGCGGGGATGGTGAAGGCGCCGCAGTGCAGCGGGGCGGGCGCGATCGCGAGGTCGGCGAGCACGCGCCAGTAGCGCGCGGCCGCGTCGGGGTCGACGAGGCCCAGGGCCGCGGGCAGCGACGGCTCGCGGCTGATGAGCAGCGACTCGGCGCGGCACCCGGGCATGCCGCGGGTGGCGAAGGCGCGCAGGGCCGCCGCCGCCGCCTCGCCGGGCAGCGCCAGCGGGAGGTCCAGCTGCTCGGCCGCGATGGCGAGGGTGCCGCCGCCGACGATGAGCACGTCCTGCCGCGCGGTCATGCGGCGCACCGCCGCCGCCTCCTCGCACAGCGGCGGGAAGGAGTCGTCGACGAGCAGCGTGCCGGGGCGCAGCCGCTCCGGGTCCAGCAGGCCGCCGGCGCTGCTGGCGCCGATGATGAGGTCGTAGTCGTCGAGCGCCGCCGGCGGCGCGCCCTCCCACGGCAAGAACGCGATCGGCCCTGGCGCGAGTCGGGCGAGGTCGGCGAGCGGGGCCCGCAGGTGCTCGCGCTCGCGGGCGAGGTCGCTCACGGCGAGCGCCCGCGGCGCGGGCTGGGTGGCGAGGAGCAGGCGCAGCGCGGCCTGGCCGATCGAGCCGAAGCCGACCACGGCGACGGCGAGGTCGGGCAGCCGGGCGCCGACCGCCTCGAGCACGTGGGCCACGTTCGCGACCACCGCCGCGGCGGTGGCGGCGTGGCCCGTGGTGACGCGCGCGCGGGGCGCATCCGGCGCGGCGCCGCGGCGCCGCTCGAGGGCCCGCGCGATGGCGACGCCGTAGCGCGTGGCTGACGGCAGGAGCCCCGCGAACGAGACGCAGCGCGCGCCGTGGCGCTCGCACAGCTCGACGGCCTCAGCGGCGCGCTCGGCCAGCTCGTCGGGGGCGACGCTCGCGAGCTCGTCGGCGAAATAGGGCAGCATCACCGCGCCCGACGAGCCGAGCCGGGTCTGCTGCACCTCGGCGAGCCGCGGGGCCGCGGCCGGGAAGAGCGCGCGGCGGACGAAGGCGCGCGCGCCGTCGAGGTCCACGCCCGCGGGCAGGAGCCCCGCGAGGCGGCGCGGGTCCGGGAGGTACGCGACCACGGCGGCGTCGAGGGCGACGGGCGCGGCCGCGGGGGCCGGGGCCGGCGCCGGCGCGCGCGGCTCGGTCACGGCGGGCGCGCGCACGAGCGCCGCGAGCTCCCGGGCGACCTCCTCGAGGGCCGCGGCGCGGCGGTCGGCCGCCGCCTGGCCATGCACGTGCAGCCGCAGGCGCGTCCCCGCGAGCGCGCCGAGCATCATCTCCGTGTCGGTCGCCTGCGCGGCGAAGTGGAAGCGCGCCGCGTCGAGGTCGACGGCGAGGCCGGCGTCGCCGAGCGGCGGCAGGGCGCTGAAGTCCATGAACGTGAAGAAGAGCTGCCGGCCCGGCGGGTAGGGGGCGCCGGGGTGGCGGGGGATCTGGCGCAGCAGCTCGTCGACGGGCAGGCCGGCGTGGACGCAGGCCGCGGTGAACGCGGCGTCGACCGTGCCGAGGTCGTCGGCGAACGCGCCGCCGCCCACCTCCAGGCGCAGCGGCAGGGCGGTCGCGAGCGGGCCGAAGAGGCGGTCGGCCCCCGGGACGGGCAGGTCGCGGCCCGCGAGCGCGCAGCCGAGCACGAGGTCGCGGTCGCCGGTGGCCCGCGTGAGCGCCCGCGCCCACGCCGCGAGCACGAGGGCGTGCAGCGAGCGGCGCGCGCCGGCGGCGTGGCGGCGCAGCGCCGTGGTGGTGGCCTCGTCGAGGATCACGTGCGGCGAGACCGCCGCGTCGTCGCGGGCCGCGCCGAGGCGGCGCACGTCGGGCCACGGCCGCGCGAAGCGCTCGGCCCAGTAGCGGCGGGCGGCGGCGTGCTCGTCGGCCCCGCCCGCGGGCGCGGCGGCCACGACGTCCGCGAAGGTGCTCGCGAGCGGCGGCAACGCCACCGGCGCGCCCTGCGCGAGCTGCCGGTACGCCGCGATCAGCTCGGCGCCGAGCACGTGGCAGCTCCAGCCGTCGGCGACGGCGTGGTGCATGGTGACGAGCAGCTCCCAGCGCTCGTCGTCGAGCGCGACGAGGCGGAAGCGCCACAGGGGCCAGCGGTCGAGGTCGAAGCGGCTGCGCTGCTCGGCGGCGAACCAGGCCGCGAGCCGCGCCTCCCGCTCCGCCGGGGGCAAGCGCGTGAGGTCCTCGACGGCGAGCGCGGCGCCGGCGGGCGGCAGGACGCGCTGCCACGTCTTCAGCCCGGCGTCGGTCTCGAACACGGTCCGCAGCAGGTCGTGCCGCTCGACGACGGCGGCGAGCGCGCGCCCGAGCAGCGTCGGATCGAGCGCGCCCCGCAGCGGCAGCCGCGCGCACCAGACGGGCGACACCTCCGGCCGCAGCCGCTGGGCGAGCACGAAGCTCTCCTGCGTGGGCGTGAGCGGCAGCCGCCCGTCGCAATTGAACAGGGAGGCGGGGAGGCGGGGAGGTCCTTGAGGGTGGTTTGTGCGATGCGCGCTGGACCCGTGCTCGGTCGAGCTCGGCGCAACCGAACCCCGATCGTCTCCCCGTCTCCCCGTCTCCCTGTTTCCGTTTCCGGCGAGCCCGTCGATGGCCGCCGCGAGGCGCGCGAGCGTGCGCTCGCCGTAGAGGGTGATGGGCCGCGGCAGCACCGGGACCTTGCCGCGCAGCCGCTGCAGCACCTCGAGCGCCAGGATCGAGTCGCCGCCGAGCTCGAAGAAGTCGTCCTCGGGCTTGACCGCGGCGACGCCCAGCACCTGGCGCCACGCGTCGGCGACGATGGCCTGGGTGCGGCGCGGGTCGGGCGCGGGGCTCGCCGCCGCGGCCGGCGCCGCGCCGGGCGGGCGCAGCGCGCGGCGATCGATCTTGCCGATGGGGTTGCGGGGCAGGGCCGCGACCCAGGTGAAGCGGTGCGGCACCATGTAGGCCGGCAGCCGCGGCTCGAGGTGGCCGCGCAGCTCGCGCACGTCGCACTCGGCGCCCGGGCGCGCGGGCTCGAGGTAGGCCTCGAGGCGCTGGTGGTGGCCGTCGTCGTGCAGCAGCACCGCGGCCGCGCGCACCGCCGGGTGGAGGTTGAGCGTGTTCTCGATCTCGCTCAGCTCGACGCGGTGGCCGTGGATCTTCACCTGGCTGTCGGCGCGGCCGAGGAAGACGATGTTGCCGGCGGCGTCGCGGCGGCCGAGGTCGCCGGTGCGGTAGATGCGGCCGCGGCCCTCGGGGTGCGGCACGAAGACCGCCGCGGTGCGCTCCGGGTCGTCGAGGTAGCCGACCGCGAGCTTCGGCCCGCCGATGGCGATCTCGCCGACGGCGTCGCCGCGCTCGACGCCGCCGTGCTCGTCGAGGATGAGGGGCTCGGCGCCGGCGGCCGAGACGCCGATGGGGATGCGGATCTCGCCGTCGGCCGGGCGCGCCGGGACGACGTGGTACAGGCAGTTCGTGATGGTCTCGGCGCCGCCGTAGACGTTCGCGATCCGGTGGCGCGGGCCGAAGCGGTCCCACCAGCGCCGCACGTGGTTCGCGGGCAGGTCCTCGCCGCCGATCAGCACCCAGCGCAGCCGCTCGAGACGGATCGCCTCGCCCTCGGCCTCGAGCTGCTCGATGGCGTCGAGGAGCAACATCCACAGCGTCGGGACCGAGTTCCAGATGGTGATGCCGGTCGTCTCGATGAAGCGGGCGAGCGCCTG
>DASXVK010000453.1:0-9806 GCA_036504295.1 Polyangia bacterium
CGGGCCAAGCCCGGCGAGGCTCCCCCCCACCGCGCGCTACCCGCGCGAGTTGTCCGTGAACGCGCATCACGCCGCCTCCGGCGTGCCGGGCTCGTCCGCCGCGGCCCACAGCCCGTACTCGATGCTGTCCGCGAGCGCCCGCCAGGACGCCTCGATGATGTTCGTCGAGGCGCCGACGGTGCTCCAGGAGCGCTCGCCGTCGCGCGAGTCGAGCAGCACGCGGGTGGTCGCGCGCGTGCCCTCCTTGCCGTCGAGGATGCGCACCTTGTAGTCGACGAGCTGGATGCGGGCGACGGCCGGGTACACCGGCACGAGCGCCTTGCGCAGCGCGGCGTCGAGGGCGTGCACCGGGCCGCTGCCCTCGGCGGCGGTGTGCAGCACCTGGGCGCCGATGGCGATCTTGATCGTCGCCTCGGCGAACGTGTCGTCGTCGGCGCGCTGGCCGACCATGACCTTGTAGTCGAGGAGGCGGAAGGGCGCCTCGTAGCCCGGGGCGCTACGCCGGAGCATGAGCGCCACCGAGGCCTCGGCGGCCTCGAACGAGGCGCCGCGGAACTCGTCCTCCTTGATGCGCGCGAGCACCTCGCGGTGCACGTCGTCGTGGACGTCGAGCCCGAGCTCCTCCGCCTTGCTGAGGAGGTTGCCGCGCCCCGACAGCTCCGAGAGCACCACCCGCGACTCGTTGCCGACGAGCGCGGGGTCGATGTGCTGGTACGAGGCCTTGTTGCGCCGCATGGCGGCGACGTGGACGCCGCCCTTGTGGGCGAAGGCGCTGCGGCCGACGTACGGGTGCTGGTCGTCGGGGCTCACGTTCGCCACCTCGGCGACGAAGGTCGACAGCGCGGTCAGGTGCCGGAGCGCGCCCTCGGGCAGGCAGCGCAGCCCGAGCTTCAGCTCGAGCGTCGGGATGAGCGCCGAGAGGCTGGCGTTGCCGCAGCGCTCGCCGTAGCCGTTGATGGTGCCCTGCACGTGGCGGGCGCCCGCGCGCACCGCCGCGATGGCGTTCGCCACCGCGCAGCCGGCGTCGTCGTGAGTGTGGATGCCGAGCGGCGTCGGGAGCGCGGCGCGGACGGCGCCGATCGCCTCCTCGATCTGCCACGGCAGCGAGCCGCCGTTCGTGTCGCACAGGGTCAGCACCTCGGCCCCGCCCCGGACCGCGGCGCGCAGGGTCTCGACGGCGTAGCCCGGGTCGGCGCGCCAGCCGTCGAAGAAGTGCTCGGCGTCGTACACGAGGCGCACGCCCGCGGCTCGCAGCCAGGCGACGCTCTCCTCGATCATGCGCAGGTTCTCGTCGTGGGTCGTGCGCAGGACCTCGGTCACGTGCAGGGTGTGGCTCTTGCCGAAGATGGTGCACACGGCGGCGCCCGCCTCGAGCAGCGCGCGCAGGCTCGGGTCCTCGCCCGGCGCGACGCCTGCGCGGCGCGTGGCGCCGAAGGCGGTGAGCAGGCTGTGCTCCCACGGCAACTCGCGGGCGCGGCGGAAGAACTCGGCGTCCTTCGGGTTCGAGCCCGGCCAGCCGCCCTCGACGAAGGCGACGCCGAGGGCGTCGAGCCGGCGCGCGATGCGCAGCTTGTCCGTGCAGGAGAGCGAGACGCCCTCCCCTTGCGTCCCGTCGCGCAGCGTGGTGTCGTAGACGCGGACGACGGCGGAGCCCGGGGGCTCGGCCGGGTGCCGCAGGGGCGCTTCAGCTTCGGGCGTGGCTGGCTTCATGAGCGGCGATCCGTTCTTCGAGTCCGAGCAGGTAGCCGAGCTCGTCGATGCCCCGCAGCAGGCACTCCTTGGCGAAGGCGTCGACGGGGAAGGAGATCGCGGTGCCGTCGGGCAGCGCGAGGGTCTGGGTGGCGAGGTCGATCGTGAGCGTGAGCCGCGGGTCGCGCGCCGCGAGGGCCAGCAGGCGCGCGTGCGTCGCCGCGTCGACGACCACCGGCAGGACGCCGTTCTTGAGCGCGTTCTGGGTGAAGATGTCGGCGAACGAGGGCCCGACGAGGGCGCGGAAGCCGAAGCCGTGGAGCGCCCACGGCGCGTGCTCGCGGGACGAGCCGCAGCCGAAGTTCGGTCCGGTGAGCAGGATCGCGGCCCCTCTCGCCTCGGGCCGGTTGAGCGGGAACTCGGACCGGGGCGCGCCGTCGGGCCCGTAGCGCCAGTCGGCGAAGAGCCGCTCCCCGAGCCCGGTCGACTCGGTGGTCTTCAGGTACCGCGCCGGGATGATCTGGTCGGTGTCGACGTCCGCCGCGGGCAGCGCCACGACTCTCGAGGTCAAGCGTGTGAAGGCAGGCATCCGTCACTCCCTTCCTCTCGTGCCCGTGCCCCTGCCCCTGCCCGTGCCCGATCCCGCCCTCCGGGCACGGGCACGGGCAGGGGCACGTAAGAACGCACGCGCGCGTTCACAGCAGCGTCCGCACATCGGTGATCCTCCCGGTGACGGCCGCGGCGGCCGCCGTGAGCGGCGAGGCCAGGAACGTCCGGCCGCCCTTGCCCTGCCGGCCCTGGAAGTTGCGGTTGCTCGTCGAGACCGCGTACTCGCCGGGCTTCAGCTCGTCGCCGTTCATGGCGATGCACATCGAGCAGCCGGGCTCGCGCCACTCGGCGCCCGCCTCGGTGAAGACCCGGTCGAGCCCCTCGGCCTCGGCGGCGCGCTTGACCGCGCGCGAGCCAGGCACGACCAGCGCGCGCACGCCGGCCGGCACGCGCCGCCCCGCGAAGACGCGCGCCGCCTGGCGCAGGTCGGAGAGGCGGCCGTTCGTGCACGAGCCGATGAAGACGACGTCGATGGCGCGGCCGAGGAGCGGCTGGCCCGGCTCGAGCGCCATGTACGCGAGCGCGTCCGTGAGCGCCGCGCGCGCGCCGTCGCCCGTGGCCTCGCTGGGCGCCGGCACCCGCGCGCTGATGGGGATGCCCATGCCGGGGGTCGTGCCGAACGTGATCATCGGCTCGAGCGCGCTCGCGTCGAGCGTCACCTCGCGGTCGAAGGCCGCGCCCGCGTCGCTCGGCAGCGCGCGCCAGCGCCCGAGGGCCCGGTCCCACGCCTCGCCCTTGGGCGCGTGCGGCCGGCTCCACAGGTAGGCGAAGGTCGTGTCGTCGGGCGCGATCATGCCGGCCCGCGCGCCCGCCTCGATCGACATGTTGCACACCGTCATGCGCGCCTCCATGTCGAGCGCGGCGATGGCCGGGCCGCGGTACTCGAGGACGTGGCCCGCACCCCCGCCGACGCCGATGCGGGCGATGAGCGCGAGGATGAGGTCCTTCGCCGTGACGCCCTCGGGCCGCACGCCGGTCATCGTGACCGCGAGCGTGCGCGGCTTGCGCTGCAGCAGGCACTGCGTCGCGAGGACGTGCGCGACCTCGCTCGTGCCGATGCCGAAGGCGAGCGCGCCGAAGGCGCCGTGCGTCGCGGTGTGGCTGTCGCCGCAGACGATGGTCATGCCGGGCTGCGTCAGCCCCAGCTCGGGCCCGATGACGTGCACGATGCCCTGGTGGGCGCTGCCCAGGCCGTGCAGGGGGATGCGGTGCTCGCGGCAGTTGTCCGCGAGCGCCGCGAGCTGCGCCGCCCCGGCCGCGTCGACCGGCGCCCGCGCCGGCGGGAGCGTCGGCGTCGAGTGATCCATCGTGGCGACGGTCCGGTCCGGCCGCCGCACCGGCAGCCCGCGCGCCCGCAGCGTCGTGAAGGCCTGCGGCGAGGTCACCTCGTGGACCAGGTGCAGGTCCACGTACAGCGCCGCCGGCCGGCCGTCCTCGGCCGCGACCACGTGGCTGTCCCACACCTTCTCGAAGAGCGTCCGCGGCTGGGTCATCGGCACCTACCCCGTCTTGCGCGCGGCGGCCCGGCGGACGCCCGCCGTGCCGGCCACGCGGCGGGCGCCCTGGACGCCGCGCGCGACGACCAGCTTGTTGAGCGCCGCGAGGTACGCCCGGGCGCTCGCGACCAGGATGTCGGTGTCCGCGCCGTGGCCGTGGAAGACCTTCGGCGTCTCGCCGCCGGTCTGCGGGTTCGGCGTCACCTGGCGGTCGGCGGTGCCGACCCGCACCGTGACCTCGCCGAGGGCGTCGATGCCCTCGGTCACCGCGTGCACCGCGAACTCGAGCAGCCGTCCGTCGGCGTTGACGACCTCGTCGATGGCCTTGTAGGTGGCGTCGACCGGCCCGGTGCCGACCGCGGCGCGGGTGTGCACGGTCCCGTCCGGACCGCGCACCCGCACCGTCGCGGTCGGCATACCCTGGGTGCCGCACGACACCACGAGCCCCTCGAGGGTGAAGGGCTCGTGCGGCCGGCCGCTCTGGTCCTTCACCAGCGCCTCGAGGTCGGCGCCCGTGATCTGCTTCTTCTTGTCGCAGAGCGCCTTGAAGCGCGCGAAGGCCTCGTCGAGCTCCGCGCCGCGCAGCGTGTAGCCGAGCTCGGCGAGCTTCACCCCCAGCGCGTGGCGGCCCGAGTGCTTGCCCAGCACGAGCCGGGTCGCGCCCACGCCGACGGTCTCGGGCCGCATGATCTCGTAGGTGCCGGCGTGCTTGAGCATGCCGTCCTGGTGGATGCCCGACTCGTGGGCGAAGGCGTTCGCGCCCACGACCGCCTTGTTCGGCTGCACCGGGACCCCGGTGCGGCTCGAGACGAGGCGGCTCACGCGCGCGATCTGGCTGGCGTCGACGCCGGTGTCGAGGCCGAGGAGCGCGTGGCGCGTGCGCAGCGCCATCACGACCTCCTCGAGCGCCGCGTTCCCGGCGCGCTCGCCGATGCCGTTGACCGTCACCTCCACCTGGCGCGCCCCGGCGCGCACGCCGGCGAGCGTGTTCGCCACCGCGAGCCCGAGGTCGTCGTGGCAGTGGACCGAGAGCGTGACGCCGGCGGCGCCGGGCACCTGCGCGCGGATGCCGGCGACGAGCGCCGCCATCTCCTCGGGCATGGCGTAGCCGACGGTGTCGGGGATGTTGAGCGTGGTCGCGCCGGCGGCGATGGCGCGGGCGAAGACCTCGTGGAGGAACGCGGGCGTGCTGCGCGACGCGTCCTCGGCGCTGAACTCGACGTCCGCGCAGAGGCTGCGGGCCAGGCCGACCATCGCCGTCACGCGCTCGAGCACCTGGCCCGGCGTGAGGCGCAGCTTGTGCTCCATGTGCAGCGGCGAGGTCGCGATGAAGGTGTGGATGCGCGGCCGCGCCGCCGGGCGCACCGCCTCCCACGCCTTCTCGATGTCGCCGGTCGCCGCGCGCGCGAGGGCGCAGATGACCGGCGGCTCCTCCGCGCCGTCGCCGGCGCCGGCGCCGGGCGGCGCCTGCCCGACCTCGGCGGCGATGGTCCGCACCGCCTCGAGGTCGTCGGGCGAGGCCGCGGGGAAGCCGGTCTCGATGACGTCGACGCCGAGCCGCGCGAGCGCCCGCGCCACCTCGAGCTTCTCGTGCGAGGTGAGCGTCGCGCCCGGCGACTGCTCGCCGTCGCGCAGCGTCGTGTCGAATACGCGGACGCGCTCCCCCCCGGGGCCGTCGTGCGCGGGCATGGCTAATCTCCCGGCTTGATGGTGACGGGATCGAGGAACGGCATCATCTGCCGCAGCTTCGCCCCGACCTGCTCGATGGGCTGCTCGCGCTCCTTCTGCCGCTCGGCCTCGAACCACGGGCGCCCCTTGCGGTTCTCCTCGATCCAGCGGCGCGCGAAGCTGCCGTCCTGGATCTCGGCGAGCAGGCGGCGCATCTCGCCGCGCGTCCGCTCGTCGACGAGGCGCGGCCCGGCGGTGTAGTCGCCGTACTCGGCCGTGTCGCTGACCGAGTAGCGCATGTAGTTGAGGCCGCCGCGGTACATGAGGTCGACGATGAGCTTGAGCTCGTGCATGCACTCGAAGTAGGCGAGCTCCGGCTGGTAGCCGGCGGTGACCAGGGTGTCGAACGCGGCCTTGATGAGCGCCGACACGCCGCCGCACAGCACCGCCTGCTCGCCGAAGAGGTCGGTCTCGGTCTCCTCGGCGAAGGTGGTCTCGAGGACGCCCGCGCGCGCGCAGCCGATGGCCTTGGCGTAGGCGAGCGCGAGGCCGCGCGCCTGCCCGCTCGCGTCCTGGTGCACGGCGAAGAGGGCCGGCGTGCCGCCGCCCTGGGCGAAGGTCTCGCGCACCCGGTGCCCCGGGCTCTTCGGCGCCACCATGCTCACGTCCACCGCGGGGTCGGGCGTGATGGTGCCGTAGCGGATGTTGAAGCCGTGCGCGAACATCAGGGTCTTGCCGGCGCGCAGGTGCGGCGCGATGGCCTCCTCGTAGATCGCCGGCTGCGCCGTGTCCGGCGCGAGGATCATCACGACGTCGGCCCACGCGGACGCCTCGGCCACCGTCCCGACCTCGAGGCCGGCGGCCTCGGCCTTCGCCCGGCTCTTGCTGCCCGGGGCGAGGCCGATGCGCACCTGGGCGCCGCTGTCGCGCAGGTTGAGCGCGTGCGCGTGGCCCTGCGAGCCGTAGCCCACGATCGCGACCTTGCGGCTGCGGATGAGCGCGAGGTCGCAGTCCTGGTCGTAGTACACCTTCGCCATGGGTCTCTCCTTCACGCCCGCGCGTCGTCGCGGTCGGGGTGGTCGTCGGAATCGTCGCCCTCGGCCTCGCCGGCCGCCGCGCGGCCGGGCGGCTGGCCGTTCATGCCGGTCACGTCGGCCCACGCGTCGAGCGCCGGCGCCCGCGAGCCGCGCGCCATCGCCACGGCGCCGGTGCGCGCCATGTCCAGCACGCCGAAGGGCCGCAGCACCTCGAGCAGCCCGTCGAGCTTGTCGGCGGTGCCGGTGATCTCGATCGTGAGCGCGTCGTGGGCCACGTCGATGACCCGCGCGCGGAAGACGTCGCAGAGCTGCAGCACGTGGGAGCGGTCGACGGCGCTCGCCCGCACCTTGATGAGCGCGAGGTCGCGGACGACCGTCTCCTCGGTCGTGATGTCCTCGACCCACAGCACGTTGACGAGCTTGTAGAGGTTGGCCTCGATGCGGCGGGCGGCGTCCGCGTCGGCCTCCATCACGACCGTCAGGCGCGAGACGCCGGGCCGGTGCGTGCGGCCGACCGTGAGCGACGCGATGTTGTACGCGCGGCGCCGGAACAGCGACGCCACGCGATCCAGGACTCCGGGCCGGTCCTCGACGTATGCGACGAACGTTCTCAGGGGGGGCTTCGACATCACAGGGGACTCCTACTTGCCTTCATACTCAGGGGACCGGGCGCTGAGCGCCGCCGGCGGCGCGTCGGGGCGCCGGATCATCTGGTGCAGGCCGGCGCCCGACGGGACCATCGGGTAGACGCTGTCTTCCTTCTCGACCCGGAACTCGACGACGGTGACGCCGGGCGTGTCACGGGCCTCGGCGACGGCGGCGGCGATCTGCTCGCGGCGCGTGACGAGGAGCCCCTTCGCCCGGTGCGCCTCCGCGAGCTTCACGAAATCGGGGCCGAGGAGCGGCGTCGCGGCGTAGCGGCGGTCGTAGAAGAACTCCTGCCACTGCCGCACCATGCCGAGGTAGCCGTTGTTGATGACGGCGATGTTCAGCTTCAGGCGCTCCTGCGCCGCGGTCGACAGCTCGCAGGCCGTCATCTGGAAGCCGCCGTCGCCGACGATGACCCAGATCTCCGCGTCGGGCCGGGCGAAGCGCGCGCCGATGGCCGCCGGCAGGGCGAAGCCCATGGTGCCGAGGCCGCCCGAGGTGATGAGCCCGCGCGGGTGGTCGTGCTTGTAGTACTGCGCCTCCCACATCTGGTGCTGGCCGACGTCGGTGACGACGAGCGCCTCGCCCTTCGTGAGCCGCCACAGGTCGTTGATCACGTGGGCGGCGTAGAGCTTGTCGCCGGGGGGCAGGTACTGGATGTCGCGCACGGCCGAGCTGCCCTTGAGCGCGGCGATGCGCCCCTGCCACACGCCGCGGTCGCTGCGGCGCACCTGCGGCAGGAGCTGCTCGATCACCTGGCGCACGTCGGCGACGAGGGCCAGGTCGACCTTGACGTTCTTGTTCACCTCGGAGGGGTCGACCTCGACGTGGATCTTCTTCGCCTGGGGGGCGTAGCTCTGCAGCTTGCCCGTCACGCGGTCGTCGAAGCGCATGCCGAGGGCGAGGATGAGGTCGGCCTCCTGGATGGCGTGGTTCACCCAGGCCTCGCCGTGCATGCCCATCATCCCGAGGCTGAGCGGGTGCGTGGCCGGGAAGCCGCCCAGGCCGAGCAGGGTCTCGGCCACGGGGGCGCCGGTGCGCTCGGCCAGCTCACGCAGGAGCGCGCTCGCGCCGGACTGGATGATGCCCTGGCCGGCGAAGATGATGGGCCGCTCGGCGCCGTCGATCATGGCGGCGGCGCGGGCGAGGTCCGTGGGGAGCAGGGGGAGCACGGGGCGGTAGCCGGGCAGCCGCACCTCGCCCGGCGGCGGCGCGTAGTCCGCCTCGGCCTGCTGCGCGTCCTTCGTGATGTCGACGAGGACCGGGCCGGGGCGGCCCGAGCGCGCGATGTAGAACGCCTCGCGCAGCGCCGGCGCGATGTCGGCGGCGCGCGTGATGAGGTAGTTGTGCTTCGTGATGGGCAGGGTCACGCCGGTGATGTCGGTCTCCTGGAACGCGTCGGTCCCCAGGAACCCCGACGAGACCTGGCCGGTCACGCACACCATGGGGGTCGAGTCGAGCATCGCGGTGGCGATGCCGGTGACGAGGTTCGTCGCGCCCGGCCCCGAGGTCGCGACGGCGACGCCGACCCGCCCCGACGCGCGCGCGTACCCGTCGGCCATGTGGGCCGCGCCCTGCTCGTGGCGCACCAGCACGTGCCGGATGGGGTAGCGCAGCATCGCGTCGTAGGCGGGCATGATGGCGCCGCCGGGATAGCCGAAGACGACCTCCACCCCCTCCTCGACGAGGACTTCCCAGATGATCTCGGCACCGGTACGTCGCATGGGACCTTTCACACGGAGTGGCACATCAATCGCGATCAATCGCTGAGCACGGCGCCCACCGAGGCGCTCTGCACCACGCGCGCGTACCGGCGCAGCCAGCGGCTCTCGGGTGGGGGCGGCGGCGGCGGCGGCGCCGCGGCGAGCCGCCGTTGCAGCTCCGCCGCGTCGACGCGCAGGTCGAGCGTGCCGGCGTCCACGTCGAGGGCGATGAGGTCGCCGTCGCGCACGGCCGCGATGGGGCCGCCCTGGGCCGCCTCGGGGCAGACGTGCCCGATGCACGCGCCGCGGGTGCCGCCGGAGAAGCGCCCGTCGGTGACGAGGGCCACGGAGTCGCCGAGGCCCATGCCCATGAGGGCCGACGTCGGCGCCAGCATCTCCTGCATGCCGGGGCCGCCCGCGGGGCCCTCGTAGCGGATGACGACGACGTCGCCCGGCCGCACCTCGCCGGCGAGGATGCCGGCCATGGCCGCGTCGTGGCCGTCGTAGACCCGCGCCGGTCCCACGCAGCGGCGCATCCGCGGCACCACGGCCCCGGTCTTCACGACCGCGCCGTCGGGGGCGAGGCTGCCGCGCAGGATCGCGAGGCCGCCCGTCGCCGAGTGCGGCGCGCTCAGCGGCCGGATCACGTCGGGGTCGCGCACCTCGGCCCCGGCGAGCGTCTCGGCGAGCGTCGCCCCGGCCACCGTCGGCCGGTCGAGGTGCAGCAGCGGCGCGATGGCGCCGAGGATGGCGGGCACGCCGCCGGCGCGGTGGACGTCCTCCATGTGGTACGCGGAGGCGGGCGCCACCTTACACAGGTGCGGCACGCGCGCGGCGATCTCCGCCACGCGCCAGATGGGGTAATCGATGCCGCCCTCGCGCGCGATGGCGAGCAGGTGCAGCACGGTGTTGCTGCTGCCGCCCATCGCCATGTCGAGGGCGAAGGCGTCGTCGAT
>DASXVK010000454.1:0-32326 GCA_036504295.1 Polyangia bacterium
CTGGGCGCGCCGGCGCGCCACCCAGCCGGCGAGCGCGGGGGTCAGCTCCGCGAGGGCGACCAGCGCGCCGGCCGCCTTGGCCCCCAGGCCGGCCGCGGCGTCGAGGCGCACGCGCGCCCGCGCGGCGAAGTCCGCGTCGGCGATCAGCGCGGTGGCCGCGAGCTGCGGCGCCACCCAGCTGCCGCGGTCGAAGGCCTCCCAGACGGCGGCGTCGAGCCGCGGCGAGCGCAGCCCGAGCACCACGGCGACCGCCGCGACGAGGTGGAAGCGCCAGTTCGCCTCGTCGAGGAGCGCGACGGCCTCCTCCTCGAGCGCGTCGGGCGGGTAGGCGGCCAGCACCTCGCGCACGAACGCGACGGCGCGATCCCCGTCCTCGCCCGTGAGGTGCAACATGCGGAGGTAGGGCGCCACGGCGGCGCCGTCAGCGCGCAACGCTTCGGAGAGGGGGCCCGGCATCGGCTCCATTATCGCCCGTCCCGCGCCCGGCGTCACCACCGCGCGTCGCGTCGGCCGGCCGCGCCGTTGACACCACCGGGGACCGGCTCGTAGAGTTCGTTCGCTCATCGGGGGAACGCCAATGCACGCCTCGATCCTGCGCGCGCCGCTCGCCTGCCTCCTCGGGCTCGTCCTGGCCGCCGGCTGCGGCGACAGCGGGGGCACGGTAGGGGCGGATGCCGCCATGCACCTCGACGCCGCCGGGCAGGAGGACGGCCCGCCGGCGGACGCGGCGCCCGACGACGTGGTCGCGCCGCAGGACGCGAGCGGGAGGCCGGACGTGCCGAAGCCGCACGACGCGCCCGCGCCGGCCGACGCCGGGCCGCCGGACGTCGGGCCGAAGCTCGACGGCCCGGAGGCGGACGCCGCCCCAGCCGCCGACGCCGTCGTCGCCACCGACGCCACCGACGCCGCCGTCGCCGCCGACGCGGGCACGGCCGGGGACGCCGCCCCGGGCACCGACGGGGGCGTGACGCCGGGCGAGACCTGCCAGGCCGCGGTCGCGGTCGGCGCCGGCACGGTCGCGGGCAGCACCGTGGGGTTCCGTGACGACTACGGCGGCGCCGACGGCACCGGCAACTGCTACGCCGGGAGCGACATCGGCCGCGACCGCGTCTACGAGCTCGTCATCCCGGCCGGGCAGACGCTGACGGCGACGGTCTCCCCGGAGCCCACCTACGACGTCGCGGTGTACCTGCTCCCGGCCCCGCCCTCGACCTGCGCCGCCGCCACCACCTGCCTCGCTGGCGCCGACCGCTTCATCGCCGGCGGCGACGAGCAGATCACGTACCGCAACGACACCGGGGCCGACCTCGCCGTCTTCGTCATCGTCGACGGGGAGGTCGCCGGGAGCGCCGGCGCGTACACGCTGACCACCGCGCTCGCGACCCCGTAGCCGGACACGAGGCCGGGAAGAACCACGCTCGCATTTCCCTTCGCCGCACCGCGCCGCGTCCGCCCCGCTTCTCGCATCCAACGGTGAACGAGAGGGGCGAGCCATGCGCATCTTCGTCACCGGCGCCACGGGATACATCGGCACCGCGGTCACGCGGATCCTCGTCGGCGCAGGCCACGACGTCACCGGTCTCACGCGCTCCGCCGAGAGCGCCGCCGACCTGCGGGAGCTGGGCGGGACGCCGCTCTCCGGCGCGCTCACCGGGCCGGCCACCTGGACGTCGGCGGCCGCCGAGCACGAGGCCATCATCCACCTCGCGTACGACTACGGCGTCCCCGCAGGGCCCGCCATCGACGAGCGAGCCGTCGCGGCGCTCGTCGCGGCGGCGACGAGCGGCCCGCGGGTCTTCGTCTACACCTCGGGCGTGTGGGTGCTCGGCAGCACCGGCGACGTGCCCGCCGACGAGGACGCGGCCCCGCGCCCCGCGGCCGCGGTCGCGTGGCGGCCGGCGCAGGAGCGGCGCACGCTCGACGCCGCGACCGCCACGCTCGCGACCGCCGTCATCCGCCCCGGGATGGTGTACGGCGGCACCGCCGGGCTGGTCACGCCGCTCTTCCGCAGCGCCCTCGACGAGGGCGCCGCGACCTTCGTCGGCGACGGCCGGAACCGCTGGCCCCTCGTCTACCGCGACGACGTCGCGCAGCTCTACCGGCTCGTCGTCGAGCAGCAGGCGCGCGGCATCTTCCACGCCGTGGAGCCGGGCTGCCCGCCCGTGTCGCGCATCGCGGCCGCGGCGAGCCGCGCGGCCGGGTGCGACCGGACGCGGGCGTTCCCCCTCGAGGCGGCCCGGGCGCGCATGGGCGTGGCCGCCGACGCGTGCTGCCTCGACCAGGTGGTGGTGGCGCGCCGGGCCACCGAGCTCGGGTGGCGGCCGGCCCACGCGCCCTTCCTCGAGAGCGCCGGCGAGGTCCTGGCGGAGCTGCAGCGCGGAGAGCTGCCATGAGGAGAAGCGAGGCGCGCGCGGTCGTCCTCGCCGCCCTCGCGCTCGGGCTGGCGGCGCCCGCGGAGGCCAAGGTGAAGACCGAGGTGGTGGAGTATGCGCAGGGCGACCAGACGCTCGAGGGCTACCTCGCCTACGACGACGCGAGCACGGCGAAGCGGCCGGGCGTCATGGTGGTCCACGAGTGGACCGGCCTCGGACGGTACGTGAAGCGCCGGGCGGAGCAGCTCGCCCAGCTCGGCTACGTCGCGTTCGCGGCGGACATCTACGGCAAGGGCGTCCGGCCCAAGGACCAGAAGGGCGCGGCGGCCGAGGCGGGCAAGTACCGCGGCAACCGCCCGCTCCTGCGCGCCCGCGCCGCGGCTGGCTTGCAGGTGCTCAAGGGCCACCGCCTCGTCGACCCGCGGCGCGTGGCGGCGATCGGCTACTGCTTCGGCGGCGGCACCGTCCTCGAGCTGGCCCGCAGCGGCGCCGATCTCGCCGGGGTCGTGAGCTTCCACGGCAGCCTCGACACGCCGAACCCCGACGACGCCAGGCACGTGAAGGCGAAGGTCATGGCCATCCACGGCGGCGACGACCCGTTCGTCCCGCCCGAGCAGGTGACGGCGTTCTGGAACGAGATGAAGAAGGCGCGGGTGGACTACCAGATCGTGATCCTCGCCGGGGCGGTGCACGGCTTCACGAACCCCGATTCGGGCAACGACCCGAAGAAGGGGATGGCGTACAGCCCCAGCGCCGACCGTCGCTCCTGGGCGGAGATGCAGCGTTTCTTCGGCGAGATTTTCCACTGACGGCGGGGCTCGCGCGCCGCTGACCCGTCTGCGCCCGCGGCGCATCTCAAGAGAGCAAAGGAGTCGTCATGCCGAGCCGTACCGGTGAAGCCGTGTGGGAGGGGGACCTCAAGTCGGGCCAGGGGACCATGAAGGTCGCGAGCGGCGCTTTCGAGGGGCGCTACTCCGCCGGCACCCGCTTCGGCGATCAGCCCGGCTCGAACCCGGAGGAGCTCATCGGCGCGGCCCACGCCGGCTGCTTCTCGATGGCCTTCGCCCACGGGCTCGCGCAGGCGGGCTTCACGCCGAAGCGCGTCCACACGACCGCGAAGGTCACCATCGACCGCGTCGGCGAGGGCTTCGCCATCACGCGGATCCGCCTGGCCACCGAGGCCGTGGTGCCTGGCATCGACCAGGCCGTCTTCCAGGCGCAGGCCGACGCGGCCAAGCAGGGCTGCCCCGTGTCCAAGGCGCTCGCCGGCACGACCATCGAGCTCGAGGCGAAGCTCGTCCGCTGATCCGCCCCGCGCCGCGCGCGGCGCCGCGCCCACACCAGCACTCATGCAGTGGCTCGATCGCGAGATGATTCTGCCCTGGGCCGCCAGAGTCGACGGGCTCGACGCGCGCGCCCTCGCCTGGGTGACGAGCCGCCGACCGGCCCCGCTCCTCGTCCTGATGCGGGTGGTGACGCACACCGCCGACACGCCGGTCGCGGCCGGTCTGCTCGGCCTCGGGCTCGGCCTGTGGCCGCGCCTGGCGACGCTCGCGACCGTGGTGGCCGCCGGCTCGGCCATCGTCACCGCCCACTTCCTCAAGCTCGCGTGCCGCCGGGTGCGGCCGCGCGACCGTGCGGTCGGCCGCGTCCCCGACCGCTTCTCGATGCCCTCGGGCCACGCGACCGCGGCCTGGACCATCGCGGCGGCCACGTGCCTGCTCGCCCCCGCCTTCGCGGCGCTCGCCTGCGCCTGGGCCACCGTCATCTCGCTCTCGCGGCTCGTGCTGGGGATGCACTACCCGTCCGACATCCTGGCCGGCGCGCTCCTCGGGGCCGCGAGCGCCGGGGCCTGGCTCGCCGTGGCGGCCCACTTCGCGGGCCGTTAGCGCCCGCGGCTTTTTTTCACGCAGAACTCTGCCGCAGTGCGCCAGCGCGCCGCGACATCGTACCACCGTGCACGTCAACCTCGTCCGGTTGCTCGCCGCGCGCGCGCTCGGCGCGGCGTTGCCGCAGAGCATCCGCGGGTTGCTCGTGCTGCTCCTGGTCACCATGACCGTGGCGCTGCTCGCGGTCCAGGCGGTGCTCTTCAAGCGCCGCTTCGACCAGCGCTACGCCGAGGAGGAGCGCGCCAACGTCGAGGTCGCGCGCGCCGTCGCGGCGGGCTTCCAGGAGCTCGTGCGCAACGTGCTCGCGGCCGAGGCGGCCGTCGGCGCCGCGCTCACCGAGCCCCAGCCGCACCCGGAGGTCGAGGTGCAGCACCTGCTCGAGGTGCTCGCCGCGCAGTACCCCACGATGCGCCACGTGAGCTGGATCTCACCCGCGGGGCGCATCGCCGTCTCCACCGAGCGCGCGGCGGTCGGCCTCGACGTCACCGGGCGCGCGTACTTCCAGGCCCTCGTGCGCGGGCAGGACTGGGCCGTGAGCGACCTCTTCCGCGCCCGCGTGGGCGCCGAGGCGATCTTCGTCATCGCGCGCGCCATCCGCGACCCTCACGGGGCGCTCGAGGGCGTGGTCGCCGCGGCCGTCGACCC
The DNA here is from genome assembly GCA_036504295.1 of Polyangia bacterium. Taxonomy (GTDB): domain Bacteria; phylum Myxococcota_A; class Polyangia; order JACRCY01; family JACRCY01; genus DASXVK01. Next base: position 4,907 of record DASXVK010000454.1, read on the forward strand.
GACCCGCCTCGGGAAGCAGGCCCTCGACATCGGCCGCAGCGGCGAGGCGAGCGTCCTGCTCTTCGACGCGAGCGGGTTGCTGATCTACCGTGATCCCGAGGTGCCGTTGCGCTTTCCGCGGCGCCGGGTGGCGCGGGTCGAGCCGTTCCTCGAGCGGGCCCGCGCCGGCCACGAGGTGACGGGCACGTACGACTCCCCGATCGACGGCGGGAGGCGCGTGGGCGCGTTCGTCGAGGTCCGCGACCTGGGCTGGGTCGTGGGCGCGAACCGCCCCACCGCCGAGATCACCGCCCCGCTGCTCGGCGCCCTGGCGCGCGACCAGGCCGGGTCGCTGGCCATCACCCTCGCGGCGCTGCTGCTCGCCATCATGCTCGCGCGCGCCATCACCACCCCGCTCGGCGCGCTCGAGGCCCACGCCGTGGCCGTGGCGCGCGGCGAGCGCGGGCCGCCGCCCGTGTCGCCGCGGCCGCTGGAGCTGGCGCGGCTCGCCCGCGCCTTCGGCGCCATGATCGACGGCATCCGGAGCCGCGAGAGCGACCTGCAGCGCCGCACCGAGGAGGCGCAGCGCGCGGCGGAGCTGCTCCACACGGTCATCGAGACGATGCCCGTCGGCATCATCGTGATCGACGCCGACGGCGTGGTCACGACGGCGAACGTGGTCGTCGAGCGGCTCCTCGGGCTGCCGGTCGCGGGCCGCGACCTGCACCAACCGATCGCGTCTGTGCTCACGACGGCCGACGGGACCCCGCTGCCGCCGGCGGAGCTGCCGATCATGCGCGCCCTCGAGCGCGGCGAATCGACCCGCGACTTCGAAGCCGCCATCCGGCGCCCGGACGGCGAGGAGGTGGTCGTGCTCGGGGCCGCGACGCCCGTGACGGCGGAGGGGCGCGTGATCGGGGCCGTGGCCGCGGTCCAGGACGTGACCGAGCGCCGCCAGCACGAGCGCGAGCGGCTGTGGCTCCTCGAGAGCGCGGCGCGCGAAGCGGCGAAGCTGCAGGGGGTGTTCGCCGCCACGGCGGAGGCGCTCATCATGTACGGCCCGACCGGCGAGGTCCTCGACCACAACCCGGCGGCCGCGGCGCTGCTCGGGTACTCCCCGACGGAGCGGCGGCCGCTCGCCGCGCGGCTGCGCGAGCAGCGCCCCGAGCGGCCCGACGGCACGCCGCTCCCGGTCGACGAGGTGCCCGTGATCCGCGCGCTGCGAGGCGAGATCGTCCGCGGCGACATCTTCGTGCTCCCGCGGGGCGACGAGAGGGTGTGGGTGACCTGCAGCGCGGCCCCGCTGCGGGGCCCCGACGGCACGCTGCTCGGGGCGGTCGCGACCATCACCGACATCACCCGCATGCACGAGCTGCAGGAGCAGCACGAGGACGTGCTGCGCGCGGTCTCGCACGACCTGCGCACCCCGCTCTCGGTGATCCGGCTCCAGGCCGAGCGGCTCCGGCGCGCGCTCCGCGCCGAGGCGCAGGCGGGCGAGCGGCGGGCGGCCGAGAGCATCGCCACGTCGGCGGCGCGCATCGACGGGATGCTGAGCGAGCTGGTCGAGTCGGCCCGGCTCGACGCCGGGCACCTCAACCTGCAGCCGCGCGCCGTGGACGTCGAGGCCGCGATCCGCGACCTGCTCGCGCGCTCGGCCGGCACGCTCGAGGACCGCGTCGACGTGGAGGTCCCGGCGCTGCCGCCGGTGTGGGTCGACGCGGGGGCGTTCGACCGCATCGTGACGAACCTGGTCACGAACGCGCTCAAGTACTCGGCGCCCGACACGCGCGTCCGCGTGCACGCCGCGCTCGGCGAGGGCGAGGTGATCGTCTCCGTCTCCGACCGCGGCCCCGGCATCTCCGCCGCGGACCAGGCCCAGCTCTTCCGCCGGTTCTGGCGCTCCCGCGGCGCGCGCCGGACCGAGGGGCTCGGCCTCGGGCTCTACATCACGAGCCGGCTCGTCGACGCCCAGGGCGGCCGCCTCTGGTGCGAGAGCGAGCTGGGGCAGGGGAGCACCTTCTCCTTCTCGTCGCCGCTCGCGCGCTGACGCACCCGCCGGTGGCCTTCCTGTTGACCGCCGGTCGCCGCACCTGTACCAACTAGGGTGGAGGTGGCGGGATGGAGTGGACGGTGGCGGAGACCGGGTCGCCGGCGCAGGGCGCGCGCCGCGACGGGCCGGCGGCGGGGGCGCGCGCGATCCTGGACCTGTTGCAGAGCGGCGCGCCGCTGCAGACGCTCGCGCAGCTCTTCTTCTGGCGTACGGCCCAGGAGCCGGACGCCGAGGCGCTGCGGTACAAGTCGGACGGCCGCTGGCGCAGCATCACGTACCGCGCGTGGGAGGAGCGCGTGCGCAGCCTCGCGGCCGCGCTCGCCGCGTGGGTGGGCAAGGGCGACCGCGTCGCGATCCTGGCGGAGAACCGGCCCGAGTGGACCTACGCGGACCTGGCGACGATCGCGCTCGGCGGCGTGTCCGCGGCGATCTACCCGACGGACCATCCGCGGGACATCGCCTACGTCATCAACGACGCCGGCGCGCGCACGGTCTTCGTGTCGACGGCGGCGCAGCTCGAGCGGGTGCGTCGCCTCCGGGACGACGGGGCGCTGCCGGGTCTCGAGCGCGTCATCGTCTTCGATGACGTACCGCGCGAGGACAGCCGCGTCCTGCCGCTCGCCGACGTGCTCGACCGCGGGCGGCTGCTCGACGGCCGCGTCGTCGAGCAGCGCGCCGCCGGGGCGAGCGTCCACGACCTCGCCCTGCTCATCTACACCTCGGGCACGACCGGCGACCGCAAGGGCGTGATGCTCTCGCACGCGAACATCGTCGGCAACATCGACGCGTCGCTCCAGCACATGGGGGAGCAGTACTTCCACCACGGGCTCATGCTCTCGTTCCTGCCCCTCAGCCACTCGCTCGAGCGCGTGGCCGGCTACTACCTCGCGCTGCGCGTCGGCACCCGCATCGCATACGCCGAGAGCATCGAGAAGCTGCCCGAGAACCTCCTCGAGGTGCGCCCGACGATCCTGATGAGCGTGCCACGGGTGTACGAGAAGCTCTACACGAAGGTGCAGGCGGCGGCGCACTCGTCGCCGGTGCGCCAGGCGCTCTTCGCCTGGGCGCTCGCCGTCGGCAAGGAGCGCGTCGCCCGCGAGCTCGAGCACGCGGCCCCGTCGCGCTGGCTCGAGCTCAAGCACCGCGTCGCCGACCGGCTCGTGTTCGCGAAGCTGCGCGCCCGCCTCGGCGGGGAGCTGCGCTTCGCGGTGACCGGCGGGGCGCCGCTGCGCCGCGAGATCGCCGAGTTCCTGCGCGCCGCGGGCCTCATGGTCGTCGAGGGGTACGGCCTGACCGAGACCTCGCCGGTGCTCACCGTGAACGGCCCCGACAACCTGCGCTTCGGCTCCGTCGGCCGCCCCATCCCCGGCGTCGAGATCCGCATCGCCCCCGAGCCCGGCTCCGAGCGCGACGGGGAGGTCATGGCGCGCGGCCCCAACGTGATGCTGGGCTACTTCAACAGGGAGCGCGACACGCGCGACGTCATCGAGCCCGACGGGTGGTTCCACACCGGCGACATCGGCTACCTCGACGCCGACGGCTACCTCTTCATCACCGACCGCAAGAAGGAGCTCATCAAGACCTCCGGCGGCAAGTACGTCGCGCCGGCGGCGATCGAGGGGCGGCTCAACGCGCAGTCGCTGATCGAGCAGTCGTGCGTGATCGGCGACCAGCGCAAGTACTGCGTCGCGCTGATCGTGCCGCGGTTCGAGGTGCTCCAGCAGGAGCTCGGCCGACCGCTGCCGCAGGACCGCAGCCGGCTGGACGAGGACCCCGAGATCCGGGCGCTGTTCGACCACGCCATCGAGGCCGTCAACGCCGATCTCGGCCACGTCGAGCAGATCAAGCGGTACGCGTTGCTGCCGCGCGAGTTCAGCCACGAGACCGGCGAGCTGACGCCGACGCAGAAGATGAAGCGCCGCGTGATCGAGCGCCACTACAAGGAGCTGATCGACAGCCTCTGCCCGCCGGAGTGAACCGGGCGGTCACGCGCGCGCGGCCCGCGCGCTGGCGCCCGCAGCGCGGTTGCGCGCTTGGGGATGCTTCGCTAGCATAATGGTATGTCCGCAGTGCACATCCGCAACCTCGATGACGCCGTCGTCGACGCGCTCAAGCGGCGCGCCGCGGAGAGCCACCGCAGCCTGGAGGCGGAGCTGCGCGCCATCCTCGAGGCCGCCGCGGCCGCGGGCGAGGGCGGGCGGCGCCGCCGGCGAAAGCTGAAGCTCCACACCGTCGCCGTGGGAGCCGCGACGCGCTACGGCCGGGACGAGATCTATGGCGAAGAAGAGCGTTGAGCCGGCGCTCACGGACACCAACGTCCTCGTGGACGCGACCGACGTGAAGCGCCCGCGGCACCAGGCGGCCCTCGCGCTGCTGGAGCAGCGGCCGGGGCTCGTGCTCAGCGCTCAGGTGGCGCGCGAGTACCTCGCCGTCGCGACCCGGCCGGCGGCCGTCAACGGGCTCGGCTTGCCGCTGCGCGCGGCGCTCGAGAACCTCGCCGAGCTCCGTCGCGTGCTGCGTCTGCTGCCGGAGGAGAAACCGCTCCTGCCGACGCTCCTCGCGCTGCTGCGCGAGGTGCCGTGCGAGGGCAAGGCGATCCACGACGCGCTCCTCGTCGCGACGATGCGCGTGCATCGCGTCAAGGTGCTGGTGACATCGAATCCGCACCACTTCGACCGCTTTCGCTCGCTGGTCGACCTCGTGGAGCCGACCGGCGGGGGCTGACGGCCGCCTGCGTGGCGCCGTGACCCTGTCCGCCGGCGGTGGTATCGTCGCGCCCGGTGGTCACCCTCCGCGAGCTCGCCGCCACGTTCTTCCGCATCGGTCTCACCGCCTACGGCGGCCCGGCCATCGTGGCGCAGATCCGCGACGAGGTGGTGCGCCGCCGGGGGTGGGTGACCGCGGGCGCGTTCGACGACAGCCTGGCGCTGGCTCAGATCGTCCCGGGCGCGATCGCGGTGCACACGGCCACCCACGTCGGGTGGCGCCTCGCCGGGGGCCGCGGCGCCGTGGTGGCGCTCGTGGCGTACGTGACCCCGGCCGTGCTCCTGATGGCCGGGCTGTCGGCGTTCTACGTGCACCTCGGCCGCCTGCCGCTCGTCGAGGTCGGGCTCCGCGGCATGCGCGCGGCCACGGTCGGCATCGTCGTCGGCTCGATCGCCGGGCTCGGCGCGGCGGCGCTGCGGGACTGGCGCGGCGCGCTCCTCGCGGCGGCGGCGGCGGCGGCGTTCCTCGCGCGCCTGAACGCGGTCGCGGTCCTCGTCTGCGCGGGCGCGCTCGCCGTCCTGCTCCTGCCGCGCGAGCCGGCCGGCGACGCGGCGCCGGTCGCGGCCCCGTCCGGGCCCCAGCGCCGCACGCTGCTCGCCGCCGGGGTGGTCGCGGTCGGGTTCGCGCTCGTCGTGCTCGCCCTCGGCCGCCTCGGGCCGGTGTACCCGCGCCTCACCCTCGCGCTCGTCAAGGTGAACCTCCTCGCGTTCGGCGGCGGCTACACGGCCGTCGCGCTGCTCTACGAGCAGGTCGTGGTCGCGAACGGGTGGCTGACCCCGGCGGCGTTCGTCGACGGGCTCGCCCTGGGGCAGGTCACGCCCGGCCCGGTGATCGTGACCGGCACCTTCGTGGGTTACGCCGCCGCGGGCCCGCTCGGGGCCGCGCTCGCCACGCTGTGCATGTTCGTGCCCTCGGGGCTGCTGCTCGTGATCGCGGCGCCGCACTTCGACCGCCTGCGCCGCAGCCGCGTCGCGCGGCGGCTCGTGCGCGGGCTCCTCGCGGCGTTCGTGGGCATGCTCTTCTTCGTGCTGTGGCAGGTGGCCTCGGCGGCCATCGTGGATCCGCTGACGCTGGCGCTGACCCTCGGCTCGATCCTGGCGCTGCGGCTGCGGGTCAGCCCGGCGCTCCTCGTCGCCGGCGCGGTCGCCGTCTCGCTCGCCGTGGCGCTGGCGGCGCCGCTCGTCTCCGGCCGCTGAACGCTCGCGGCGCACGCCGCGCCCGCGCGGCCGTGATACCATGAGAGCATGGTGCGACCGCAGGGCGAGCTCCTGGTCGCGGCAGGCGTCGTCGTGCTGCTCGGCGGGCTGGCGGCGTGCAGCTTCAACACCACCGCGCTCGCGACGCTCGACGCCGGCCCTCTCGTCGGCGATGGTCCGGTCGATCGCGCGCCGCCCGGCGAGGCCGCGGCCGACGCGGGCGGCGACGGGCCCGGGCGCACCGACACGGCCGCCGAGGCCGGCGCCGAGGCCGCGCCGGCCGACGCCGCGCCGCCCACGGACACGGGCCCCGAGGCCGCTCCGGCCGACGCCGCTCAGGCCGACGCCGCGCCCGCCGACAGCACCACCTCCTGCACCGGCTGGAGCTACGCGCCGACCAACTTCGATCCGTGCGCCCCGGCCATCCCGGCGCCGCAGCCGCTCGGGATCGGGGCCGGGCTGTGGACCCTGGACACCGACAGCGGCAGCCTGACCCAGACCGGCGGCGGCTCGATCACGCTGGCGACCGTCCTGCTGCCGGCGAGTTCGACCGACGCCGCGGTGCGCCTGGTGGCCGCGAGCAGCCTGCAGGTCGACGCCGGCGCGACGGTGCGGGTGACGGGCGCGCGCGCGCTGATCCTGGCGGTGTACGGCTCGGCCTCGGTCGCCGGCACGATCGACGCGTCGGCGCAGATCGCGCTGAGCGGCTACCTGCCGGGCCCCGGCGGCGACGACCCGCTCGCCTGCGCCGGCAGCGGCGGGGGGAGCGGGGCCAACGCCACAGGCGTGGGCGTGGGCGCCGGCGGTGGTGGCGGCGGCGGCTTCGGCGGGACCGGCGGCGACGGCGGCGACGGCCAGGGCGGCGGCCACGGCCCCCACGGCGGCAAGGGCGCCGCCGGCGGCGTCGCGACCATCGCGCCGCTGCGCGGCGGCTGCCCCGGCGGCGACGGCGGCAACGGCCTCGGCCTGAGCGGCCTGCAGGGCGGCGGGGGCGGCGGCGGCGGCGCCATCCAGATCTCCGCGCGTGACGGCCTCGTCATCGCGGGCTCGCTTCAGGCCGGCGGCGGCGGCGGCTTCGGCTCGCTCGGCGGCCGCGGCGGCGCCGGCGGCGGCGGCAGCGGCGGCGCCATCCTGCTCGAGGCCCCGACCGTCATCGTCCAGGCCAACGCCTCGCTGTGCGCCAACGGCGGCGCCGGCGGCGAGGGCGCCGACCTCACCCCCGGCGGCCCGGGTCAGCCCGGCGGCTGCACCGACCCGCCGTCCGGCGCCGCCACGCTCGCGATCAACGCCAACGGCGGCGACGGGGGCGGCGGCGCCTACCTCGGCCACCTGAACGGTGCGAACGCGAGCAACGGCTCCTCGGGCGCCGGCGGCGGCGGTGGCGGCGGCGGCGTCGGCCGCATCCGCGTCCGCGGCACCACCACGCGCACGATCGACGCGAACGCCGTCGTGAGCCCAGGCGCCGCGAGCTGACGCGCACGTCCCTCCGCGCGGGCACGGGCAGGGGCAGGGCACGAGGGTCGTGGCCCGATGCGCACGCCGTCCCTCTCGCGGTCACGCTCGTGCCCGTGCCCGTGCCCCAGCCCGTGCCCGAATTGTACCCCGCACGCAAAATGCGCGGTGGCCCCAAAAACCTGCGTGTATTCGCTGGCTTGCCTGGGGGCTGCGTGTCCCCCTTGCGCGGTGAAAGTGTACGACTTACACTAAGCAGCGACGAAGGAGGCCGCCATGAACGTCCCGTCGGAGCTGTACCGCCACTCCCTGGCGCTCTTGACCGATTTCTACCAGCTCACGATGGCCTACGGGTACTGGAAGTCCGGGGTCGCCGACCGCGACGCGGTCTTCCACCTCACCTTCCGCTCGCCGCCGTTCCACGGCGGGTTCACCATCGCCGCCGGGCTCGCCTACGCCGTCGACTGGCTGGCGCACCTGCGCTTCGACGACGACGACCGCGCCTACCTCGCGAGCCTCACCGACCAGGGCGGGGCCCCGATGTTCGAGGCCGCGTTCCTCGACTACCTGCGCGACCTGCGCTTCGCCTGTGACGTCGACGCCGTGCCCGAGGGGACGGTCGTCTTCCCGCACGAGCCGCTGCTGCGGGTGAAGGGTCCGGTCATCCAGGCCCAGCTGCTCGAGACCACGCTCCTCAACATCATCAACTTCCAGAGCCTCATCGCCACCAAGGCCGCCCGCGTCTGCCTCGCGGCCCGCGGCGAGCCGGTGATCGAGTTCGGCCTGCGCCGCGCCCAGGGGCTCGACGGCGGCCTCGCGGCCAGCCGCGCCGCCTACCTCGGGGGCTGCGCCGGCACCTCGAACGTCCTCGCCGGCCGCCTCTTCGACATCCCGGTCCGCGGCACGCACGCCCACAGCTGGGTCATGGTGTTCGACGACGAGCTCGAGGCCTTCCGCGCCTACGCGCGGGCCCTGCCCGACGGCTGCGTCCTCCTCGTGGACACCTACGACACGCTCGAGGGCGTGCGCCACGCGGTCGAGGTGGCCCGCGAGCTGCGGGCCGCGGGGCACGAGCTCGCCGCGGTGCGCCTCGACTCCGGCGACCTCGCGTACCTCAGCATCGAGGCCCGCAAGATCCTCGACGCGGGCGGCTTCCCGCAGACGCGCATCCTCGCCAGCAACGACCTCGACGAGCACCTCATCGAGAGCCTGAAGGAGCAGGGCGCCGCCATCTCGCTCTGGGGCGTCGGGACGAAGCTCGCGACCGCGTGGGACCAGCCCGCTCTCGGCGGCGTGTACAAGCTCTCGGCGGTGCGGCGGCCCGGCGGCGCGTGGGAGCACAAGCTCAAGCTGTCGGAGCAGACGGTGAAGATCTCGACGCCGGGGATCCTGCAGGTCCGCCGCTTCAGCCAGGACGGCGAGTACCAGGCCGACGCCGTCTACGACGAGCTTTGCGGCCTCGACGCCGACTGCGTTATCGTCGACCCGGTGGACCTGACCCGCCGCAAGCACATCCCCGCCGGCACCCCCGGCGAGGACCTGCTCGTCCCGGTGTTCCGCGCGGGCCGGCAGGTGTACGAGGTGCCGCCCCTCGCCGCGTCGCGGGCGCGGACCGCGGCCCAGCTCGGGCGCTTCCACGCCGGCATCAAGCGGTTCGTCAACCCGCACCGCTACCCCGCCGGCCTCGAGCGGACCTTGTTCGACCTCAGGACCCGCCTCATCATCAAGGCGCGGCGCGTCCCCGAGTAGGGCCGTGCCCGGGAGGATCCCATGAAGCTCATCAAGGTGGGCGCCGCGGTGCTGAACCAGACCCCCCTCGCCTGGGACTCGAACCGCGACCACATCGTCGCCGCCATCGCGGCGGCGCGGGACCAGGGCGTCAGCATCCTGTGCCTGCCGGAGCTGTGCATCACCGGCTACGGCTGCGAGGACGAGCTCCACTCGCGTGGGCTGCAGGAGATGGCCTGGACGGTGCTGCAGGAGGTCCTGCCGGAGACGCGGGGCATCGTCGTCAGCGTCGGCCTCCCCCTCATGCACCAGCACGCGCTCTTCAACACGGCGTGCCTCTGCGCCGACGGCCGCATCCTCGGCTTCGTCGCCAAGCGCTTCCTCGCCGGCGACGGCATCCACTACGAGCCGCGCTGGTTCAAGCCCTGGCCCCACGGCCACCGCACCGTCTACACCGTGGCCGGGCAGAGCTACCCGCTCGGCGACGTCTACTTCGACCTCGGCGGCGTGAAGCTCGGCTTCGAGATCTGCGAGGACGCCTGGGCCGCCGCCCGCCCCGGCGGCACCCTCGCGCAGCGCGGCGTCGACGTCATCCTGAACCCGAGCGCGAGCCACTTCGCGTTCGGCAAGCACGAGATCCGCAAGCGCTTCGTCCTCGAGGGCTCGCGCGCGTTCGGCGTGACGTACGTCTACGCGAACCTCCTCGGCAACGAGGCCGGCCGCGCCATCTACGACGGCGGCGCGCTCATCGGCTCCGGCGGCAAGCTCCTGGCCCAGGGCCCGCGCTTCTCGTACGTGGAGCACCACGTCACCGCGGCGGTCGTCGACATCGACGACACGCGGATGACGCTCGCGCGCACGCAGAGCTTCCGCCCGCGGCTCGAGGAGCACCCCGAGGAGTGCGTGCACGCGCCGTTCGGCTTCCCGGACCTCGAGCCGGGGCCGCCCGCGCCGCCGCCGGCGGCCTGGGAGTCGGGCCCGAGCGTGAAGGAGGAGGAGTTCACGCGCGCCATCGCCCTCGCGCTCTTCGACTACCTGCGCAAGAGCCGCTCCGAGGCGTTCGTGGTCTCGCTGTCGGGCGGCGCCGACTCGTCCGGCGTCGCGTGCCTGTGCGCCGCGATGGTCGAGCTCGCCGTGGGCGAGCTCGGGCGGGACGCGGTCCTCGCGCGGCTCGCCCACGCGCGCCGGCTGCAGGAGGCCCGGGAGCCGCGGGAGATCATCCGCGAGCTGCTGCTGACCGTCTACCAGGCGACCGAGAACAGCGGCGAGGTCACCCGCGCCGCCGCTCGGGGCGTGGCCGACGCGATCGGCGCCCGCTTCCTCGAGCTGAACGTCGACGCGCTCGTGAAGGGGTACATCGGCCTGGTCGAGGGGGCGATCGGCCGTCCGCTCGAGTGGTCGCGCGACGACGTCGCGCTGCAGAACATCCAGGCGCGCAGCCGGGCGCCGAGCGTGTGGCTGCTCGCGAACCTCCTCAACGGGCTCCTGCTCGCCACCAGCAACCGCTCCGAGGCCGCGGTCGGCTACGCGACGATGGACGGCGACACCGCCGGCGGCCTGAGCCCGATCGCCGGCATCGACAAGGCCTTCCTGCGCCGCTGGCTGCAGTGGATGGAGACGACCGGGCCCGCCGGGCTGCGGCCGATCCCGGCGCTCCACGCCGTCACGTGCCAGGCGCCGACCGCGGAGCTGCGCCCGCAGGCGGCCGGCCAGACCGACGAGGACGATCTCATGCCCTACGACCTGCTCGACGCGATCGAGCGGGCCGCCATCCGCGACAAGCACACGCCCGTCGAGGTGTACCGTCAGATGCGGGCGCGCTTTCCGCAGCACCCCGCCGGCACGCTGGAGCCGTGGGTCGAACGATTCTTCAGGCTCTGGTGCCGCAATCAGTGGAAGCGCGAGCGCTACGCCCCCTCGTTCCACGTCGACGACGAGAACCTCGACCCGAAGACGTGGTGCCGCTTCCCCATCCTGTCCGGCGGCTTCGAGCGCGAGCTGCGGCTGCTGCGCGCCTACGCGGCCGAGCACTGACGCGCACATGTGACGACGCTCTACCCAAATGTAGGTAAAGCCGCGACTTTCTGTCGCCCGTCGCTGGGGGGCAGAGGCCTCATCGAGGTCTCGCGCCCCGAGCGGGCGGGTCGCGCGGATGCGATGCTGTCCGCAATTCGGCAGCCGTAACCACCGATGGACGCACGCCGCGACGCTCGGCGACGGCAGCTGGCGCGCTCCTTGCTCTTCTCCTCGGCGTGTCGGGGGACTCGCCAACGAAGGAGGAGCGCTCGATGTCACTCCGCATCCGCTCGCTGCTCGCTCTCGGTTTCGCTCTGTCGCTGCTGCCGGCGTGCGACTACGAAGGCCAGTTCGGGGAGAAGCCGAAGGCGCCTGCCACGATGGTGCCGCGGATCATCAACGGCTCCACCGACACCACCGACGTGGCGGTCGTGGCGCTGACGTACCAGGGAGAGCAGTTCTGCAGCGGCACCCTCGTCTCACCCCGCACCGTCATCACGGCGGGCCACTGCCTCAAGGAGACCGGGTTCCCGGTCACGCAGGTCAAGGTCTTCTTCGGTAACACCGTCGGCGGCAGCGGCACCTCCGTCGCGTGCACGGCCGGGGCCGCCCACCCGAGCTACTACACGCGCTCGGACGGGGCGCCCCTCTACGACGTCGCCTATCTGACGCTGGCGCAGGACGCGCCGGTCGCGCCGACGGCGTGGCAGTCGACGGCGCTGCCGAGCCTCGTCGGCCAGAGCGTCCAGATGGTCGGCTACGGCGTCACGAACGCGAAGTCCCAGACGGGGAACGGCACGCGCCGCACCGTCAACGAGACCATCACCAGCCAGGACAGCGGCTTCATCTACTACGGCGGCGGCGTGAGCGGCACCTGCCAGGGCGACTCCGGCGGCCCCACCTTCGCGCTCATCAACGGCGTCAAGACCCTCGTCGCGGTCACGTCGTACGGCGACAACACGTGCGTGCAGGAGGGCGCCAACACGCGCGTCGACACCTACGCCTCCTTCCTCGCCCCCCACGTCACCGGCGGCGGCACGACGCCCGCCCCGACGCCGCCTCCGGCGACGGTGAAGACCCTCACGAACGGCACCGCCGTCACCGGGCTCAGCGGCGCCGCCGGGAGCTGGCAGTATTTCTCCATCGCCGTGCCCGCCGGCCAGACCTCGCTCGCCATCGCCATGACCGGCGGGAGCGGCGACGCGGACCTGTACGTGAAGCTGGGCGCGCAGCCGACGGCGAGCGCGTACGACCAGCGCCCGTACCTCAACGGCAGCAACGAGACGGTCACGGTCCCGAACCCCGCGGCCGGCACGTACTTCCTCGGCATCAACGCGTACGCCGCGTACGCGAGCCTCTCGCTCAAGGCGACCTACACCGCGCCGAGCGGCGGCGGCGGCACGCCCGCGCCGGGCGCCTACACCGAGACCGAGCCGAACAACAGCCGCACCTCCGCGAACGTCGTGAGCGCGACGGGCACCATCAAGGGCACCCTCGGGACCGCCACCGACGTGGACTACTTCAAGGTGGTGGTGCCGGCGGGCGAGACGCTCGGCATGAACCTCGCCGTGCCGGCGGACCAGGACTACGACCTGCGCCTCATCGACTCGAGCGGCACGATCATCGCGACGAGCCAGAACGACCTCGGCCTCGCCGAGTCGCTGACCTGGACCAACACCGGCAGCGCCGCGGCGACGGTCTACGTCAAGGTGTACGGTTACAGCGGCGCGTACTCCGCGACCGCCCAGTACCAGCTCCAGCTGAGCTGGTAGCGCCGCTCCGCCGCACCTCGTCCCGCTGGAATCCTCCACTCATCCCGCGCCCAAAACCAGCTCTCCTCGCTGCGCCCCGTCGGAGCGTGGCATCGGAAGGTGATGTGGGCGGTCGCCGGGGGGAGCCCGCCGAAGGAGGCCAGTCATGGCGATGTCGCGGAATATCGATCAGTTGAACTCGTACTTGCGCGGCGAGATCTCGGCCGTCGAGACGTATCGGCAGGCGCTCGGCAAGGTGAAGGACCCGTCGGTCAAGGCGCAGCTCGTCGAGTGCGAGAAGTCGCACGAGAGCCGCGTGGACGTGCTCAAGCAGCGTATCCAGCAGCTCGGCGGTTCGCCCGCGACGGGGTCAGGACCGTGGGGCGCCTTCGCCAAGGTGGTGCAGGCCGGCGCCGACATCGCCGGCGACCGGGCGGCCGTCGCGGCGCTCGAGCGCGGCGAGGACCACGGCCTGGACGACTACCGGCGCGATATCGACAAGCTCGACCCCGAGACGCGCAACCTCATCGAGAACGACCTGCTGCCAGCGGCCCAGCGCACGCACGACACCGTGTCGATGATCGAGAAATCGATGAAGAAGTGACCGCTCAGGCTCCCGGCTCCCGGCTCCAGACTCCAGGGCGGATCGGATCACTCGCGCACCACGCGGCGAAGCTCCGCGGACGTCCTGGAGCCTGGAGTCTGGTTCACGCCGCGTGCGCGAGCAGGCGGATCAGGTACTCGCGGAACTCGTACGGCGTCATCCCCTCGCCGAGCGCGACGACCTCTTCGGCGATGCCCTCGCTCAGCGCCAGGCTGTAGACGTCATCGAGGTCGTAGACGTCGAAGGGATCCTCGACGCCGCCCTCGTAGATCGACAACTTCCTCCGGAGCACACTACGTTGGAACATCTCTCCTCCTCACTGTCCCCCGCTGACGCGCTCCCCGGCGGGCGGAGCGAGGCCACGGCCCGCACGCGCTCAGAAGGGATCCTTCTCGAGCGCGGCGCGCGGGTCGGGGCGGTCGGACCGGCGGAGCGGCTCGAAGCCGAGCTCCGGGGCGGACCGATTGAGGACGAGCTGCAACGGTCGTTGCACCGTGCCCTCGACCAGGATCAGGTCCAGCTTGATGACCTTCGGCTGCGTGGCCGCCGCGCTCCGGGCCGCGGCGTGCGCCGGCTTGGCGCCCACCTGGGCCGGCGCCAGGGCCACGCCGACCAGCAACGCGGCCGTGAGGCGACTCTCCATAGTCACCAGATGCCACGGGCGCGGTCGGGAGTTTTCCCGGGCGCGCCGAAACACCTCCAACGCAGTTTTACAGGGCCCTGGGGTGTCTGACGCGGGTGTGGCGCGTGAGTGCTGGCGGGCTCTGCCTGCCAGCACTCTACGCGGGGGGTCAAAGGGACCCGCCCAGGGTCCCTTTCTTAGAGAAGTCAGCCGGCGTACGGGTCTTTGAGCTCGGTGAACGGGTCCACGCGCCGCAGATCTATGGTGGCGAAGGCCGAGCGGAGGGTGCGCACGGTCTCCATGTCGCGCTCCTGGGAGCGGTGGAGGCGGGTCGCGTCCAGCATCACGCGCAGGCAGCTCTGGGTGGGCGTGCAGGGGAGGGTCGCGTCGAAGCGCTCGGTGACGGGGCCCGGGTCGGCGCGGCCCACGAGGCGCAGCGGCCAGAACCGGTTGAGGACGTAGTACGTCGCGGCGACGCGGTGGGGCGGGCCGCCGAGCGTGGCGGCGCCGGTCGCGGCGAGCCGGATCGCCGCCGTCGTCACGCGCGACGCGATCTGGTGCTCCGGGTGGCCGGTGGCGCCGTGGTCGGGATCGAAGGTGAGCACGACGTCGGGGCGGAAGCGCACGAGCGTCGCCGCCACCACGACGACCGGGTCGCGCCGCGCGCGCCACCGCGCCGCGATCTGCGGCCGCGGGGGGAACGAGGTGACCGGCAGCGGAGCGTTCCAGAACCGCTCGTGCTGCAGCTCGGCGCCGTAGCGCGCGGCCACGGCGCGCATCTCGCGGCGCCGCACCGTGGCGACGTCCGGACGGCAGCCGCCGGGCACGTGGCACTCGCCGCCGTCACCCGAGGTGAGCACTACGAAGCAGAGCGGCCGCCGGTGGTACAGGGACGCGCGCGCCAGCACCGGCCCCGCGAAGCACTCGTCGTCGGGGTGAGCCGCGCACCACAGGACCCGCGCGCCGCCGCGGGCCAGCCGCGCGTCGATAGACGTGGAACCCTGAGAGGGTTCCACACCTCCCGCGATGGGTCCGCGCCGGCAAAGCCGTCGCGGACCCACGCGTTCCCCGCCGGCGTGGGCCCCGGCGCCGGGCGGCGGCTGCGGCGGCCGGGGCGGGCCGCCGCAGCCTGCGAGCAGCGGCACGGCGGCCATCCCGCCGGCCACGGCAGCGCGCAGGAACGCGCGGCGATCGAGGGTGCCGCGGTCAGACGGCATGAGCGTCCTCCTGGGCCGCCGGCGCCCCCGCCGGCGTGCGGCGCAGCCACACCAGCACCGCGCCGCCGACCGCCGCGCCGCCGATGAAGAGCGCGATCCCGAGCGGGCGGCCGGTGGGGCCCGGAACCAGGGCCGCGGTGAGCACCGCGACCACGTTGTTGACGGTGTGGGCGATGATGGCGGGCCAGATGGAGCCGGCCCGGACCGCCACGAGCCCGAGGTACAGCCCGAGGCAGGCGGCGAGCGGGCTCTGCACCGGGTCGAGGTGCAGCAGGCCGAAGAGCAGCCCGCTGACGACGATGGCCCGGGCGGCGCCCCAGCGCGCCGCGAGCCGCGTCTGCATGTAGCCGCGGAAGAAGAGCTCCTCGCCGAAGCCGGGCAGCGCCCCCATGATGAGCGCGAGCACCACGAGCCGGGCCGCCGGCAGGTGGGCCGCGAGGTCGCGGAAGCGCGCCAGGAACCCGACCTCGCCGAGGCCGCAGAGGTCCACGAGCCCGTCGAGCGCCTGGCTGCAGGCGAGCGCGCCGAGGACGCAGAAGGCGATGCCGCCGGCGCCGAGCCGCGGGCGGCCGAGGCCGAGGCGGGCGCGGGCCGGCAACGGCGACAGCGCCGCCGCGGCGCCGCACACGCCGACGAGGAGGACGGCGTTCACGGCGATCACGGTCGTGAGGCCGCCGAAGGTGAGGGCGAGGGACTGGACCGCGGCGCCCAGCTCCGCCGGGCTCGCCAGGAGCCCCGGCCGCCGGATCGCGGCGAGCACGACGAGGACGGTGCCGGGGACGGTGAGGAGGGCGCCGAGGATCACGCCGAAGGCGACGAAGACGGTCCAGACGCGCGGCGGCGCGCCGCCGCCGGGGGATCCCCCTAGGGGCAGGCCGGGCCGGTGCAGAACATGCGCATCGGCAGCGTCCCCTGCGGGGCGGTCGCGTCGTAGCGGGCCGGGAGGTTGCCACCGTTCGTCTGGCACAGCTCCCGAATGTAGCCGATGAACGCCTCGTAGTCCTTGATCTCGCTGCCGTCCGTCCGGTGCAGCAGGAAGTCGGCCAGCGACAGGTCGTCGCCGTTCGCCTTCTTGAGCGTCACGCCGGCGGCCGAGGCGAAGGAGGCGATGTAGAGGTTCGTGGCGATGGGGTGCTTCGTGAACATGCCGCCGAGCGCGCTGTCCCACTCCGCCCCGGTGCGGGTGGCATCGAAGAGCACGACGTCCTCGTCGTCGAGACCGTTGCTGTGGTCGGTGTCGGCGGTGATCTTCATCACGCGGCCCTGGGCCGGGTCCATGACGTTGGCGACGTTCGACAGGTCGAGCGGCGGGCGGCTGGTGTCGTAGTAGACGTGCACGCCGGCCGGCGACAGGAAGTAGCCGGTGTCCTGGAGCCCGACCGAGGCGGAGAGCTCGAACGCCGCCTTGATCTCGAGCAGCATCAGGTAGGCCCGCCCGAGCGGGTAACCGAGCGTGCCGTCGAAGGGGCTGTCGCCGAGCGGCAGCACGCGGAAGAGGTCGGCGAAGCTGAGGTCGCCGTTCGCGCCCGCGAGGATGTCCGCGCGCACGACGCCGTCGCCCTGCACCGCGACCAGGACCGGTCCGGCGGCCTCCTCGACGGCGAGGAGCATGGCGTCGGCGGAGAGGTTCTGGGCGCTCGACTCCTTGCTCGAGTGGCGCAGCAGGTCGAACGTGGTCCCGCCCAGCACGCGGAAGTAGAGGCTGCCGGGGTGCGCGGGGTCGTGGGCGGCCGCCGTCCCCTCGATGCGCGTGATCGCGGCCTCGAGGAAGGACTGCGACCCGCCCGCCAGCGGCGTGCTCTCGAGCTCGCCGACGAGCTGCGTCAGCGCGTCGTTGACGGCGGCGACGCTCGGCACGGTGCGGTCGTCGATCGGGATGACGCGCGTCTGGGCCGCGTCGAAGGTGGGCCGCTGGCCCGGCCGGAGCACCAGCTCGAGGCGGCCGAGGTAGGCGGCGAAGACGCCGGTCTGGACGATCGGCACCTGGTGGCCGTCGGGCGCCGTCGCGACCTGCGGCTCCTGGATGAGCTGGTGGGTGTGGCCGCTGATGATCGCGTCGATGCCCTCGACGTTGCTGGCGATGTTGTAGTCCTCGCCGGTGAGCGTGTCGGCGGGGACGTCCGGGTTGACGCCGGCGTGGGAGAGCGCGACCACGACGTCCACCTGCTCGGTGTCGCGCAGCGCGGCGACGACGGGACGGATGTCCGCGTAGATCGCCGGCAGGATCTTCGTGTTGTCGGCCTCGTCCTCGACCGCGCCGGAGAAGCGCACCGGGGCCTTGTTGGGCGCGTAGAGGGCCGCGCGGCCGCCCATGATGCCCAGGAAGCCGACCTTGATGCCCGACGGCGTCGTGAGGACGTGGTAACGCTTGATCGGCTTCTGCGACGTGCCCTCGCCGTAGAGCGCGGCGAGCGTGTCGTCGGCGGCGTCGGTGTCGCTGAAGCGGATGTTGCTCGACACGATCGGCGGCAGGCCGCCGTGCGCGATCGCGGCGTTGATGGCCGCCGCGTACTTCGCCGGGCCGAGCTCGAACTCGTGGTTCCCCGGGCACATGACGTCGTAGCCGAGCGTCTTCATCAGCGTGAAGTCCGGCGCGCTCGTCGCGAGCGCCACCTGCGGCAGCGCGCCCTGCGTCTGGTCGCCGGCGGACACGGTGAGCGTGTCGATGCCGACGGCGGCCGCGGCGGCGCGCTCCGTCGTGAGGATGGCCGCGCGGCGGGCGACGCCGCCGACGAGCGCGCCGCTGCCGGGCGCGGTCTTGAGGGGGTAGTCCTCGACTTCGGGGCCGAAGGCGAAGAGGTGTGAGTGCTCGTCGGTCGTGCTGAAGAGCACCAGGCGGCGCTCGACGCCGCCGTCGGAGTGCTCGCCGCCGTCGGACAGAGCGGGGGTGCTGCTCGAGCCGCAGCCGGCGGCGAGCAGCAAGACGAATGAGGACAGGACGCTCCCGGCACCACGCACGAAAATACCTCCCCAGCGACTTGGGTCCCCAGAGTAGCACGGACCCGGGCGCGTGCTAACGGGGAGGCTGGGGGCGGGGCGGGGCCTGGCTCATGGTCGCGGGCCGGAGCACCAGCAGCACCAGCCGCTGGCTCCGGTCCCACTCCGCGAGGAAGCCCTTGACGGTGTTCTGGCGCCAGCCCCGGCCGGGGTCGAGCGTCGCGACGAGGCCGCGGCTCGGGTTGTACCCGACCACGACCTCGTAGTGCGGCGCCTTCACCCCCACGTAGGGCTTGACCACGCCGACGACGACCGGGCGCCCGTGACCCAGCTCCCGCTCGAGGTCGTCGAGGTCGCCGCGGAAGACGAAGGCCACGAGGCCGCGGCGGCGCGCGTACTCGCGCAGGTCCCCGGCCTTGAGGCCGTGCTTCTTCGTCACCGGGTAGATCCTGAGGACGTCGTCGATGGTGGTGGGGACGCCCCAGTAGGTGAGGACCATCGATATCACGGCGGCGCCGCAGTCCTGCTCGGATTTCTGCAGCCGCTCGGGCACGCCGTGGACCGCGATCCAGCCCGGCTCACGCGCGAGCCGGCCGGGGTCCAGGTCATGCGCGCCGCCCCGGTAGAGGCAGCCCGTCAGCCCGAGGGCGGCCGCGGCGACGAGGACCAGGCCGGCTGACCGGGCCGCCCCGGGGCACACCTTCATCCCGTCACCTCATCACAGGGCGACGATGGCGATGATGAGCGCGACGATCGCGATGGCGCCGACCGAGACGAGGACGACCGTTTGGCCGCCTTCGAACCCCTGCAGCCCCGGGGCCGCGGCCTCCCGCTCGGCGTACCGCCGCAGCTCCGCCTTCGACGGCATTCGGGCGGTGCCGTCGGCCGCGCGCGGCACGGTGGTGGTGACGACGCGGACCTCGCGCGGGCGCGCGCCGGCGGAGGTGGCCGCGCGGGCGACCGGAGGGCTCACGGTGAGCGCGAAGAACATCAGCACGAAGACCACGAATCCTTTGAGCATCGACATTACAGAAACTCCTCTCCAACAGAGAACGCGTTCAATGACTCTCGCCGCGGCCGCGCTCACGGGAGCACGGCCAGCAGCTCCGCAATACGACGGTGACGGCCGAGGGTACCTCCTAGACCAGCACCAGGATGAGCACGGTGACGAGCGCGGCGAGGAAGATGACGCCCGCGGTGATGTAGATCACCTGGCCGCCTTCGAACCCCCGCAGCCCCGGGGCCGCGGCCTCCCGCTCGGCGTACCGCCGCAGCTCCGCCCGCGACGGGGCGCGGGCGTCGCCGGCGCTGGCGCCCGGCACGGCCTCGGTGACGACGCGGATCTCGCGCGGGCTCGCGCGCGCGGCGGTGGCCGCCCGCGCGACCTGCGGGGCGGCCGCGAGCGCGACCGCCATCACCACCCAGGCCACCACGCCCTTCAGCATGGTCATACGGAAACCGAAACGGCGCACTGACCACTCCACGGCACAACGGCGTGCCGACGTGATCGGGCATGCGTTCCCCGACGGTGGTCGTCAATGCTCTGGGGCGGCTCGCCACGACGATTGTGGCGACGGGAGCGGCGCGGGGGGAAAAATCAGGCGACGGCGACAGTGATGCCCTGGATCTGGACCGGGACCGCGGGGCGATCGTCCGGGCCGACCTTCGCCGTCGCGATGGCGTCGACGACGTCGTCGCCCGAGGTGAGCTTGCCGAAGATGGTGTAGTTCGGCGGCAACTTGTAGTCCTTGTGCATCACGAAGAACTGGCTGCCGTTCGTGTTGGGGCCGGCGTTCGCCATGGCCAGCGTCCCGCGCAGGTAGGGCCGCCGCACCGGCTCGTCGTTGAACTTGTACCCCGGGCCGCCGCGGCCGGTGCCGGTCGGATCGCCGCCCTGGATCATGAAGCCCTTGATGCAGCGGTGGAAGATGACGCCGTCGTAGAAACGCTCGCTCGCGAGGAAGACGAAGTTGTTCACCGTCTGGGGGACCTCGTTCGCGAAGAGCTCGGCCGTCATCGTGCCGGCGGTGGTGACGATGGTGGCCGTGTACTTCTTGCTCGGATCGATGGAGAGGGCGGGGGCCTTAGGGTACTGTTTCATGGCACGCTCCAGTGGTGGCGGGCACTGAGCCTAGCGCAAGCGTGGCGCCGGCAAAAGGGGCCGCGTGGGCGCTAGCCGGTGGGTGCGGCGAGCGCCGCCGCTCTCGCCAGGGGGGCCGCCGGCGCGAGCTCGACGCGGTTGTCGAACACCTTCGTGCGCCCCTCGAAGATCGCCACGAGCGAGCCCACGATGAGCACCACGACGAGGAAGACCAGCGCGGCCAGCCGGCGGACGCTCCACCGCGTCGGGGCGGCGGCGCGCCGCGGCGGGGCGGTCTGCACCAGCCGCAGCGTCCGGATGTGGTGCTCGCGCGGCGGCTCGAGCAGCGGATAGCCGGGGTCGTCTCGGAAACCGAGGATCAGGTTGAGGTCGACCCGCGGGCGCGGCGTCTCGTCGGGCGGGGTCTGCTTTCTACTCGGCACGGTGCTCCAGCCTCACTCACTGAGACTTTTGATGCCCGCACCGACGGAAAACCTGTATCGGAAGCCGACGGGCCTACTTCATTGCACTCAGGTGGACGACGTACCACTCACCACGCCAGGAAATGAGCGATCGCACCGGAATCGTGCGCTCCCGCCCGTCGAGGGTGTAGCGCAGGCGCGAGCCGAAGATCCGGTAGTACCCGAGGCGGTTCCACTCCTCGCCGGGCTCCACCCAGCGCGCGCGCGCGGCGGGGACCTCGAGCCCGAGGAGCCGGGCGCGCGCGGCGCCCGGGCCGAGCGCCGCGTGCAGCGCGTGCAGGTCGCGGCCGTACGCGCCGACGAGGCGGCGGCGCCAGTCGCGCTCGGGATCGCGCACGGCCTTGACCTGCCGGTACGCCGAGAGCGGAAAGAACGCCGGGAGCGCGCGCCCGGGGTCGTCGGTGACGATGCCGGCCCACAGCGCCGCCACGCGCGCGTCGAACGCGGACCCGTCGGCGCGCGGGCGGTCCCGCGTCTGCGGCAGCGCGCCTGGATCCGCCGGAGGCGGCGGCGCCGGCGCGGACGACGAGGCGGGGGCGGCGCCCGGCGCGGGCGCGGGCGCCACCACCGCAGCGTCGGCGGCGGACCGCGCGGGCTCCGGGCGGCCGCAGCTGGCGAGGACGAGGAGCGGGACCAGGGCGAGCCGTCTCATGCGGCGGCCGAGCGTAGCACCAATGACGGCCAGACAAGAAAATGAACCGCCAAGACGCCAAGGCAGGACCCCAGGGTAGGTGCCTTGGCGTCTTGGCGGTTCTCCTATCCGAGCGGCTCGGTGTGGTACCATCGCTCCGTGCGCCGGTTCTTCCTCGTGTGCGCGCTCGTGCTCGTCGGTGGCGGCCAGGCCGCGGCTCAGGCGGGCAGCGTCGACGTGCGATCCGACCCGGCCGGGGCGGCCATCGCCGTCGACGGCACGGCGCGCGGCGTCGCGCCGAACCTCGTCGCGACCGGGCCCGGCAAGCACATCGTGACGCTCACGCTCGAGGGCTACATCCCCGAGCGGCACGAGATCGTCGTCGCCCGGGGGCGGACGAAGCTGTACGTCCGCCTCTCGCGCGCCGGGGCCGGCGGCATCAGCGTCCGGGACGAGGTGGACGGCAAGCCGCGCGACGGCCTCGGGCTCGTCGTCGTCGTCACCGAGCCGCCGGGCCTCACGGTCCTCATGAACGACCAGAAGGTCGCGCGGCCGACGCCGGTCGCGTTCGACATCGCTCCCGGCACCTACACGACGGTGCTGCAGCACCGGGGCGCCGAGGTCCTCACGACGCGCACGACCGTGCAGGCGGGCTGGAAGGTGGAGCTCCGGCGCACGCTGACGAAGCAGGTGCGCGCCGTCGAGAAGAGCGCCGGCCGCGAGGCGCCGCCCGCCGCTGCGGGCCGCTCGCCCGAGAAGTGCGGCTGCATGCCGCCCAAGAAGCTCAAGTCGTGCGTCGAGCAGCGGCGGGTCTGCGCCTACCACCCCGAGGGGCGGGGCGCGGGCTACGCCGTGTGCACCCGCTGCCCCAAGCTCAAGCGCCTCCCGCGCCGGCGGCAGGCCGACGCGGCGCTCGCCTGCGACACGCGCGAGGGCCGGGCGGGCGACTGCGTGTGCGCCGACATCGGCCGCGTCCTGATGCACTGCCTCGAGCCCGAGACCGAGTGCCTCAAGCGCTGCCGCGGGCAGTGAGCGACGCTACTCGCGGTCCTCGGCGTCGGGCTCCAGCTCGCCCAGCCAGCCGTCGCCGACGGGCTCCTGCCAGCCGTCGAGGGCGGCGGGGTCGAGGCTCCAGCGCGCGGCGAGGGCGGCGACCGCGGCGGGCCCCGGCACGCCGCGCTCCGGCGGATCGGCGGCGGGGCCGCCCAGGTCGACGAGCGTCTTGTCGATGAGCTCGACGTAGGCGCGGGCGCACAGCACGCGACCGTGCTCGGCGCGGGCCCAGTGCGTGTAGCCCACCGCCTCGTTCATGGCGAAGCTCTGCACCTCGGTCGCGAGGTCGCGGGAGACCCGGCTGAGGAACGAGACCAGCGGCGCGGGGACCCGCCCGTCGCCGGCGTCGGGCAGGCGCGGGCTGACCGCGAGCGTCCAGCCGCCCAGGGCCGGGGTGACGAAGACCTTGCCGGCGTAGGCGGCGCGGATGCCGTCGCGCCAGCCGACGCGGCGGGCGCGCGCGAGCGGCAGCGCGGCCAGGAGCGCCTCGGGCGTGGCCCCGCGCGCGGCGAGCCAGCCGCAGCGCCGGCCGAAGGCGATGGGCAACCCGCGGGCCGAACGAGCGCGCTCCCAGTCCCACACCGGCCGCAGCCGTCGCCGCACGCCGCTGAGGGCCCACCACGAGCCCCACAGCGCGAGCCCCGCCGCGGTCGCCGCCGCGGTCGCCGCGACCGGCTGGCGCCACGCCGCGGCGATGACCACGGTCACGACCGCCCCGAGGCCGGCGAGCAACTTGAAGAGCGCGGAGTCGCGGCGCGCCCGGCGCTCCTCGGCAGGGTCGATGCGGACGGCGGGGCGCGGCGCGTGCGGGTCGGCCACTTCGACGCGATGGTAGCACGCCTGCTCAAGTCCCGTGCTCGTGCTCGCGCCCGAGCCTCGGCCCGCCGCCGCGCTACTGCAGCGGCCAGCCGTCGATGCCGTTCGGGTCGCTGGGCACCCGGCGGGCGCCGCCGCGGGCCCGGTCGGCCCGGCGGCCCGGGTCGGGCTTGAGCGTGAAGGAGCGCAGCGCCGTGCCCTGCGCGGGCACCACGATCACCTCCGTGAGCGCCTTGAAGCCCTTGGCCTCGACCGTGACCGTGTGGCGCCCGGGCGCGACCTCGACCCGCAGGCAGCCGCCCTGGTCCGGCGCGGGCACCCCGTCGAGCTTCCAGGCGGCGGCCGGCGCGTTCGTGCGGACGTCGAGGGCGCCGCGCTCGGCGGGCATCGTCGCCGGCGGGCGGCCGCCGTCGACGACCACGGCCGCGCCGCGCGGCTCCGAGCCCCCCGGGGCGACGGCCTCGGCCGGGTGCGGGGGCGCGTCGCTCCGCCCCGTCCCGTGGCGCCACACCATCACCGCCGCGAGGGCGACGGCGCCGGCGAGAGCGCCGATCACGACCTCGCGGCGCCTCCCGATCGCCGCCCGCCGGCCGGCCGCGGCCGCCCGCACCCGCCGGCGCGCGATCTCGGCCGCCGGAATGTCCGGCTTGGTCGCGCCGCCCGCCGGGGGCGGCGAGGCGATCACGCCCGACGGCAGCGGGCTCGGCGGCGAGGCCAGGTCACGGCCGTGCTCGCTGCTCGCCCCGCTCGCGGTGGCCGCGAGGTGCTCGCCGAGCGCCTTGCCCGCCTGCTGCGCCTCGCGCCAGGCGGCGATCTTGTCGGCGAAGAGCCCCTCCATGAACCGCGCGAGCGAGACCGACGAGATGACGAGCCGCTGCTCGCGCGCGAAGGCCTCGAGGTCGAGCTGGAGCTCCTGGGCCGTCTGGTAGCGATCCTCCGGGCGGCGCGCGAGGGCCTTCATGACGATGGCCTCGAGCTCAGGCGGGTAGCCCGGCCGGCGCTGCGAGGGCGGGATGGTCGACCCCTCGGTGATCGCCCTCATCGTCGCAAAGTCGCTCTCGCGCCGGAAGAGCCTGCGGCTCGTGGTGAGCTCCCAGAGGACGATGCCGATCGCGAAGACGTCGCTGCGCCGGTCGAGCGGCTCGCAGCGGCACTGCTCGGGCGACAGGTAGCTGACCTTGCCCCGCACGGTCCCGTGCTGGGTCTGGACGGTGCTGGTGTTCGCCTTGGCAATGCCGAAATCGACCACCTTCGTGCACCCGTCATAGCTCACGAGCACGTTCGACAGCGACACGTCGCGGTGGATGATGCCCAGTGGCCGGCCATCGAAGCCGACGCTCTCGTGCGCGTAGTGCAGCCCGGCGCACATGCCGACGCCGATCGAGATGGCCTCGGCGAACGGCACGTGGCGCTTCTGCGCGAGCCCCGCCTCGATCACGGCGCGGAGGTCCTGGCCGTGAACGTGCTCCATCGCGAAGAAGAAGGATCCGTCCGCGGCCCCGACGTCGTACACCTGCACCACGTTGGGGTGGTGCAGCGTGGCCGCGAGGCGGGCCTCGCCCAGGAACATGCGCACGAGCTCCTGCTTGAGGCCCAGCTCCGGGAGGATCCTCTTCACAACAACGATCTTTTCGAAACCTTCAATGCCCGTGGCGCGCGCGAGGTAGATCTCCGCCATGCCGCCGACCGCGAGGCGGCGCAGGAGCTCGTACTTGCCGAGCCGTCGCGGCAGGGGCGGCTCGGCTGCGCCGGTCGCCTCGAGCGGGATCGGGGGGGGCGACGTGGGCGCGGCGGGCCCGGCCATGAGGAGCCGCCGCGGCTCGGCCGCGAGGCTGCTCGCGACCGCGGGCCCGCCGGAGGCGGGCGGCACCTCGGAGCCGCGCGGGATCTGATGGTCGGCCGGTTGCACGTTGCTCCCCGCGAGGTGAGATGTCAGATGCCGCAACGGGCTCTCATTTCAGTTACTGGAGACTGACGAAACGTGGGGCTGCGGGCTACATGCGGGGCTGATGGCGGCGCATGTGGGCTGTGTCTTTTTCGGGCCTCGCGCATCTCAATGCCCCGATGACGCGAGTCCTCGCGCTCACCTGTGCGATCGCGGTCTGGGGCGGCTGCGAGTCCGGTGACCCCGGCCTGCTCCTCGAGATCCGCGTGCCCGAGGCGGCGCTCGGCACGGTGAACACGGTCACCGTGAGTCTCGAGAGCACCTCCGATCCGCTCGGCGTCCTGGAGGCGGATACGCCGGAGTCGGGCGTCGTGGTCCACGCGGCCGGCGGCGCCGTCGAGCTGCGCTTCAGCCGCGGCAGCTTCGACCTCGCGCCGGCCTTCGCCGTGCTGCTCCTGCCCACGGGCCGCAAGCCGCTCACGCTCCGCGTCGGCGGCGCGATGCTCCAGGCGGACGGCCAGCTGCTCGGGCGCGCCGCTCCGGTCACCGTGGGGTTCAGCGCGGCGAGCCGCAGCAGCGCGACGCTCGAGCTCACCTGCGCGACCGCGACCTGCGCGCCGGTGCCGGCGGGCGGCGTCATCGATCTCGCCGCGCCGCCCGCGAGCCCGCTCGTCGTCAGCCTGAGCGGCGCCGCCGACGGCGACCGGCTCGTGCCGCTCGCCGTGGGCCGCTTCTCCGCGCACGGCGGCGACCTCGTCGCCGCGGCGCGCGGGCGCGGCGCCGTCTACCTCTTCCATGGGCGGGACTGGAGTGTGCCGGGGCTCGCGCGCACGCTCGACACCACCGCCGCCGACGTGGTGATCACCGGCCGGACCGGCGAGGTGCTCGGGGACGCAACGGCCGTCGGCGACTTCGACGGCGACGGCGTCGACGATCTCGTGATCACCGCGGTGAACGCCTCGAGCCCGGACGGCCATCCCGGCGCCGGCGCCGCGTACCTCATCCGGGGGCAGCGGCTCGCGGCGCGGGGCGCGCTCGATCTCACGCTCGAGCCGCCGGATCTGACCGTCGTGGGTCAGGCCTCGCAGGAGCGCCTCGGCAGCGCGCTCGCGCTCGCGCGCCTGCGGTCGCCCGGCGCGCTCGATCTCGTGATCGGCGCTCCCGGCGCGGCGGGCGCGGCGGGCGCCAGCGCGGCAGGCCGCGCCTACGTGGTCTTCGGCGGGGCCGTCCCGCCCCTGCAGATCCTCGCCGGCGATCCCGCCGGGGGGGGCGAGCAGGACGCCACCATCCTCGGCCCCGCGGCCGACACCCAGATGGGACTCGCGATCGCGACCGGTGACCTCGACGGCGACGGGCGGGACGACATCGCGCTCGGCACCTACCTCGAGACCGCCTCGCGCGGCGGGGCGTCGATCGTGGGGGGCCGACGGATCGCCGCCGGCGCGGTGCTCGATCTCGCCCAGGGCCAGGGGGACGCGCACGTCACGGGGCCGCCCGGGTCGCAGCTCGGCTGGGCCGTCGCCATCGCCGACGTCGACGGCAACGGCGCGCTCGACCTCCTCGTGGGCGCCCGGCAGGCCGGGACGATCTACGTGCTCGACCCGCCCCTCGACGGCGGCGAGCGCGACGTCGGCCAGGGGGAGTTCGAGCTGGCGCTCGTCGGCCCCGCCGGCGTCGAGTTCGGCGCCGCGCTCGCGGCCGGCGACCTCGACGGCGACGGCGCCGCCGACCTGCTGGTGGGCGCCCCCGGCGGCGCCCCCGACGGCACCCGCCCGGCGGCCGGGTCGGCCTACGTGATCCGCGGCCGCCAGCTCGGGCCGCTGCAGGCGGGGGCGCACCGCACGTTCCCGGTGGCGAGCGACGCGTCCACGCTCCTCGTCATGGGCGCCGCGCGCAACGACCGGCTCGGCGACCGGGTCTTGCTCGGCGTCGTCGATTTCTCGCAGACCCTCGATCAGATCGTGATCGGCGCCGAAGCCGGCGCCAGCGCCCGAGGCGTGATCCATGCTATCCGCGGACTACCGTCTGAGTAGCCTCCTCGTCGCGCTCGTGCTCGCCGCGAGCGCGCCCGCGTTCTCCCAGACGCCCGCGGGCGGCGCGGGCGGGACCGAGGTCGATCGCGCGCGCCGCGCCTACACCGCTGGCGCCGCGGCCT
>DASXVK010000455.1:0-5981 GCA_036504295.1 Polyangia bacterium
CCGGCGCGCGGGCCGGCCCGCGCGCGGCCGCGGGTGGGCCGCCCGCGGAGCGCCGCCGGCCCCGCCGCCGCCGCGCGCGCAGCGCCGGAGCTGCGCGCGCCCGCGCCGGAGCCGTTCGAGCAGCCGCAGCCGCCGCCGCCCGCGGCCGCCGCGCCCGCGGCGCCTCGGCGCGTGAGCGCGGCGCGCCCCGCCGTCGGCGGCACGGCGCCGCGCCAGGCGGAGTACCCACCCACCGCGCCGGCGCGGCCCGGCGCGGCGACCGGCACGCGCCGGGCCCCGCAGCCGGCGCCGCGCGACATCCCCGACCCGCCCGACGTCGCCGCGGCCAAGGGCATGTCCGCCGGCGGCAAGCTCGCCATCTTCGCCACGATCATCCTCCTCGGCGGGGCCGGCGCAGGCGCGTTGCTCCTCTACAACCCGGACGCCCACCAGCCGCGCCGCCAGGTGGCGGCGCCGTCGCCCGGCGGCTCGCTCTACGTCACCTCCAAGCCCGCCGGCGCCGCCATCCTCATCGACGGCAAGCCGACCGGCCGCCGCACCCCCGACACGATCGACGGGCTGCCGCTGCGCCGCGCGATCCAGCTCGAGCTGCAGCTCGACGGCTACCAGCCGTGGTCCCTCGAGATGTCCGTGACCGAGGATGAGGCCACGCCGGTCATGGCGGAGCTGACGAAGGCGGGGGGCGGCGGGAAGCCGAAGCGGCGGTAGCTGATGGACGCCCCCGCCCGCCCCGGTTTCGACGCGCCCGCCCCCGGCGTGATCGTCTACCGCTACACTGTCGAGCCCAACTGCCACGGGCTGCGGCTCGACCTGTACCTCAAGCACAAGATCGGGCGGCTCTCGCGGGCGAAGATCCAGCGCATCATCGAGGGGCAGCTCACGCTGAACGGCGTAGTGCCGTCGAAGGCGGGGGTGCGCGTGGCGACGGGCGACGAGGTGGTGATCGCGCGCGAGCCGTGGCCGGAGCCCGAGGTGCCGCGCGAGTTCGGCGTGCTCCACGACGACGCCGAGCTGCTCGCCATCGACAAGCCCGCGGGCCTGCCGATCCACCCGACGGCGCGCTACTACTTCAACACGCTGACGGCGCTGATGCGCGCGCGGTTCCCGGGGCAGCCGCTGCAGGTCGCGCACCGCCTCGACCGCGAGACCTCGGGCGTGATGCTCGTGGCCCGCGGCCCCGAGGCCGGGCGCAAGCTCAAGCAGGCCTTCGAGCGGCGGCGGGTCCACAAGCGCTACCTCGCGCTCGTGCGCGGCGCGCCGCCCGACGACGGCGTCATCGACCTGGCGATGAAGCTCGGCGGCCCGCTGCGGGTGTCGATGGTCGTGAGCGCCGACGGCCTCCCCGCGGTGACCCGCTACCGCGTCGCCGCGCGCCTGACCGACGCCGCCCTGGTCGAGTGCTTCCCCGAGACCGGGCGCCAGCACCAGATCCGCGTGCACCTCGCGGCCATCGGCCACCCGGTGCTCGGCGACAAGGTGTACCCCGAGCCGCGGCGCTTCGCGTACTTCTGCGACCATGGCCTCACGCCGGACCTGCTCGCCGACCTCGACGGCTTCGCGCGCCAGGCGCTGCACGCGGCGTCGATCACGTTCCCACACCCGCGCGACGGCGCGCCCATGACGATCGAGGCGCCCCTGCCCGAGGACATGCGGGCGGCGGTCGCGCGGCTCGGGGGGGCGGCGTAGCGGCCGGCAGGCCGGACGGGAATCCGGCCAGCGTCCGGAATCCGGCCAGGGCCCGGACGGCGCGGCGGGCACTTGCGCGCGGCACGGCGCTTGCTCGTGCAAGTGGCCATGGGCTTGTGGGACGTCGCATTCAAGCACCTTCTGCGCCTGCGGCCGCATGACCTGCTCGATCTCGTGCCGGGAATCAAGACCGATGCTCCGTTACAGCTCCGCAACCCGGAGCTCGCCCGCATCCGCCCACCGAAGTCCCTGGACGGTTGTGTAGAGCTCGAGAGCGAACCGGGCGGCACCCTCTATCACGTCGAGTTCGAAGCCACGCCGCGGAGCGATTCGGCGTTCCGAGCCTTCGAGCACTTCGCGCTCGCGCACTGCCACGGGACGACGGCCCGGCCGGTCCGCACGGTCGTCTTCTTCCTCACTCCGGGCACGGAGGGGCGCACGCCCCCTGACGCCTATGCCGCCGCGGCCGACGGCCGGGTGGTGTGCGAGTTCCGGTTCGACTCGGTGCGGCTCTGGGAGCTGGACGCCGAGGAGGTGCTGCGCCGGCGGGCGCCGGGCCTGTGGGCCGTCGTGGCCCTGTCCCGCGGAGCCGAGGTCGTCCACGTCGGCCGCGCCGCCGCGCAGGTCGCCAGCGAGGTTGCGGACGAGGGGATGCGCACGGAGCTCCTCGCGGTACTATATAGCGTGTCGGGGGCGCGCTTCGCGGCCGGCGCGCTGAAGGGCCTGATCCCCCGGGAGGTGCTCATGCGTTCGACCACCTATGACGAGATCCTGCAGGAGGGCGAGGAGCGGGGACTCGCGAAGGGACGGCAGGAGGGAGAATCCGCGGGACGGCTCGAAGGGCTGCGGTTCGCGCTCCTGCGGATCGCCGAGGTCAAGCTCGGGGCAGTGCCGCCTGCGCTTCCTGCGGCTCTGGCCCGGGTCACCGACCCGAGCGACCTCGAGGCCGCGCTCGTGGACCTGACCAGCGCGGCGGACCCGGGCGCGGTGCTCGCGGTGGTCCGGCGCCTCGCGAGCTGACGCGGCGTCGCGGGGCGACGACGCGCGGCCGGCGCGGCCGGCGGACGCGTGCAACGCGCGGCAAATTGGGGCAGAATCCGCCGCGATGCGCGCCCTGCCCTTCCTCCTCGTCGCCGTCCTCGCGCCTCGTGCCGCGGGCGCGGCGGCGCCGTCCTCGCTCGTCGACCGGCGGGTCGACGTCGCGCCCCCGGCGGGGTTCGTCGACGCGCCGGGCGCCGGGTCGCAGCCGGCGTCCGACGCGGCCGCCCCGGTGCGGCGGCTGTGGGTGCGGCCGCAGACCGGGGAGCTGCTCTCGGCGCGGGTCTCGGCGCGCCGGACCCTGCCGGGGCTGCCCGACCTCGCGCGCTTCGACCGCGAGCTGCCGCGCTGGCTCGGCGTGGCGGCCGGCGCGACCGGCGCCAAGGCGGTGCGCTCGCGCCTTCGGTCCGTCGGCGGCGTCGACGTCTACGAGGTGTGGTTCAACGCCGACGTGGGCGGCGCCCGCGCCGGCGCGGCCCTGCTCGCCCCCGTCGACGACGGCGCCCTCGAGCTGATCCTCCTCGGCCGGCCCGCCGGCGCCGCCGCGGACCTGCGCGGGCTCTGGGAGGAGACGGTGACGCGCATCCACGTGCGGCAGCGCCGCTCGGCCGCGGCCGCATCGGTCTTCCGCGACCAGGCGCGCGGCCTCACGCTCCGGGCGCCCCAGGGGTTCCAGGATCTGACCGACCCCGCGCCCGCGTCCGCCGGGGCGGCCGAGCGCAAGGCCGCGTGGGTGCGCTTTGGCTTGCTCGATCAGGAGGCGCTCTCCGTCACGCAGATCACCGGCGCCCCCGCGCAGACCGCGCGGGAGCAGATGCGCGTCGCCGAGGGCAAGGCGCCCGTCACGGTGGAGCAGGTCCGGGCGATGCCGGTGCCGCCCGAGGGCCAGGGCGGCGCCCTGCCCTTCGCGCTCGGCGGCGAGACGACGCTGCTCATGTACCAGCACCTGCCCGGCGGCATGCTGTCGCTCTCGACGTTCCTGCCCGCGGGCCCCGATCGCATGCTCGTACTCGCTTACGTCGCGGCCAAGGACGACTTCGCCGAGCACCTGCCCGCCTTCGCCGCGCTGTGCGCCCAGGTCGCGCCGGCGCAGACGCCGCGCTGGCCCTTCGCCGTCGCGGGCGGCGTCGCCGTGCTGCTCGCGGTGGTGATCGTGCGGCGGAAGCTCCGCGGCCCGCGGGCGGCGGCGGCCGAGTAGCCCCTACTCCTCCACCTCCGCCAGCTCCATCCGGTAGAGCGCCGCGCCGGGCCGGCTGTAGAGCAGCGCCGGCGGCACGGCCCGCAGGGTCGCGCGCAGCGCCCGCGGCAGCGGCGCCTCGGCGGCGGGGCGGCGCTGGGCGCGCGCCCGGCCGCCGCCCTCGTCGGCGCCGACGAGGCCGACGAGGCGATCGAGGATCGTCCGGCTGACGGTCGGCAGCATCCAGATCGTCGCCGGCTCGTCGGCCGCGAGGCCGCCGCGCAGCTTCGCGAGGTCGATGGCGTCGAGGAGCCCGCCCTCGGCGTCGACGAGCCCCTGGCGCAGCGCCGCGGCGCCGCTCCAGACGCGCCCGCGGCCGAGCTCGTCCACGCGGCCCTTGGTGAGCTTGCGGCCGGCGACGACGAGCTCGAGGAAGCGGTCGTACGAGTAGCGGAGCTGCCGCTCGAGCGCGGCGCGCTCGTCGGGGGTCCAGCCGCGAAACGGGCTGGCGATGTCGGCGTGGGCGCCGCGGATGGAGGTCTCCACGCCGAGGCCGAGACGGTCGGCGAGCCCGTGCACGTCGAACTTGCCGCTGAAGATGCCGATGGAGCCCGTGGTGGTCGACGGCGACGCGAGGACGCGGTCGCACGGCGCGGCGACGTAGTAGCCGCCCGAGGCCGCGACGTCGCCCATCGAGCAGATGATCGGCTTCTTGCCCTGGGTGCGCTGGACCTCCCGGGCGATCTGGTCCGAGGCGGTGACGGCGCCGCCCGGGCTGTTGATGCGCAGCACGATGGCGCGCGTGTCGGGGTCGCCGCGGGCGGCGCGGATCGCGGCCGCGACGGAGTCGCCGCCGGCCAGGCGCTGGCCGAGCAGCGGCACCTCGCGGCTCTTGCCGTCGACGATGTCGCCGTCGACGAAGACGACGGCGATGCGGGGCGGCCGCCACGAGCGCGGCCGGCGCGGCGAGTCGTCGAGATCGCGCACGCGCACCCGGCGGCCGAGCGCCTCGGCGACCAGGTCGTCGATCTCATCGGGGTACTTGATGGCGTCGATGAGCTTGCGCTCGCGCGCGTCGGTGGGCGTCATCGGGCCGCGGTCGATCAGGGCGCGCAGGGCGGCGGTGTCGAGCGCGCGGTCGCGCGCGACCGCGGCGACGACCCGCCCGAAGACATCGTCGAGCAGCTCGTTGCGCTGGCGCCGGGCCGGCTCGGACGAGCCGGAGCGGGTGTAGGCCTCGGGCGCGCTCTTGTACTCGGCGATCTTCACGAAGTCGGCCTGCACGCCGAGCTTGTCGAGGGTGCCCTTGAAGTAGAGGGCGTTCGAGGTGAGGCCGAGGAGGCGCACGTCGCCGGCGGGGTTGAGCCACAGGCGGTCGCAGCCGGCGAGCATGTAGTAGGTGCGGGTGCCGAGGTCGCTCGCGTAGGCGTAGACCGGCTTGCCCTTCTGGCGCAGCCGCGCGACGGCGGCGCGGACCTCCTCGATCCGGCCCCAGCCGAGCGCGAGATCGTCGTGGACGAGGAGCACGGCGGTGACCGACGGGTCGCGCTCGGCCTCGCGGATCTCGAGCATCAGCGCGGCGAACCCCCGGTCCGACGCGGCGTCCCGGTCGAGCGTCACGCGGCGCACCTGGGCCGGCCCGTACCACAGCGGCGGCTGCCGCTCGCCGGTGATCTTGAGGAGCGCCGTCATGCCCTGGAACTCGTTGCCGCCGAGCCGCGGCTGGCCCACGAGGGCGTAGACGGCGGCGGTGAGGTGGTCGAAGTCCACCCGCAGGCCGGCCGCGCCGCGGTAGTCCCGCACGGTCTGCCGCTGGCCGCTCGCCGGGTCGAGCAGCGTGAGCTGGCGCGCCTCGAAGTCGCCCTCGAGGAAGAGCCCGCGCACGAGGCGCAGGCTGAGGCGGGCGCGCGGGTCGGCCTCCTCCGTGCTCCACACGCGCACCCCGCCGGCGACCTCCAGCCGGTCGTCGCCGAGCGGCCGCAGGCTCATCTCGAAGTCGTGCGCGCGGCGGAGCGACTCCGGGCCGGCGGCCGTGGCGACGGTCGGGGTGTTCAGATCGCGGCCGACGTAGGCGAAGCCC
>DASXVK010000456.1:0-2223 GCA_036504295.1 Polyangia bacterium
GGAGCTGCGCGCCGGGGGACACCTCCGCCGCCGCGGTCTGCTTGATGATGACCGGCGCCCCGCTCGCCAGGTCCCGCCCGCGCCAGGTCTCGATGCGCAGGCCCCGCTTGACCAATGCGGTCGCGAGGTAACGCTGACCGAGCGCGCCGGTGGTCACCTGCCCGTCGCTCACCGGGCTTATGTACGGCGCGCGTGGCGAATGGCTACGCGCGTGACTCACGCCCGCGCGCGATTGCTGCGCTCATCGCAGCGCGTACACCACCCGCAGCGTGAGGCTGAGCGGCAGCGTGCCCGGCCGCCCGGCCTCGCCGCGCTCGGCCGCGGTCACGTTGACCACGTTCGCCTCACCCCCGCCGAAGGGCCAGGAGCCGGTGCTGCCCTGGTGCTCGGCCACCGCCTGGAGCGGGCCGAGGGCCACGCCGGTCGCCTGCGCGATCTGCTGCGCCTTCTCGCGGCCCGCCGCGAGCGCCATCTCGCGCACGCGCTTCTTCATCTCGGGCATGCGGCTGCTCTCGAGCTGGGTCTGGAAGCTCGTGGCCCCAGCGTCCACGGCGGCCTCCACGAGGTGGCCGAGCGCGTCCGGGGCGCGCACGAGCGCGACCACGCTGAGCTGCGCCTCGAAGCCGTCGGGGCGCCCGTCCCGGTAGACGGGCCGCCGCGTCGCCTGCGACGCGGTGAGGTCCGCGGCCGCGACGCCGGCCCGGCCGAGGGCGGCGAGCACCGCCGCGCGGCGCTTCCAGGCCTCGGCGACGGCGGCGTGCGGCCGGGCCCGCCGCTCCGCGATCTGGAGCGTGAGGCTCACCCGGTCCGGCGCCACCTCCAGCGTGGCCTTGGCGTCCACCTCGATGCGGCGCGGCGCCCGCTCCGGTTCGGGGGCCGCGGCGCGCGCCGGCGCCGCCGGCCCGAGCACGAGCGCGAGCCCGGCGGCCAGCGCCGCCGTGAGGACGAGGGAGACCAGGGTGGCAGCGCGGCCTTGGTGCATGCGAGACCTCCTCGGCTCCCACCGGGAGCCGGGGGCGGATACGCAGCAGGGGGTGGGTTCGGTCTCCGACGCCGCGATCACCCGCGCGGGCGCGGCGCCCGCGTCAGGACCGTCCGCCGCAGCCGCCGCCCGCGGCGGGATCGTCGAGCGGGCCGGGGAGGTAGGTCGCGCCGGGGATCGGCCGGCGGCCGGCACGCACGTCGTAGAGCCACTCGTCGATCGAGGGCATGTCGCACATGACGCGCACGATCTGGTACAGCCGGATCTCGCGCCCGTGCCGGCGGACGATGGTGAGAAACAGGGTGTCGGTCAGGGGCACGAGCGCGGGCTCGTCGCCGCAGGTGACCGCGGCCCACGGGCCCTGGTACGGGGCGCGGGTGACGAAGACCCGGTCCGCGGCCACGTCGCACAGCGGGTCGAGCCGGCGCAGGGCCGCGGCGCCGGCGCGGGTCTCGCCGAGCGTCTCGTAGATGCGCGCGACGTCGCTCGCGCGGTAGGCCCTGGTCGCGCGCGGGCCGATGCGAACGACGCGCCTCGGGCGCGACTCGTCGTCGCCCGACTGGTCCGGGGCCTGCACCGCGATGACACGCCGCGGCCACGCCGGGCCGCCCACGCCCGGGCGTCGCCCGCCCGGGCGAACAGGTCGAGGACCACCGTGATGCCGGGCGGCTGCGTCAGGCCGAGCTCGTCCGTGTGCGCGGCGATGGGTTGCCAAGCGCGAGGTCGCGCCGGCGCCAGCGGCGCAGCTCGCGCGCGGCTCGCTCCGGCGCGTCGTAGAACCCCGCCACGACCGCGGCCGCCGGCACCGCGCAGCCCTCGCACAGGGAGCGGCCGTAGTCCCAGGCGGACAGGCCGGCGGGCAGCGGCGCCGGCGGCGCGGCGGCCGCGGCGGCCGGCGCGCCCAGCAGCGCGAGCAGGCACAGGGAACGCATGCGTGATCGACGCCGCACCGAAGCTCATTGCAGCCGCGACCGCGCGAACGCCCCAGCGACATGCTCGCCGCGGCGGCGTCACCTCTCCCGCAGATCCTGCTCGCCGACGACGAGGCCGCCGCCAGACGCCGGCTCGGTCACGGCCCGGTCGCTCCTCGGCAGCCAGAGCCGCGCGGTCGTCCCCTCGCCCGGCGCGCTCTCGATCGAGAGCGCGCCCTCATGCTCCTCGACGAAGCGGCGCGCGAGGGGCAAGCCGAGCCCGGTCCCCTCGCCAGCCGGCTTGGTGGTGAAGAACGGGTCGAAGATGCG
>DASXVK010000457.1:0-2288 GCA_036504295.1 Polyangia bacterium
CGCGCGCCTGCCGCAACTTGACGCGGCGGGCGCGCGACGCCACCAGTCCGCTCGGCGTATATGCCTGACGCGGAGGGACATCATGGCGATTCAGCTGTCGAAGATTGCGATGTGCGAAGCGAAGCAGTGCGCCTACAACCGCCAGGGAGAGTGCCACGCCGCGGCCGTGACCATCGGCGACGGGATGCACCCCATGTGCGACACGTTCATGGCGGGGAAGCAGGGCGGCGTCCCGGAGACCGGCGCCGTGGGCGCCTGCAAGGTGGCCGACTGCCGCTTCAACCAGTCGCTCGAGTGCGGCGCCGGCAAGATCGAGCTGGGCCTGCACGACGGCCACGCCGACTGCCGCACCTTCACCCATCGCTGACGGGCGCGTTGCCGCCCGGCCCGGGCCACGGTACGGTCTCGCGCATGTCGGCCCCGGTTCCGAAGCTGCGCGTCGCGGGCGTCATCCTCCACCGCGACGGCCGCGTCCTCCTGCAGCACCGCGACGACGACCCGGCCATCCGCTGGCCCGGCTTCTGGGCGATCTTCGCCGGCCACCTCGAGGACGGCGAGACCCCCGAGGAGGGCGCCCGGCGCGAGATCGAGGAGGAGCTGGGCCTCGCGCTCGAGGGGCCCCTCGCCCTCTTCCACCACAGCGAGGACGCGACCCGCGACCGCACGATGTTCGTCGCCGCGCTCGCGGTCCCGCCCGAGGCGCTGACGCTGCGCGAGGGCCAGGGGATGGCGCTCGTGGGGGCCGCCGAGCTCGATCACTACGCCATCGTGCCGATCCACCGCGCGATCCTCGACCGCTTCTTCGCCGGCGGCGAGGAGTAGCGGGCGCGGGTCAGCCGGCCGCGAGCGCGAGGAGCTTCAGCCACGAACCCCTGGTCAACCGCGGCCGGGGCCACGATCTCGCGCTGAATTTCGGCGACACTGGTAGACTGAGGTGTCGATGCCCGGACCCGACCGCCTCACCGGCCAGCTGCTGGCCGCCCGCTATCGTCTGACCCGGCGCCGCGGCTCCGGCGCGGTCGGGCTGGTGTACGAGGCGGAGGACCTCGGCCACGACCGCAAGGTGGCGGTGAAGCTGCTGCACCCGTCGGTGACCGGCGACGCCGCCGCGCTCGCGGCTTACCACCGGGACGCCCAGCTGGTGGGCGCGCTCGCCCACGCGCACCTGGCCGCGTTCATCGGCGTGAGCCCTCCCGGCGCCCGCGGCGCCTTCGTCGTCAGCGAGCTCCTCGAGGGTGAGGACCTGGCGGTGTATCTCGGGCGCGTCCGCCGCCTCGCCCTGCGGCAGGCCGTGCGCATCACCCGCGACATCCTCGCGGGCCTCGCCGCGGCCCACGCCGCCGGCGTCGCCCACCGCGACCTCACGCCGCAGAACGTCTTCCTGTGCCGACGCGACCAGCGCCGCGACCACGTGAAGCTGCTCGACTTCGGCGTCGCGGACCTGTTCGGGCCCGGCGCGAAGGCGCACGGCGCGGCGCGCTATCTCGCGCCCGAGCAGGCCGAGGCGGCGGCGGCCGGGGACGCGCGGACCGACGTGTGGGCGGCGGGCGTCCTCCTGTACGAGATGCTGACGGGCGCCCCGGCCTTCGGCGGCAAGGACCGGGCCGCGATCCTCGCCCGCGTCGCGACGCAGACGCCGACGCCGGTGCGCGGCCTGCGCGCGGAGGTCCGGGCGGAGCTGCAGGCGGTGGTCGCGAAGGCGATGGCGAAGGCCCCCGCGGACCGCTTCCCCTCGGCGCGGGCGATGCGCGCCGCGCTCGCGCTGGCCGCGCAGGCGTCCGGCGACTGGGAGGACGACGACGAGCCGCTGCCGGACGATCCGTTCGCCGACGTGCGCACCGTACCCCAGGAGCTGGCGCCCACGCCCGCGCCGCCGCCGCCCGGTGACCCGTTCGCCGACGGGCGCACCGTGCCCCAGGAGCTGGCGCCCGCGGTCGCCCCCCCGCCGCCGCCCGGCGACCCGTTCACCGACGTGCGCACCGTGCCCCAGGAGCTGACGCCGGCGGCGGCCACGACGCCGCGCGAGGCCGAGGCGCCGGCGGCGCTCCCGATCACGGCCAGCGAGGACATCACGCAGGAGCTCGACCTCGACGACGTCGAGGACGTGGTGCCGGCCGCGCGCCGCCCCGCGCCGGGCGGGGTCGCCCCCACGGGGCCCTCGGCGCCGCTCGTGCTGCCGACCGCGCCGGACGGCCCGGCGCGCCCCCGCGGGTCGCGCCGCGGCCTCTGGATCGGCATCGCCGCCGCCGCGGCCGTGGCCGCCGCGGTGGGGCCCGGCGGGGCGCTCA
>DASXVK010000458.1:0-9039 GCA_036504295.1 Polyangia bacterium
TCGGCGGCGGCATCGCAGGCGCGGCCCTGGCGTACTTCCTCCAGCGGCGCGGCCTGAGCGACATCCTCGTCCTCGAGCGCGAGGCGCAGCCCGGCTATCACGCCTCGGGCCGCAGCGCCGCCACCGTGGTCACGTTCCACCGCCAGCCGATCGTGCGGCGCCTCATCGCGCTCGGCGGCGCGTTCCTGCGCGAGCCGCCGGCGGGCTTCAGCGACGAGCCGCTCGTCGAGGGGTTCGGGGTGATCGTCCCGGCCGGCGGCGCCGCGTGGCCCGACCTGCAGGCCTTCGCCGCCGTGATGGCCGCCGAGGGCATCCGCAACCAGCTCATCGACATCGACGAGGCGACCCGGCGCCACCCCGCGCTCGCCGGCCCCCGCTACGACGGCGGCCTGCTGCTGCCCGACGACGGCGCCATCGACGTGCACGGCCTGCTCCAGGCCTACCTGCGCCCGGTCACGCGCGCGGGCGGCGAGGTGCGCCTCCGCGCCGACGTGCACGCGGTCCTCACCGCCGACGGCCGCGTCACCGGCGTCGAGTGCTCCGCCGGCCGCTTCGGCGCCCGCCGGGTGGTCAACGCCGCCGGCGCCTGGGCCGGCGTGATCGGCGCGCTCGCCGGCGCGTCGCCCATCGCCTTCACGCCGCTGCGCCGCACCATCATCACCTTCGACGCGCCCGACGGCCTGCCGGCGCGCGGCCTGCCGATGATCGACTGCGAGCAGCACCGCTTCTACGTGAAGCCCGAGTCGGGCGGCTTCCTCGCGAGCCCCATGGACGAGACGCCGGTGGCGCCCTGCGACGCCGCGCCCGCCGAGGAGCACGTGGCCGAGGCGATCGACAAGGTCGCCCGGCACCTGCCGGCGATCGCCCCCCGCGCCTTGCGCCGCAGGTGGGCCGGCCTGCGCACCTTCGCGCCGGACCTCGTCCCGGTCGTGGGCGAGGACCCGCGGCTCGGCGGCTTCTTCTGGCTCGCCGGCCAGGGGGGCGTCGGCATCGAGACCAGCCCCGCCCTCGGCCGCCTCGCCGCGGACCTCATCCTCGACGGCCAGACGGACGTGATGGACCCGGCCCCGCTGCTGCCGGGGCGGTTCGCGGCGGAAGATTGAACCGCCAAGACGCCAGGACACCGGCGCTCAAAGTCGGACCGGAAACAGGGAGGCGGGGAGACGGGGAGACGGATCTGGGTTGGGTGGCGCTGAACGCGCGAGAACGGCGCTCGAGCACGTCGCGGCGCGCTACCACAACAAACCCCAATCCTACTCCCCGCCTCCCCGCCTCCCTGTTCTCTTCCGCCGGTGTCGTGGCGTCTTGGCGGTTCAGCTCCGCCTACGGCGCCCGGAACACCTCGGCCCCGCTCGTGCCGTAGACCTCGGGGCCGTACATCTCCTCGGCGCGGGCCGCGGGCCAGGCCTGGGCGCCCGGGACGACCACGCGGCCGAGGTACTCGAAGACGTGCTCGCCGGGGGGCAGCTCGTCGACGAAGTGGACCACGCGGTCGTCGCGGAGCTCGCGGTGGTCGTAGCGGGTCCGTGGGCGCGCGGGCCCGGCCGGGCGGGTGATGCGGCGGCTGGCCGTGCCGAGGGCCGGGTCGATCGCCTCGACGCCCGCCGGCAGCGGGTCGTCCACGACGACGAAGCGGCGGGTCTGCGCGTTCTTGACCGTGACGACCACGCGCACGACCTCGCCGAGCCGCGGCGGCCGTGGCGAAGGCGCGACCTCGCCCGCGTCGTCGAGGAGCAGCAGGCGCCGCGCGACGTGGAAGCCGCGGCTGACCGGGGCCGGGTCGGCGGCGGTGCGGGCGAAGCGCAGGCGGGCGGCGTAGTACAGCCGCCCCTTCCCCTGCTTGCGGAGGAGGAGCTGCTGGCTCGCGCGGCCGACGGCCGCCTGGAGCGCCGTCATCGGGACCGCGTGGGCCCGCGCGCCGAGGCCCGTCCCGGCGAACCGCTCGCTCAGCAGCGTCGTCCCGCCGAGGCTCACGGTGGCCGCGTAGTCCGGCGCCGTGCCCTCGATGACCTGCGCGTAGTCGCTGAGGGCGAGCAGGCTCCAGGCCGCCTCCTGCGTGTTGCGGAACCGCGCCACCGGCCGCCGGCTGGCGTCGCGGCGGCCCGCGACGAGGTAGTAGGCCAGCCGCGGCACCGCCGGGTGCTCGGGCCGCGCCTGCAGCAGCGCCAGCAGCACCATCGCCGTCGTGCGGTCGTTGCTGCTCATCAGCGCCGCGAGCTGCTCGCCGTGCGCCTCGGCCGCGAAGGCGTACCCGCCCTCGAAGCCGAGCGCGCTGCCCACCTCGCGCACGAGCGTGCCGATCATCTGGCGCGGCGTGGGCGGCGGCGCGGCGCCCGCGACCGGCGCCGGCTGCGCGCGCGCCGGGCGCGCGCCCGGCAGCGGCGTGGGCGCCCGCGCCGCCCGCGCCTCCAGGCCGAGCGCCGCGAGGAGCATGGCGCGGCCGAAGGTGGGCAGCTCGCCCCGCGCGGCGAAGAGGCGCGCGGCCGGCTCCGCCACGTCGTAGCCGTGCAGCGCCAGGCCGTACACCATCAGCGCCTGCTGGCCCAGGCTGCCCAGGTCGGCGCCGCGCCGGTCGCGCAGCTCGCCGGCGAGATAGCCCGCCGCGCGCCGCACGTTCTCGGCGTCGACCGGCACCCCGGCCTGCGCCGCGCGGTGGAAGACCACGAGCGCGTAGCCCGCCAGCCACGGGTACGCGGCGCGCCCGCCGGGCCAGTAGGCGAAGCCGCCGTTCGCGGTCTGCAGCGCGAGGATGTCGCCGAGCGCGCGGCGCGCCAGCTCGCGCGGCTCGCCGGGGAGCTTGAGCGCGAAGCGGCGCCCGAGGGTGATCGCCGCGAGCATCGGCAGGAGCTGCGAGGACTTCTGCTCCATGCAGCCGTACGGGTACTTGATGAGCTGGTCGAGGCCCTCGTCGACGCCGGTCAGCGCCGACGACGACAGGCTCACCTCGAGCCCGCCGAAGCCCGGCTGCACGTCGCCGAGCGGCTCGACCTCGTGCCGCGCCGCGTCCTCGGTCATGCCCGCCACCGCGCGGGTCTCGGGCGTGCGCGGG
Source organism: Polyangia bacterium (assembly GCA_036504295.1). Classification (GTDB taxonomy): domain Bacteria; phylum Myxococcota_A; class Polyangia; order JACRCY01; family JACRCY01; genus DASXVK01. The sequence goes on from DASXVK010000458.1 coordinate 3,050, forward strand.
AGCTCGATCGGCAGGTCGTGCTCGAGCACGTCGCGCTCCGCCCCGAGGCGCACCTCGAAGCGCAGCGTGGCCCGGCCCGGCTGGTCGGCGCGGAACGCGAAGCGCGCCTCCTCGCTGAGCCCCTTGCCGACGCGCAGCGTCTTCGTGACCGGGCCCTCGAGCACGGCGCCGGTCGCCCGCGCCGTGACCTGCGCCTCGCCCGCGGCGACGTCGTTGTTGTAGACCACCACGCCGCCGCCGAAGCGGTCGCCCACCCGCGCCAGCCGCGGCAGCGCCGGCACCAGCGCGAGCGCCTGATCGGTGGTGACGCTCGCCTCGCCGATGCCGGCCCGCCGCCCCCGGTCGAACGCCACCGCCATCAGCCGGAACGCGGTGAGGTTGTCGGGCAGCGGGAAGGTGACGCGCGCGCGGCCGGCGGCGTCGGTGCGCACGAGGCGGAAGAGCGCGGTCGTGAGGAAGACGCGCCGGGTCTTCGGGCGCGGCTCGCGCACGCCGCCGTCGGCCCGACCGGCGACCACGCCCGCGCCCCGGCCGTACCCCGCGCCGAAGCCGCCGCCGCCGGAGCCGTAGCCCATCAGGCCGAACCCGCCGAGCGCCGCGTGGTCCACGTGCAGGACCGGGATCGCGAGCGGCATCAGGTAGGCGCGCAGCTCGTCGAACGTGATCTGGTCCTCCGGCGTGTGGTACAGGTTGCGCAGCGGGTTGTGGAGCCGGTGGCGCGTGAGCCGCAGCACCGACTCGTCGACGGCCATCAGCACGATCGCCGCCTCGCGGCCGTGGCCCTTGGCGTCGGTCACCTGGAGGGTGACGGTGGCGGGCTGGCCCGGGCGGTAGACGCGCTGCTCGGGCTGCACCGCCACGCTCAGCGCCAGGGCCGAGTCGTCGACGCAGAGGCGCTCGGTGCGCCCGAGCGGCAGCACGGGCTTGCCCTGGTCGCGCGGCGCGCCGGCGGGGTAGGCGACGACGCTCACGGTGAGGCCGCCGATGTGGTCCTCGGTGATCGGGAAGCGCGCCTGGGCGGTCGCGCCGCCCGCGAAGTCGAGCGGCAGGGCGGCGAAGGTGCGCTCGCGCTGCACGAAGAGCGTGGCCGCGGCGAGTCGGGGCTCGCGCCGCACCGTGATCACCGCCGTCGCGCCCGGCTGGTAGCACTCCTGATCGAAGTGGATCTCGAGCGGCTCGTGCATCGGCGTGGGCGCCCGTGCCGGCTCCTCCGGCCGCGGCTTCGCCGGCCGCGGCAGGTGCAGGTCGGTGCGCGCGACCCGCCCCGCCGCGTCCGTCACGGTCAGGAGCGCCGAGACCCATTCGTGGACGAGCGGATACTGGAACGTCACGCCGGCGCCCGCGGCCGGCACCGGGACCGTGCGCTTCTCGACGACGGTGTCGAGGTCGATGCGGTCGACATGCTCGCGCCGCCCGCCCACGAGCATCGTGGCGCGGATGCGGGGGTGCACGGTCAGGGTCACGGCGCCGCCCTTGGGCGCGCCCTTCGTGTCGACGACGAGCACCTGGAGCGCCACGCGGTCGAAGGGCGCGCCCCTGGGGGTGAGCCGCTTGACCGCGACGTAGCGGTCGCCCGGGTGGACCAGCACGCTCGCCTCGGCCGCGACCGTCGCCTGGGTCTGATCGCGGACCTCCGCCTCGACGAAGTAGCGCAGCGGGTGCCACGCCTCGCCCGCCTTCGTCGCGAGGCGCAGCGTGGCCGCGCCCGCGGCGTCGAGCCGGCCGTTCGCGCGCGAGGCCTCGCCGCGCGCCGGCGACGTCGGCCCGAGCGAGAGGTCGGCGCCGATGTGGTAGTCGGTGAGCTGCGAGAGCCAGAGGCGGGCGGGATCGCGCGCGATCACGTGCACGAAGGGGGCGCGCGCGGTCGGGCCGCCCGAGAAGAACCGGCCGCCCAGCTTGAGGTCCACGCTCTCGCCGGCGAGGATCTCGCGGCGCGGCGTCGCGAGCGACACCTCGAAGCGCGGCGGGCGGTACTGCTGCACCTGGAAGTAGTGATCGGCCAGGCGCACCTCGCCGGCGGTGAGCCGCACGCGGTAGCCGCCGAGCGGCGCGGTCGCGGGCAGATCGAAGTGCGCGAGGGCCGCGCCGAACTCGTCGGTGGTCACGGGCGTCGACAGGAGCACCGCGCCCGCGGGGCTCAGGACCCGCAGCGTGAGCGCCGCGCCGCCGAGGGGGCGGTGGCCGCCGCCGACGTACTGGCGCGCGATGGCGTAGAGGTGCACCGGCTCGCCCGGGCGGTAGATGCCGCGCTCGGTGGCGGCGTACCCGATGAGCCGCGGCCCGGCGCCCTCCCAGGTGCCAGTCTCGCCGTCGCGCCGGCGGGCCTGGGCCGTGAGGCCGGCGGCGGCGCCGGTGTGGCGGTGCGGCTCGGCGTAGGCGAGGTCGCTGCCGCGCTCGGCGAGCACGTAGAGCCGGGGCACCCGGTTCGACTTCTGCGCCTCGGGCAGGCCGGCGAAGCCGGGCAGCAGGGCCACGCCGCCGGGGCCGGTCGTGCCGGTCGAGAGCACCCGCCCGCGTGCGTCCAGCACCCGGACGCGGGCGCCGCTCACCGGGCGGCCGTCCTTGAGCGCCGTCACCCACGCGACGAGGTTGTGCGGCGAGAGCCGGGCGTGCACGTCGAGCGCGGTGAAGCTCACGACGCGCTCCCAGGTGAGCGCGCGGCGCTCGCTGTCGACGACCTGAGGGCTCGAGAGCTGGAACGCGACGACCCCGCCCTGCCGCCCGGGCGGCAGCAGCGGCAGCTCGTGCGGCGCGACCCGGTCCGCCGGCGCGCGCACCGACACCACCCGGCGCTCGACGGCGAGCCCGACTTTCTTCTGCAGGAGGTGCAGGAGGCGCAGCAGGCAGGGCCGGCGCGTGCGCGCGTCCTTCGGCCCCTCCCAGGCGTCCGGGTCCTTCTCGTCGTCCTGGCGGTTGCACTCGAGGTAGCGGACGAGCTCGGGCCCGCTGAGCACGGCCTTCGTGAGGACGAGCTGCGCGACGTTGACGGCCTTGACGGTGTAGCGCCGCGGCGCCTCCAGCACGTACTCGGACTCGGACTCGGCGTCGGCGCGGTCGCCGCGGCGGTCGTCGCCGCGCTCGCCGTCGCGCGGCAAGAACAGCCCCGGGGGATAGCCCTGGGTCGCGAGCTCCAGCCGCGCCTCGCGCGCCAGCGTGCGGCCGAAGAGGTCCTCGAGGCCCGGCGGCACCACCGCGTCGATGCGCGCGTGCAGCGGCAGGTCGTCCTTCAGGTGGAACTCGCGCGCGTACGGCGTCTTGGTGCCCGGCGCGAAGCACGACGAGGTGGGCTCCCAGGCGGCGGCGCCGAGGCGCCGCGGCGGCCGCCCCTTGGCCGTGACCGTCACCGCGACGGCGCGGGCGAAGTCCGCGACCCGGACCGGCGCGGTGAGCGACACGACGACCCCCGGCGCCATCGGCCAGCAGGCGGTGCGCGGCGGCGCGGGCGCGGCGCCGGGCTCCGGCGGCGGCCCCACCTCGGCGCAGCTCAGGACCGCCGCCAGCGGCCGCGCCCGGCCCCACTCGCCCCGCTTCCCGGCGGCGGCGGCGCGCGGCCCCTCCGCGCCGCGGTAGGCGGCGCGCAGGTCCCACCCGACCACGGCGCCGTGCGGGAACGGCGTCACCGGCGTGACGACGATGACGTCGGGGTAGCGCTTCGGGCTGCGCTCCGCGCGGAGCTCGGCCGGCGCGCCGTTGACCGTGAGCCGCAGGTGCCGCTCGATCTCGATGGGCGCGACCGGCTGGTTGAAGCTGAGCTCGAGCACGAGCCCCGGCCGCACGAGCTCCTGCCCGCACACCTGCACGCCCGGCATGGTCGCGCGCTCGAGCGCGGGCCGCGGGGTGGCGAAGCGCCAGACGACCTCGCGCGCGAGGCGCCGCCCGGCGATCGAGGCCGTGCCCGCCGGGACGCGGACGGTGTACTCGGTGGCGTGGCGCGGCCGCTCGGTCAGCTCGAGCTTGAGCGTGTCGCCGGAGACCCAGCGCAGATCGCCCTTGAGCGGCGGGTCGACCACGAGCGGGACCTTCTCGGCGCGGGTGGACAGGGCCACCATCGGCTGGTTGAACACAGCGGTGATCGCCGCGACCTTGGCGATCTCGCCCTCGGGGCCGTAGTGCACGACCGCGAGCTCCGGCGCCGGCGGTAGGGCCTCGTCGGCCGCCGGGACGGAGGCGGGCGCGGCCATCTTCGGCGCCGGCAGCGGGGTGCACGAGGCGAGCAGGATCCCCCCCGCCAGCGCACAGGTGACGGAGCCCAGAGAGGCGAGTCGAGCGTGCATTGGGATGTCAGACAGCGTGGGAAGGCGCGAGTTTCCGGGCGCTACGGCGCGCCCGCGATGCTGGCGCATCCGGCCGCGGCGGTGTTCGCGCAGCCGAGGCCGCACGCCGCCGTGCACCGGGGGTTCCCGGGGTCGAGGAAGGTGGTGATCCCGTCGGGACAGGCGAAGCGGTAGGGGAGGTCGCGCCCGGCGACGTCGAGGGTGGCGTAGAACCGCCCGCAGGCGGCGCTGCGCTCCATCGGCTCCGACTGGCTGCTCTCGCCCTGGGACCAAACGAGCAGGGGCGCCGCGGTGGCGCAGGCGCCGCCGCACCGCATGTCGCACTCGGTCGCGTCCAGGACGAAGCGGGTGTCGGCGTCCGCCGGGTGCGGGCCGGCGCTCGCGAGACAGACGCCGTCGCAGCACTCCTCGCCGGCACGGCAGGCCGGGCACACCGGGGCGTCGGCCGCGACCGCCGCGTCGCCGCTGCCGCCATCCGCGGGATCCTGGCCCTCGACCTCGCCGTCCGCCCGCGCTGAGGCGTCGCCCACCCGGATGTCGCGGACCCCGGAGACGATCTCGCAGCCGCCGAGGAGCGCGACGGCGAGCAGCAGCGCGCCCGCGTGCAGCCGCCACCCCGCCCCGCTTCGCGACGCGCCCATCCCGGTCAGGATCGTCGGATCGCGGGCGCACGGCAACCGCGGCAGAACTCCGGTTCTTCCCGGGCGTATCACCGGCATGCCCACCACGAGCTCGCCCTCCCTCCTCGCCGGCCGCTACGAGCTGCAGGGGCCGCTCGGCACGGGCGCCACCGGGACCACCCGCCGGGGCCGCCGCGTCGCGGACGGCCTCGCGGTGGCCGTCAAGGAGCGGCGCGTCCTCGGGCTCACCTCGTTCCGCGAGGCCGAGCGGCTGCAGCGCGAGGCCGAGCTGCTGGGGCGGCTCGAGCACCCCGGCGTCCCGCGCCTGGTCGAGCACTTCCTCCTCGAGGACGGACCCGGGAGCGCCTGGTACGTGGTGACCGAGCTCGTCGCCGGCCGCACGCTCGCCGACGAGCTCGCCGGGCGCGCGCCCGACTGGCGGGAGGTGCTCCGCGACGTCGCCGGCATCCTCGACGTGCTCGCGTACCTGCACGGCCGCAGCCCGGCCGTGGTCCACGGCGACCTCACGCCGGACAACCTCGTGCGCCGCGACGACGGCACCATCGTCCTGCTCGACTTCCACGCGGCCCAGACGTTCCCCGCGGCGCGCGCGCCGGGACTCACGACCGCGGTCGGCACGCCGGGTTACATGGCGCCCGAGCAGCTCACCGGGTACGCCGAGCCCGCCACCGACGTCTACGCCGCCGGCTGCGTCGCGCTGGCCCTGCTCACGCGCCGCCCGCTGCACACGCTCGTCGACGAGCACCACCGGCTGGCGTGGCGCGACGCCGTGGCCGTGCCCGCGGCGGTGCGCCGCTTCCTCGGACGGCTGCTCCACCCCTCGCCGGCGCGCCGCGGGAGCGCGGGCGCGCTGGCCGCCGAGGCCCGCGCGCTCGCCGGCGGCCGCGCACGGCCGGTGCGGCGCTGGGCCGCGGCCGGTGGGGCGAGCGTGCTGCTCGCCGTGGCGGCGGCGCTGTGGGCGCGCACGCCGGCGAGCCGCGCGGCGCCGCCACCGGAGCCGCCGGCCCCGTCCGCGCCCCTGATGAGCGCGGCACCCCCGCCGGCGACGGCCGTGCGCTACCCGGACGTCCCGGGC
>DASXVK010000459.1:0-4031 GCA_036504295.1 Polyangia bacterium
GGCCGAGGTGCCGCGCGAGGCGCGCCGCGCGGCCGTAGTCGCGCTCGAGGGAGAAGGCCTCCAGCATCTCCTGGTGGTACTGGTGGCCGAGCAGATCGCGCACGGCCCACCGGATCCACCGGTCGTCCCGCGTCTCGGCGATGCGGGGGACGAGCAGGGCGGCGGCGACGGGGCCGTCGCTCCGCGCGAGGGCCCAGGCGGCCACGAGCGCCTCGGGCAGGCTGATGAAGCGGGGCTGGAACTGCCCCGTGAGCCCGCCGCGCTCCGAGAGGGCCTCGCTCACGTCCCGTCGGCCCGGCGCCCGCGCCGCGAGGAGGTCCTTGGCCTCCTCGGCGAGGCTGCCGGCGCGGGCGGTGGTCGCCTTCTTCGGCAGCGTGCGCTCGCGCGCGAAGCGGTCGAGCGCACGGTACGCCTCGGGCTCCTCGCCCAGGAGCCAGCCGTGCACCTCCACGACGACCGGCTTGCCGCCCACGCGCGAGGACGGATCGGTGTGCGTGAAGCGCATCCACCGCGCCGCGGGCGGGACCTTGGTGAGCACCATCTCGGCGATGGCGCGGAGCTCGGCCTCCCAGAACGGCGACAGCGTCGTGGGCGCGGGGCAGCCGCCCCCGAGCTGCAGCCCCACCGCCGGCGCGGCCTTCACGACCGCCGCGCGCACCGCCGGGCGCGGGGAGTGGCAGAGCGCGCGGAGCGCGGGCGCGAGGCCGGCGAGGCGGCGCGCGCCGCCGAGCGCGATCGCCTGCCGCAGGACCTCCTCGTTCGGGTGCGGCGGCGCGAGGAGGCCGCGCAGGACCTCCGTCACCCGCGGGGACTCGACGCGCCCGATCACGTGCATGCCCGCCGCCTGGCTCTCGGCGACCTTCTCCTCGGTCACGAGCCACAGCGCCGCGTCGAGGGCGGCGGGGCCGCTCGCCCGGGCGGCGAACGCCTGGCTCAGCTCCCGGCGGAGCTCCCGCGCGTCGCACACGCTGCCGCCGCCGAAGAACGGCGTGCGCCGGCAGGGGCCGCGGCCCGACTGATCGTCCGCGAACGCCTGCATGAAGAGCGCGAGGAGGTAGCGCCCGGCCCGCTCGCGCCGCGGCCCGTCCGCGCTCGCGAGGTCCTTGAGCGCGGCCTCGAAGGGCGGCTTCCCCTGCCCGCGGTAGTGGCGCGTGAGGTCGTCGAAGGCGCGCCGGCCCTCGGGGCCGGGGGTGATGGGCGCGGGCGCGTCCGCGCGGGCGTGGGCGGCGAGCGCGACGGTCAGGGCGAACGCGGCGAGGAGCGCGCGGGCGCGCCCCGGGCGCGGGCATCTGGAGCAGCGGCGGGCGACGGGCGTGCGTGGCATCACGACCTCTCGGCGCGGGCGGCGCGCGGTCTCCTCGGGACGTGCGCCGAGCGTACACGATCTGCGGGGGGCCGCGGGGCCGGCGGCGGCGTGCCGGCTCAGCCCCCGCCGAGCGCCCCCGGCGTGTTCAGGTTCCGCAGGAACGCGAGATCCGGGGCGAGGGCGCGCAGCTCCGGCTCCTCCACGCGGCAGAGCCGGACCCGGTCGTAGAAGCCCATCACCGCGAGCTGGCCGCCCGCGAGGCTCGCCTCGATCGCGGCCAGGCAGCTCGGCAGGTAGCAGGCGTGCAGCGGCTCGGGATGGCCGCCGGTGAACGGCACCGCCACGTCCGCCCCGCTCGCCAGCGCGCGGCGCACCGTCAGCTCGATCGGCGCCGCCGCGAGGAACGGCATGTCGCCGGCCACGACGAAGAGGGGCCGCCCGAGCGCCCGCAGGGCCGCGGCGATGGCGGGCAGCGGGCCGCGTCCGGGCGCCTCGTCCAGGATCACGCGGCGGCCGAACCCGGCGAAGGGCGCCGCGGCGTCGGCGAGGAGCATGACGGTGTCGAAGAGCGGATCGAGCACCTCGAGCTCGCGGTCGAGCACCCGCCGGCCCTGCACCGTCAGCAGCGGCTTGCGCACCCCGCCCATGCGCCGCCCCTCGCCCCCCACCAGGACGGCGGCGGCGGCGCCCGTCAGCCGGCTCATGCCATGGCGTACCGCGGCTGCCGCCGTCGCGCAAGCCATCGCGGTCCGGCCCGGCCCGCCCGCACGAATCCCCTGGACGATGGACATGGCTTCGGGCCACAGTATAGTCACCAACGCCGGATCCCGTGGGGTGCCGGCGCGGAGGACTACATGTTCGGCATGGGCTTCTACGAGTGGCTGGTGATCCTGGCCATCGTGCTGTTGCTGTTCGGTGGCAAGAAGCTGCCGCAGCTCGGTCAGGCACTGGGCAACGCCGTGCGCGGCCTCAAGAAGGGCCTCAAGGGCGACGACGAGATCGCCGCCGGCGACGAGAAGCCGGCCGCCCGCATCGAGCCGGACAAGCGTACCTGAGCCGTCCCGTCCCGTCCCCGCCCTGCTCCTCCGCGCCATGCCACCCGTACTCTCGATCGTCGGCCACTCCGGCTCCGGCAAGACCACGCTGATCGAGCGTCTCGCGGCCGCCCTCGCCGAACGCGGCCGCCGGCTCGTCGTCATCAAGCACCACGGCCACGCGGCGACCGCCGATCGCCCGCACAAGGACACCGCCCGCGTCCGTGCCGCCGGGGCGGTGACGGCCGTGCTCGCCTCGAGCGTCGAGCTGGCGGTCTTCCGCAACCTCAGCCGGCCGCTCGGCCTCGCCGAGCTCGTCGCCGAGTACGGCGCGGGGGCCGATGTCGTGCTGTGCGAGGGCTTCCACCTCGAGCCCGGGCCGAAGGTCGAGGTGTGGCGCCGCGCGGTCGCGCCGGCGCCGCTGTGCCTCGGCGACCCGGCGCTGCTCGCGCTCGTCACCGACGACCCGGTCGACGCCCCCGTGCGGCGCGTCGCGCTCGGCGACGTGCCCGCGCTGCTCGCGCTCCTGGGCTCACTCTGAGCTTCGCACGCTGAACCGAACCGAGGAGGGGGGCACGCGACCTTTGCCCTTGGCCCCCGACCCCAACGCCCAGCCCGACTGTCACACACTCTCGGGGAGCCCTACCGACACCTTGGCGCTCCCCTCCTGCGGTTCGATTCAGCGGACGAGCCCTCGCCGGGCTCGTCCGCACGTCGTGAACTCCCCTCCGCCACTTCGATCACGACGTGTCCCTGCTCGTGCGATGAAAGTGAATTTCTCTCCTCGGTAAGATGATGCGTCGCGGTGCGTCGTTGCGCCCCGACGTGAGTTTCGCGCGTAGCACTTGCGCACCACCGCCCGGCCGCGCTAGGAAAGGCGGTCTCTCTCTGGAGGTGACTCATGGTGCAGGCGGGACTGGACGAGGGAAGCCTGAAGCTCCTGCTGGGGACTCTGAAGGACCTCGGCAATGATCTCATCACGCCGCAGAAGAGCCTGGAGTGGGACGAGAAGGACATCCTCCCCGAGGCCGTCATCCGCAAGCTGCTCAGCCCCGAGGTCGGCCTGCACCTCGTCTTCCTGCCCGAGGACAGCGACGGCATGGGCGGCGGCGCGCGCGACATCTACCGCGTGAGCGAGGCCATGGCGATGCTCGACCTGGGCGTCGCGACCGCGTTCCTCGCCATCGCGCTCGGCAGCGATCCGCTGCGCGTCGGCGCGACCCCCGAGCAGCGCCGCCGCTGGCTGGGCCGCGTCGCCAACGAGGGCCTCATCGTCGCCTACGGTGTGACCGAGCCCGAGGCCGGCAGCAACGTGGCCGCGCTCAAGACCGTCGCCGTCCCGGAGCGCGACGGCGACCGCGTCGTCGCCTACCGCCTCACGGGGACGAAGCAGTTCATCTCCAACGGCGCCGTCGCCGACCTCTACACGATCCTGGCGCAGGCGCCGGGCGGCCCGACCTTCTTCGTCGTCGAGCGCGGCACGCCGGGCCTCGCCCCGGGTCGCATGGAGGTCAAGCACGGCATCCGCTCCTCGAACACCTCGCAGGTGATCCTCGACGAGGTCCGCGTCCCCGCCGACCAGCTCATCGGCGGGGTCGAGGGCAAGGGCCTCGAGCACGCGAACGAGGTCTTCGGCTTCACCCGCGTCATGGTCGCCGCCTTCGGCCTCGGCGGCGGCGAGGCCGGCCTCG
>DASXVK010000460.1:0-3462 GCA_036504295.1 Polyangia bacterium
GCTCGGCGTGCGCTGGGTGCTCGCCGCGCCCGCCGCGCTCGCGCTCGGCCGTCCGGCCCTGCCCGGCCAGGCGGTGGCGTTCCACCCGCGCGGCGTCGCCCTGCTCGCGGCGCGCCCGCTCGGCGCCGCCGACGACGCCCCCGCCGGCCCCGGCGAGCCCGCGCCGCTGATCGTGCTCTGCGCCGACATCGGCGCCGCCGCCGCCGCGCGCGAGCGCGCCATCGCGCTCGACGCCGAGCCGGTGACGCCTTCGCGGTACCTGGCGCGGGCGCCCCGCCACCCGGTGTGCGAGCCCGCCGCGCTCGCCGGCGCCGACGCCGCCGCGCGCGGCCCGTTCGCCGGGCCGGGGCTGCCGATGCTGCGCGCGCTGCGCCAGCTCGAGGCCGCGCTCGCCGAGGTGGTGCGCCGCGAACGCCGCCCGCGCCGCGTGGCCGCCGGCCCGCACGCCGCGTCCGAGCTGCTCCGCCGCCGCGCCCTGGTGCAGGCGGCCCGCGAGGGGCTCCTGGCCGCCTGCGGCGAGTGGCCGGGCCTGGGCGAGTACGGCGCCCGCCGGTTCCGCGCCCACGCCGGCCGCGGGCTCGAGCTCCTCGCCGCCCTGCGCGGCGCGGCCCCCCTCGACGCCGCCTACCTCGCCGAGGTCGAGTCACGCGATCCCCACCTCGAAGACGAGGTGGACGCGTCCTGGTTCGCGAGCTGAGCTCTCACGCGAGGTTGCCCGCGCGCACCCTGTTTGGTACGGTTCGCCACGACCCGTCCCGCGGGTGAGGTTCACCATGTTCGAAGGAGCAATCACGGCCCTCGTCACGCCGCTGCGCGGCGACCGGGTCGACGAGGAGGCGCTGCGGCGCCACGTCGAGGCGCAGATCGCGGCCGGCATCGACGGCCTGGTGCCCTGCGGCACCACCGGCGAGTCCCCGACCCTCTCGGCCGAGGAGCAGGCGCGCGTCATCCGCATCGTCGTCGACCAGGCGCGCCGGCGCGTGCCCGTGATCGCCGGCGCCGGCTCGAACGCCACCGCCCACGCCGCCGCTCTCGCCCGGGCCGCGCGCGAGGCCGGCGCCGACGGGCTGCTCGTCGTGACGCCGTACTACAACAAGCCGACGCAGGAGGGGCTCATCGCCCACTTCCGGGCCGTGGTCGACGCGGGCCGGCTGCCGACGATCCTCTACAACGTGCCGGGCCGCACCGGCTGCGACCTCCTGCCGGACACCATCGCGCGGCTCACGGCCGTGCCCGAGGTCGTGGCGGTGAAGGAGGCCACCGGCTCGGTGACCCGCGCCCAGGACATCATCGCCCGCTGCGGCGACCGGATCGCGGTGCTCTCGGGCGACGACTTCACCTGCTTCCCGCTCTACACCGTCGGGGCGCGCGGCGTGATCACCGTCACCTCGAACGTCGTCCCGGCGCTCATGGCGGAGCAGTGGGACGCCGCCCACGCCGGCGACTGGGAGCGGGCGCGCCGCCTGCACTACCGGCTCCTGCCGCTGCACACCGCCATGTTCGTCGAGGCGAACCCCATCCCGGTGAAGGCCGCGATGCACCTCATCGGGGCCATGAGCCCGGAGATCCGGCTGCCGCTCACGCCGCTCGGCGGCGCGAACCTCGAGAAGCTGCGAGCGGCGCTCGTGGCCGAAGGGCTGCTCGCATGACGTCGCTCCGGCTCGCCGTCGTCGGCGCCGCCGGCCGCATGGGCCAGGCGCTCACCCGCGCGATCGCCGCGGCGCCGGGGCTCACGCTCGCGGCGGCCGTGGAGCACGAAGGGCACGCCGCGCTCGGCACCGACGCCGGCGAGGTCGCGGGCGTGCCCCGCCTGGGCGTCGCCCTGCGCGCCGACCTCGAGGCCGCGCTCGAGGACGTGCAGGTGCTCATCGACTTCGCCCCCGGCGCCACCGAGGCGACGATGCGCGCCGCGGCCGCCCGCGGCGTCGCCGCCGTCGTCGGCACCACCGGTCTCGGCCAGCCGGGCCGGGTCGCCGTCACCCTGGCCGCGCACAAGGTGCCGATCGTCCTCGCGCCCAACATGAGCGTGGGCATGAACGTCCTCTTCGCGCTCGTGGCCCAGGCGGCGCAGGTGCTCGGGCCCGAGTACAGCCTCGGCGTCTTCGAGATCCACCACAAGGCGAAGCGCGACGCGCCGTCGGGCACGGCCCTGCGCATCGCCGAGGTGCTGCGCGAGACGGTCGGCCGCGAGGTGCCCACGGCGGCGCTGCGCGGCGGCGACGTCGTCGGCGAGCACACGGTCCACTTCCTCGGCCTCGGCGAGCGGCTCGAGGTGACGCACCGGGCGGAGAGCCGCGAGAACTTCGCCCGCGGCGCGCTGCGCGCGGCGCAGTGGGTCCAGGGCAAGGCGCCGGCCCTCTACGACATGCAGGACGTGCTCGGGCTCCGATGAGGGCGCGCGCCAAGGTGGAGTTCGGGTTGCTGCCCACCGAGGCGCTGCTCCCGGCCGCGGCCCGCCTCGACGAGCAGCCCGCCGCGAAGATCGTCGATCTGCTGACCGCGCAGGAGGCGCGCACCGTCCAGGCGGTGCGCGGGCAGCGCGCCGCCATCGCCGCCGCCGCCGAGCTCTGCGCCGCGGCGCTCGCCCGCGGCGGCCGGCTCGTCTACGCCGGCGCCGGCACCTCGGGCCGCCTCGGCGCGCTCGACGCGGCCGAGTGCCCGCCCACCTTCTCCGTCGCGCCCTCGCGCGTCTGCGCCGTCATCGCCGGCGGGCCCCGCGCCCTCACCCACGCCGTCGAAGGCGCCGAGGACGACCCGCGCGAGGCGGAGCTGCGCCTGCGCCGCGTGGGCCTCGGCCCGCGCGACGTGCTGTGCGCCATCGCGGCCTCGGGCGTGACGCCCTTCACCCTCGCCGCGCTCGAGTACGCGCGCCGGCGCCGCAGCCGCACCATCTTCGTCACCTGCGCCAAGCCGCCCGCGGCCGAGCGGCTGGCCGACGTCGTCATCGCGGCCGTGGTCGGGCCCGAGGTGGTGGCCGGCTCGACGCGCCTCAAGGCCGGCACCGCGACGAAGCTGATCCTGAACGCGATCTCGACCACGACCTTCGTGCTCCTCGGCAAGACCTACGGCAACCTCATGGTCGACGTCGCGCCGACGAGCGACAAGCTGCGCGACCGGGCGCGGCGCATCGTGGGCGCGCTCGCGCGGCTCGACGAGCGCGCGGCGCAGGCGCTCCTCACGCGCGCGGGCGGCCGCCCCAAGGTGGCCCTCGTGATGCACCACCGGAAGGTGTCGCGGGCCAAGGCCGAGGCGCTCCTCGCCGAGGCGGGCGGGCGGCTGCGCCGCGTTATCGGCGAGGTCCGCCGTGCCTGACGCGGACGCGCTCGCGCGCCTCATCGCGCTGCGCGCCCTCCCCGAGCGGGTGGTGGCCGGCGTCAGTTCCGGCACCAGCGCCGACGGCATCGACGTGGCCATCTGCCGCATCGCCGGCGCGGGCGCGGGCGTGCGGGTGACGGTCGTCGC